>PLDT01000451.1:0-2692 GCA_003136255.1 Actinomycetota bacterium
CTGTCGGTCGGCATCGAGGACTGCGACGACCTGCTCGACGACCTGCGCGAGGCCCTCCAGCCCGACTGACGCCAGGCACCGGCCCGCGCCCCGGCCGGCGGAAAGGCGCCAGCCTCGCGCCCGCGCCCACTATTTTCATGACGCCGAACGGCCGTGGTCCCCGCGCCCCCGGCCGGCCTTCCCCTTACCGGCCCAGCCGTTGCGGCGTTTGCTCAGGCGGGGCCTGATGCTGGCTAGGTGAACAGGTCTTGTTCGATGGCGGTGGTGACCCAGGATTTCCACTGGTCAAGCGGCCAGCCGCGGCCGTGGGTGAAGGCGCGGAAGGTGTCGGGACCGAGAAGGACGAACAAAACGTCGGTTGCGCTGTCGAGGGTGTGGCCTGCTGCCAGCGGTTGCTTGGCGGCGAGCAGTTCCACGATGGCCCGGTAGCCGTCCAGGCGGAGGTGCTCGGCGCTGGCCCATACCTCGGCGACTCCGGGCTCAGCTGCCGCGGCCTCGAATACCGGGCGCAGCGGTGCCACCCGCTGCAGGATCTGGCTCACGCCGCCGACTAGGTGCTGCAGCGCCGGGCGGATCGCCTGCTGCGCCCGCATCGCCTGGTACCACGGGGTTTGCGGCGGGGGGATGGGAGGGCCGTCGCCCAGCACGGCACGGTCGAGGGTTTCCTTCAGGAGCTGCGCCTTGGTGTGGAAGGTGAAGTACAGCGTCTGGACGGCCACCCCGGCCTGCCCGGCGATCTTCGCCATGGTGGTTCCGTCGTAGCCGTCGGCGGCGAAGCAGGCGATGGCGGCATCGAGCATCTTGCGGCGGGTCTCGGCTGCCCGCTCGCGGCGGCTGGGCTTGGGGGCGGAGGGCTTGACAGGGGCCACCCGGCGTAGTCTACTAGTGCTCATCACTAGTGACTATCACTAGCGACCGGCACTAGCGAGGAGATCGCCATGACACGCTCGGCAACCGTCATCCATCCCGAACCGCCACCGGGGGCGCCCGGCCTGCGGCACCGGGTCTCGGCCGGCCTGCTCGGCGGGACCACGAGCATCCATGAAGGACTGCTCGCGCCCGGCGAACTCATCCCGCCGCACACCCACGCGAACGAGGACCAGTGCATCTACGTCGTCTCCGGTACCGTGCACCTGGAAATCGGCGGCGAGTTCATCCAGGCGCCCGCGGGCACCTACGTCGTCAAGCCGCGCGGTGTCCCGCACGGCTTCTGGAACCCGGGCAGCGCCCCCGCCCTGGTGCTGGAGATCACTAGCCCCGGCGGCTTTGAGCCCTATTATCACGAGCTGGCGGCCGTCACCTCACCGGCGCAGGCCCTGGCTGTCCAGGCGAAATACGGCATCACCTTCCGCGGCGACCTTGCCGCGCAACTCATCAGCCGCCACCAGCTCCACGTCGGTCATATCCCGCAGAACTGGCGAGGGCGGGAACACGATGGGTGACAGCGACTCCGGCTACCAGTTCGGCAGCGGTGTCGGTGAAGACGAGGCGGGCCGCCTTGAGATCCAGGGCAGAGCGCTGGCCCCGGCGACGCGGATGATCCTCGCCGAGGCGGGCATCCGGCCCGGCATGCGGGTGCTGGATCTGGGCTGCGGGGCCGGGGACGTGGCGTTCGTGGCGGCCGGCCTGGTGGGACCTGATGGCTCCGTGGTCGGCGTCGATCGCTCGCCGGATGCGCTGGCCCGGGCCCGGCTGCGGGCTGGACAGCGCGGCTTGGCGCAGGTGCAGTTCGTGCAGGGCGACGTTAATGACCCGGCCCCGGGCGGGCCGTTCGATGCGATCGTCGAGCGGCTGGTCCTGTGGACGGTTCCGGACCCGGCCGCGCTGCTGCGGCGGCAGGCCATGGTGCTGCGCCCTGGCGGCCTGGTCGTGCCGATAGAAGTGGATCTCTCCACGATCCGGTCGCTGCCAGAGACCGCGTTTGGTACCCAGGGCAAATCCTGGGTGGTCGAAGCGTTCGCGAAGGCCGGGATGTCCATGCTCGGCCCCCGGCTGTGGGCGATCCTCCAAGAGGCGGGGCTGCGGCCGCTGGGGATGATCGGGGTCCAGCCGCACTTCGGGCCCGGCGACGAGGTCGGTATCGCCTTCCTGGTGGAGACCATGCGTGTTGCCGCGCCCCTGATCGTGGGCACCGCAGTGGCCACTGCCGAGGAGATCGGCATGGAGACGCTTGAGCAACGGCTGAGGGACGACGGGCAACGGAGCCAAGCGGTACGCGCTACTCCCATGCTGCTCAGCGCGTGGGCGACGACCGGCCCGCAGTAACGCCGCCGACCTGCTCACCTGGGCCGCTTCCAGTTATCGGCACTCACATCCTCTGGACCGCCCGTTACGCGACGCCATCCGCCGCCGCGGCACGGAATGGCCGCCGCTTGCGCCGGGTTCTAACCGCCATGACCACCACTCAGCGGGCGGGCGGCGCAAGCCCGGTCGACTTCGCGACGTTCGGCGACTACGGCGACTTCAGGCGCAAGCAGCCCCAGCCAGCGACTGGCGAGTTCGTGCGGCCCGCCTACCCGTTCCGTGACCGGATCACCGCGGACGGCTCCAGCGGGTATCCGGCTGCGGCCGGCCGGTACCATCTGTACATCTCCTGGGCCTGCCCGTGGGCGCACCGGACCGCGATCGTGCGCAAGCTGCTCGGCCTGGAGGAGGCCATCTCGCTATCAGCGGTTGATCCCGTGAGGGACGG
>PLDT01000640.1:0-21102 GCA_003136255.1 Actinomycetota bacterium
CGGTGGCTGCTGGTGTTCGACAACGCCCAGGTTCCGGAGGACCTGACCGGGTGGCTGCCGGGCGGCGGGCACGTGCTGATCACCTCTCGCGAGCGCCGGTGGGCTCAGATCGCGGCGCCGGTCGAGGTGGACGTGCTGGCCCGGGACGAGTCGGTCACGCTGCTGACGGGCCAGGTGAACGAGCTGGCCGAGGCCGCCGCCGGACGGCTGGCCGCCGAGCTGGGTGACCTGCCGCTGGCCCTGGCGCAGGCGGCCGAGTACATGGCCGAGACGGGAATGGACGCCGCGGAGTACCTGGGGCTGCTGCGCACCCGGACGCGGGAGATCCTGGACCAGGGCCGCCCGGGGTCGTACCCTATGTCGCTGGCCGCCGCGACTGGTCTAGCCGCCGACCAGCTCGCCCGCGATGATCCGCCCGCCGCCGAGCTGGCCGGTCTGTGCGCGTTCCTAGCCCCCGAGCCGGTTCCGGTGGACCTGTTCACCGGCGCGGCGGAGGAACTGCCCGCCGATCTGGCGGCCCGGGCGGCGGACCCGATCGCGTGGCGGCAGACCCTGGCCCAGGTGAGCAGGCACGCGCTGGCCCGGCTGGACCACCGAGGGTTGCAGATGCACCGGCTGATCCAGGCCATCCTGCGCGACCGTCTCACCCCCGAGCAGGCCACCGCGACCAGGGAGCGAGCCGAGGCGATCCTGAGCACCAGCAATCCGGGCGACCCGGGCAATCCGGCCACCTGGCCGCGGTGGGCACAGCTGATGCCCCATGTGCTGGCCGCCGATCTCGCCGCCACTACCAGCCCTAACATGCGCTGGCTGGCCTGCTATGCGAGCTGGTACATGCTCGCCCGCGGCGACATCCGCAGCAGCTACGACCTCGCCGCAAGCCTCCACCCGCGATGGTGCGAGCGCCTGGGCGGTGACGAGGAAAGCGTGCTGTCGATGGCTCATCAGCTTGCCTTTGCGCTCTACAACCTGGGCCGCTACGTCGAGGCCCGGGACCTGGCGCAGGAGGTCGCCGCGCGCGCTCGCCAGGTGCTAGGCGAGGACCACGAGAACACCCTGGTGTACGCCAATACCCTGGCCATCAGCCTGCGCGGACTAGGCGAGGTACAAGCGGCCCGGGACCTGGACCAGGACACCTTGGACCGCCGCCGCCGGGTACTAGGCGAGGACCACCCCGACACCCTGGCCTCCGCGATCAACCTAGCCCTCAACCTGCACAGGCTGGGTGAGGTGCAGGCAGCCCGCGACCTGGGCCAGGACACCTTCGACCGTTGCCGCCGGGTACTGGGCGCCGACCACCCCAACACCCTGCAGTCGGCGAACAACCTGGCCGCCGACCTGCGGGCGCTGGGTGAGGCTGGCGATGGGGCGGGGCGCTAGTCCCTGGATAGGGCGGTGTTGGGGACGGCGGGGAGGGCCAGGGCGGCGAGGGCGGCGACGCCGGCAATCACCGCGAGGACCGCGCCCACCAGGTGCAGGGCGGGGACGGGGCCGTGGGTGCGGGACTGGGTGGCGTACAGGGCGGCGAGCAGGCCTATGCCGAACGACCCGGCGATCCGCTGGCAGGTGTTGAACAGGGTGTTCGCGTCGTTGAGCTGGTCGGGGCGGAGGGGCTCGGTTAGGGCCTGGAGGAGCGGGTTGATGACCAGGCCGATGGAGACCGAGCGGACAGCCAGGATGAGGGCGATCAGCCATAGCGGGGTGGTGGCGGTGACCAGGAACAGGGCGAGGCTGGCTACGGCCAGGATGGCGAACCCGGCCAGCACGGTGAGCCGGATGGTGAGGCGGGTGAGCAGGCGGGGGGCCAGCGCGGTGGACAGGCCGGTGATCAGGCCTTGCGGGAGCAGGGTCAGGCCTGCGGCCAGCGCGCTGCGGCCTTGCACCGACTGGACGAAGACCGGGAGGAGAAACACCGCGGCCCAGGTCACCACCGAGGCCAGCGCGGACAGCGCCATGGACAGGGCGGGCACCGGGTGGCGGGCCAGCGAGAGGTCGAGCGCGGGCTGGTCGCGGCGCGGGGCCCAGCGGATGTAACCGGCCAGCAGCGCCGCGCCCGTGGCCAGCGGGATCAGGGTGGCGGCCGAGGTCCAGCCGGACGCGGCGCCCTGGCTGGCCCCGAACAGCAGGCCGGTCAGGCCGGCCGCGAGCAGGATCAGCCCGGGCAGGTCGAACCGGGCTCCCGGGGTGCGGCCGGGGGCCAGGCCGGGCGGGACGAGCCGGACCGCGAGCGCGGCCAGGATTCCGAGCGGGACGTTGATGAGAAAGATGGCGCGCCAGCCGACCGCACCGATCAGCGCTCCGCCGACGGTCGGGCCGAGCGCGGGGCCGAGGAACAGCATGATGCCGGCCGCCGGGGAGATGGAACGGGCGGCGCCGGTCGCCCGGCCGAGCAGCATGCTCATGGCCAGCGGCACCAGCGGCGCGGCGACGAGGCCCTGTAGTACCCGGGCGGCGACCAGCACGGCGGCGTCCGGGGCCAGCGCGCACAGCGCGGAGGCGACGGTGAACGCGATGACGCTCACCCGGTACACGGGCAGGGTGCCGGACCGGCGGGCCAGGTAGGCGGTGCCGGCCAGGCCGGCGCCGAGGGCGAGCAGGTAGCCGCTCACCGTCCACTGCACCGTGCTCAGGCCGGCGTGCAACTCGCGGGCGATCGGCTCGACCGCCACGTTCACAATGCTGGAGTCGAGCATGGACAGCAGCGGGCCGGCCAGCAGCGCGTACTGGACCAGCGGGCCGAGGCGGGGCGGGCGCGCGGGGTCCGCGTCTTGCGGCGAGGACAGCTCGGCGCGCGCGGTCACGGGGCGGGGTGCGCGCTGGGCTCTGGGGCCAGGCTGGGGTCTGGGGCCGGGTGGGCGGCGAGGTGGTCGAGGGTGGCCAGCCAGGTTAGTTCGTGTTCGTGGCGGCGGATGAGTTCGGCGGTGGCTAGCTCGCCCCAGCGCTCGGCGTGCTCGGTGGCTAGGGCGAGCATCGTCTTTAGGTGCGCCAGCTGGGACTGCACGGCGCGGGTGCGGGCGGCTAGGACCACGGCCCGTTCGGAGGAATTGAGGAGAGAGAACTGGCCGAGACGGGCCAGGAACTCGCGGTCATCAGCCGCATGGTCAGGGGGAAAGTCGGCGAGCATGTCATGCAGGAGTTCGTGGCCTACGTCGGTCAGCGTGTAGACCAGCCGGGGCGGGCGGCCGTCCTGGGGCTGCGCGGTCTTGGTCACCGCGCCCGCCTCCTCGAACCGCTTGAGGGCGGGGTACAGCGAGTTGTTGTGCAGCACGACGCCGGTCGTCTGCTCCACACGCTTGCGCAGTTCGTACCCGTGCGCGGGGCCGGACCGCAGCCGCCGCAGGATCAGGATCTCGATGTACGACATACCGTCCAGTCTTACCTATGTCAGACTGGACGTCCAGGGGTCTGGCTGCGGCCGGGTCAGTCGCCGTCGAGGGAGTGCTGCTGGGGGGTGATTCCAGTGAAGCTGGCCAGCGTCAGCGGCTTCGGGTTCAGGTGCAGGGCCCGGATCGCCGCCAGGAGCGCGGTGAGCTGGTGGCCCAGCCCGGGTACCCAGTGCAGGATGACGATCTCGCCCGGGGTCAGCGGCTTGCCGTTCCAGGTCTGGATGCGGTTGCCTGACATGGTGGCGCTCCAGCCCGCCAGGGCCGTGAGGCCGGCCCGGGCGGCCGCCACCTCTGCCGTGTGGTCGAAGGCGCCGTACGGCGGGCGTCCCATGGCGGGGGTCTGGCCCAGCCACCGGCCGAGGTCCGTCCGGGCCTGGCTCCACTGGGTGGTGGCCTTCGCCAGGGTGAGCTTGGTGAGGTAGGGATGGGAGACCGTGTGGTCCCCGATCAGCCCGCCCGCGGCGACGAAGGCCTTCCAGTAGCTCAGGTGCTCCTTGGCGGCGTCGGCGATGAGGAAGGCCGTGATCGGCAGGTAAGTCTTGTGCATGAGGTCCAGCACTTCCGTGCTGGGAGTCCAGCCGTCATCGATGGTGATGTAGATGGCCCGCCCGGCGGGGTTCGCGAAGCAGTACAGCTGGGCCGCCGAGACGGCGCGCGCCTTGGCTTTGGACAGGGCGGGGATCGTGATCGGGACGACCGCCTGCTCGCCGTCTTGTCCGGTGAGCTGCAGCTGAGCCTGGCACGCGGCCGCGCTCTCGGACACCGCGAGCTGCTGCGGTGCCACCAGGCTGACCTTGTCGGTCCCGCACAGCGCCCGGGACGGGCCGGCCCGCAGCGGGTCGGACGTCCACACCAGCCACCGGCCGGAACTGGCGCCGGAGGTGAGGATCCGCGGCGCCCGTGGGGCGCTGACCGTGAGCGTCCTGGTCAGCGGCTGCGGACCGGTGAGCTGGACCAGCAGGCTGGTCCGGTCGCCCGCGGGCACCGGCACCTGCATCGTCCCGCCCGCCGCGGACCAGCGTTCGGTGTGCCCGTTGCCGTGCTCCGATACGGCCAGCCGGCTCTGGGCCAGAAGCTGCCGGCCGGCCGTTCCGTCCGTTCCGTCCGGCGGAGTTACCTGGATCGTCACGGTATTCGAGGCGGGCGAGAAGGCCCACGCCAGGCGAAGCGGGGCCGGCGCCGACCCGGAACGGCTCAGGCAGCCCGCGATCAGCGCCACCAGCGACAGCACCGCGACGAGGACCACGGCGCGCCGGAACCTGTACTGCCGAGCGGACGTCTGGGGGTGGCCAGGGTAGGCGCCGGCCCGGCGCGGAACACTGAGGCTTCCCCGTGGATCCACAGCAGCATTATTTGCGTCAAGTCCGGATAATTCGTGAACCCGGATGACTTTTTCGGCGTGTCGCGGTATTGGCCCTGCGCTTCAGTAGCGGGCGCCGACTACCTGGTGGCCGAGCGGGTCGAGGATGGCCAGTTCGTCGGGGGTCAGGGTGATGTCGAGGGCGGCGACGTTCTGCTCCAGCCACTTGATCCGCTTGGTGCCCGGGATCGGGGCCAGCGGGACGCCGAGGCGCTCCTCCTGGGCGTAGACCCAGGCCAGGGCGACCTGCGCGGGGGCCACGCCCTGGGCGTCGGCTACGTCGCGGACGGCGTCGGCGATGACCTGGTTGGCTTCGCCGGCCTGGCCGGTGAACCGCGGGTTGCGGCGGCGGAAGTCCTTGGCGTCGAGCGAGCTCAGGTCCACGGTGCCGGTGAGGAAGCCGCGGCCGAGCGGGGAGTACGGCACCAGGCCGACGCCGAGGTCGCGCATCGCGCCGAGGACCTCGGTTTCCAGGTCGCGGGTCCACAGCGAGTACTCGCTTTGCACCGCGGTGATCGGGTGTACGGCGTAGGCGCGGCGCAGCAGGTCGTCGTTGACCTCGGACAGGCCCAGGTAGCGGACCTTGCCCTCGGCCACGAGCTCGGCCATCGCGCCGACGGTCTCCTCGATCTCGGCCGTCTGCGGCGGGCGGTGCAGGTAGTACAGGTCGATAACCTCGACGCCGAGCCGGGTCAGCGACGTCTCGCAGGCCCGCTTCACGTAGTCGTGCTCGCCGCGGATGACGCGGTGCGCATCGCCGCCCGACCGGTCGATGCCGAACTTGGTGGCCAGCTGCACCTCGTCGCGCCGGTGCGCGATGCCGCGGCCGACCAGGACCTCGTTGTGGCCGGCGCCGTAGGCGTCCGCGGTGTCGATGAACGTCACGCCCAGGTCGAGGGCGCGACCGATGGTGGCGATCGACTCGTCCCAGTCGGTGGCGCCGTACCACTCGCTCATCCCCATGCAGCCCAGCCCCTGGGCGGACACGGTCAGATCGCCGAGTTTGGTGGTGCGCATATGCGTACGTGCTCCTTTTGCTTCAGGATTTGTTTTGCGGTTTCAGGTCGCTTGCGTAGTGGGTGATCTTCGCGTCGAGCAGCTTCAGGCATTCGCGCTGGCTGGCGATCGCCCGCCGGACCTGTTCGCGGTGCCGCTTGAGCAGCTCGAGGCGTTCGGCCTGGCCGGCGCCCGACCTGACCAGCTCGGCGTAGCGCTGCATGTCCCGCACCGGCATCCCGGTGGCACGCAGCTTGGTGATCGTCGACAGCCAGTCCAGGTCACGGTCGCTGAACCGGCGCCGGCCGTCGCTGCCCCGCTCGACGGGCGCGAGCAGGCCGATGCGCTCGTACCAGCGCAGGGTGTGCTGGGACAGGCCGCACTTCTCGGCGGCCTCGCCGATGGTCCAGGTGGTCACGACTTCGAGCCTATGAGTTAGAGCGCGCTCTAACGCAAACTTCCTGGTCTGGCCTTTGTTTTAGCTGGACTGGGCGCTGCCGAAGGTGACGCTGACGTGGGTAAAGCCGAGGGAGGCGAGCATACCGTCGAGCATCCCCTCGGTGTTCTTCTGCGCCTGGCTCAGCAGCGGGCTCTGCTGGGCGGCGGTCTCGATCTTCTGCTGGGCCAGGATGTAGACCTGCTGCTGGCTGTTCGGGTTGCCGGAGAAGAAGTTCCCGATCCGGTTGAACAGGCCCTGCTGCTGGGCGTACACGTAGGACTGCGAGACGTTGAGCACGGCGGGTTCTAGCTGGGCCTTCGGCAGGTTGACTGTCACTTCGGTGCGGTTCGCATTGACCTGGATGGCCTGGCCTTTGAGCTGCGAGAAATCGACGTAGGCGATGTCGGTGCCCTGGCCGATGAACAGCGTCTCGCTGCCCGCGAGAAACGACGGCAGCAGTGAGGTGCGCTGGGTAAGGTCGACCACGACCTCGAACGAGCCGCTGGCCGCCTCGTAGCGGCTCAGCTCGGTGATGGACTTCAGGATGACGGGTTCGCTGCGAACGGTGGTGGTCTCCCCGAAGGGGTTGCGCAGCTGGGGCAGCAGGTGCACCGCGGACAGCACCACGATGAGCACGACGACGGCGACGATCGCGGCCACGATCCCGCCCGCTCGTCCCGTCCCGGGCAGGCGCGGCATCACGATCCGCACTTCGCGCGGCTCGCGTCTTTCCGTCGTTTCCCGCGTGGTTTCTGTGAACCTATTCATCAGCCGTTCCGTCACATCCGAGGTCCGGTAGGTACGCCGTCATTGCCGCCGCATAACGATGTACCCCCGCAGATGGAGATAATCCGGCCGACCCGGGATATCGCCGTCGGCTTGGGAATAGTGAGGGCATGAGCCCGTTCCGGTCCCGCAGGCGGCGCCCCTCCAGTAGCTACGAGAACTGGAACCAGGGTCCGCGACGCCGGTGGCGTCCGCGATCCCGGGCCGGCGGGTGCCTGATGTGGGTGCTGATCCTCATCGTAGTTCTGGTGGTGCTGGCGCTGATGTTCGGCGGTTTCCAAAAAGGCACCAGGTCCGGTTCCGCTCCGCGTTTCAGCACGTCATACCCGGTGAGCGTGTTCTATTCCGGATAATTTCCGCCGCGGCCATTTCCACTGCGCCCAATAGGGGGCAGGATCAGGATTTCGATGTGAGCAGAGCCAGTAGCGGGCGCCCAACCGGTCGTCGTGACTACCTGACGGCTCTTGCTTGCTGATGGGTTGCCGCCTCAGCGCGACAGTCTTCGGTGTGGCGGGTGGTGTCTGCGTGTCCCGTGTGGCGCAACCGGGCGTTCCATCCGGGAAAGATTGTGGTGGATCCGGGCTCCGTGGTGGATCCGGTGGCCTGTAGACCCCTTAATCAACCATTAAACCCGAATCAACCACAATAAACGATCGTCAGATCGAACACGTGAGCGGAACAAGCGCTAGTGAGGTTAATGGGACGGGTGAGGGCCCGGGCCTGGCCCGCGCGGGTCCCGCGATTACGGGGGGCCGGGCTGAGCGAACCAGGGGCTGTCGGGGCCGAGGAGGTAGCGATCGGCCAGGTGGTTGAGGATCCGCCTGGCCTGGCGGAAGCGGGCCGCGACCTCGCCGACGACGGCCAGGTTCGCGGTCCGGACCGGGGCAGCCGCCAGCGCGGCGCGGTACCACCGGGCGCCGAGGTACTCCAGCAGTTCGAGGGCGGGGGCGGCGGCTAGCTCGTCCCGTTCGCCCGACGGAACCCGGGCCGAGCGCAGCAGCCGGCCGGCGTCCAGCGGACCGAACGCGTGGGCGGCCGCGTAGTCGGGGAACACGCCCGCCAGGAACAGTGAGACGTCGCCGAGCCTGCGGTAGATGCCGGGCCGGGATTCCTCCGGCACCGCCTCAAGCATCCCGGCCAGCCGTACCGGGTCGAGCTCGCTGAACCTCCGCGTGCGCGACCGCCCGCCGGACCGGACCCGGTAACGCCCGCTGGTCACTCGGGTGAAGGACGCCAGCAGTTCGGCCAGGAACAGCCGGCGGGCCGCGGAACCGAGGAAGTCGCGCAATTCAGGCGCGTCAAATACGGGCACCCGCTGGCGTCCCGACCTTTCCGGCAGGTAATCCAGGTCGGACAGATCGGCCGCCGCGCGGTGCACCGCCACGCCGAAGGCCAGGAACGGAGACACCAGGACGGCCTGGCCGGCCGCCACCGCGGCCCGCCCGAAGACGGCTTCGAACACCCGCGGATCGGCGAGCAGAGCCTCGATCGCCGACCGGTCGCTGGCCAGTCCGGGTTTTGCGCCGCCGGGCGCGGGTGGCGCGCCGTCAGCGACGGAGGCGACGGCGGACAGCAGCCGCAGGTCCGCCTCGGTGAGGTGCTCGGCGTAGTCGGCAACGCTCGCGTTCATGATCAATTAATACCCACGGCGGGCGATGTTTGTCGCGACGCTGGTGTGCGATAGTCCTGGGCATGACGGTCTTTGACGACCTGGCCGCGGAGCAGGAACGGCTGGAAGGCATCCTGGGCGGGCTGGACGAGGCCCAGTGGATGTCGGCTTCGGGAGCGGCCGGGTGGACGGTGGCCGACGTCGTGCTGCATCTGGCCCAGTCCGAGGAATCGGTCGTGGTTAGCGCGTCGGGCGGCGACCTGCGGACCGGCCCGGGGCGGACGGGCGGCGGGACGGTGGACGAGAGGGTCGCTTTCCTGGTCAGCGCGGAGCGCGGGCCGGGGCCGGGCGTGGTGTTCGGGCGGTGGCAGCGGGCCCGGCGAGCGGCGCTGGACGCGCTGCGGGGCGCGGATCCGGACCGGGCGCTGGCGTGGGTGGCGGCACCGGTCAAGCCGGCCACGCTGGCCACCACGCGACTGGCTGAGCACTGGGCGCACGGCCTGGACATCACCGGGCCGTTCGGCGTGGAGTTCCCTGACACCGAACGGCTGCGGCACGTGGCTTGGCTGGCGCATCGCACGCTGCCGTACGCGATGACGCTGGCCGGGGAGCCGCCGACGCCGGTGCGGTGCGAGCTGGTCGCGCCGGACGGCGAGGCGGTGTGGGAGTTCGGCCCGGCGGAGGCCGAGTCGGGCATCGCGGGTCCGGCGGGTGATTTCTGCCGGGTCGCGGCGCGTCGGCTCGCGCCTGCTTCGTCGCGGCTGAGGGCCACCGGACCGCACGGCGCCACGGCGCTGCGGCTGATGCGCACCTACGCGGAATAAGCCCCGCTTAGGCGTTGGCTAGCGCGATCTCCAGGTACGGAGCGATGAGGCGGGCGGCTCCGTGGCCGGGGAGCCAGCTGCAGGCGATGCCGACCGCCGCGACGCGGCCGGTGCCGAGCAGCAGGCTCAGCGCGTCGGCGACCTGTCCGATGTCCGGGCCGCCCGGCGTGGGGTAACGCAGTCCGGGGAGCTGGGCGCCGTCGACCACGTCGAGATCGACGTGCACGTAGAGCGGGCCGTCTGGGAGTTCGGCGACGGGCAGGTCGGTGACCTGGCAGCGGCGGATCGGGGCCTGGTCCAGGTAGGTGGCCTCGGGCGGGTCCAGGTCGCGGGCGCCGACCAGCACGATCCGGTCCTCGGGCACCGGCCTGAGCCCTAGCCGGCTGGCGATAAGTTCCGGGCGGTACCCGGTGAGCAGGCGCAGCGACATGCCGGCCAGGTAGCCGGAGGAGGTCGTCTCCGGCGTCTGCACGTCACCATGCGCGTCGAACCAGACGATCGCCGGGTCGGCGCCGCCCGACTGCAGCCCGGCGACCGTGCCGAGCGCGGTGAGGCAGTCCCCGCTGGCCACGACCACCGGGCGTCCGTCGTCGCCGCGGCCGCGCGTCACGGAGCGGGCCACGGCGGCGTACAGGACGGCGAGCCGCGACCAGATCTCGCCCGCGGGCAGCTCGGGGGTGACCAGTTCCGCGGGCTCGGGCGTGAGGTCAAGGTCGGGCAGGTACTCGTCCAGGTGGTAGGGAACGCCGATGACGGTCACATGCCAACGCTAACGGACGGGGCCAGCAGACGGGCCGGTTAGAGGCGGGGGTCGACGGGCTCGGATTCTAGGGCTAGGACGGCGAAGACGCATTCGTGGACGCGCCACAGGGGCTCGCCGCGGGCCAGGCGGTCCAGCGCTTCCAGGCCTAGGGCGTACTCGCGCAGGGCGAGGGAGCGCTTGTGGCTGAGGGCGCGCTGGCGCAGCCGGGTCAGGTGGGCCGGCTCGGTGTAGTCGGGGCCGTAGATGAGGCGCAGGTACTCCCGGCCGCGGACCTTCAGGCCCGGCTGGGCCAGGGCTCCGGGGCGTTCGGCGGTACCGGGGCCACGGGTCAGGTTGGCGGCGGGCTTGACCACCATGCCCTCTCCCCCGGCGGCGGTCAGGTCCTCCCACCATTGCGTGCCCGCGGCGACCGAGGCGGGATCGTTGGTATCGACGGGCAGGCGCCGGGTCGTGGCGATCAGGTCCGGGGCCGCGGCGGCCAGCCGGTCCGCGACGTCCAGGTGCCAGGTGTGCGGACGCTCGTGGTAGACGGTGCCCTCGGTGGCGAGGACCTGGAACGGGGCGACGCGCACGCCGGACAGGCCGTCGGTGGACCAGCAGTAGCGGAGGTAGGCGGCGGTGAACGCGGCGGCGTTCGTCAGGCGGGCGCGGGTCCGGTTCAGGAGGGCGTCGACCGCCGGGCCGTCGGCGGGGAGCGAGCGGGCGGCGGCCTGCTCCAGCGCGGCGACGGCGGCGGGCAGCGAGGCCCGGGCGGCGGCGCCGGTCGCGGCGTACTGGTCGCGGAGCAACTGGCCGGCCTTGACGTTCCAGGGCAGGAGTTCGGCGTCGAAGAGCAGCCATCCGGTGTCCAGCTCGCTGAACAGCCCGGCTTGCTCGGCCGCGGCGCGGACCCCGTCGGCCAGCTCCGCGGTCAGGGCGGCGGGGAAGAACGGACGGCCGGTCCGGGTCCAGATGGCACCGCAGGCGGGGGTGGCTTGGGCTGCTGGCGAGGCGGGGGTGGCTTGCGCTGCTGGTGGGATGGGGGGGACGCCGAAGCGGGAGTGGGCCGCGGCGGGAGTGCGGCAGATCAGGAGGACGGCGCGGGAGCCCATGTGCTTTTCCTCGCACAGGACGGCCTGCACGCCGTCGGAGCGGTAGGCGGCGAAGGCTTGCTCGGGGTGCTCGAGCAGGTCCTCGCGGGTGGAGGTGGCGACGGGGCTCATGGTGGGCGGCAGGTATAGGAGCCAGCGGGGATCGAGGGCGAACCGGCTCATGACTTCGAGCGCGGCGGCGGCGTGGGCCTCGCGGAGGCCGACGCGCGGGAGGTATGCGGTCTCGATGACACGGGACCCGGACACGTCGCCAATGTCGAGGACGTCTGGCTCGCGGTGGGCGGGGCCCTCGGCGGAGGGCGCGGGGGTTGGGAAGGGCTTGGCCGGGGGGTGGTAGACGCGGGTGGCGGGGACTGAGACCAGGGTCCGTTCGGGATAATTCAGGGCGGTAAGACGGCCACCGAAGACGCAGCCGGTGTCCAGGCACAAGGTGTTGTTCAGCCACTCCGCCTCCGGTACCGGGGTGTGACCGTAGAGGACCAGGGCCTGGCCGCGGTACTCCTGGGCCCACGGGTACCGGACCGGGAGGCCGTACTCGTCGGTCTCGCCGGTGGTCTGGCCGTACAGGCAGAACTCGCGGACCCGGCCGGAGGCGCGGCCGTGGTAGCGCTCGACCAGGCCGGCGTGGGCCACCACCAGGCGGCCGCCGTCTAGCACGTAGTGGCTGATCAAGCCGTCGATGAACCGGTCGACCTGGGCGCGGAACTCCTCGGGCTCGGCGTCGAGCTGCTCGATGGAGGCGTCCAGGCCGTGGCTGCGCTTGACGTTCTTGCCGCGCAGCGCCTTGAGCAGCTTGGCCTCGTGGTTGCCCGGCACGCAGAACGCGGTCCCGGCGGCCACCATGCCCATGACCAGGCGCAGCACGCCAGGGGTGTCGGGGCCGCGGTCGACCAGATCGCCGAGGAAGATCGCGCGTCTCGTGGGGTGGCTGGCACTGACCGGGCGGCCGGCGGCGTCGCGGTCGATCGCGTAGCCGAGCTTGTCCAGTAGCTGCTCCAGCTCGGGTCGGCAGCCGTGCACGTCGCCGATGACGTCGAAGGGGCCGTTCTCGTGGCGTAGGTCGTTGAACAGCTTGGCTCGGGTGATCGTGGCCGCTTGTACCTCGTCGGGGGTGTGCAGCACGTGGACGGTGCGGAACCCCTCGCGGCCCAGGCCCTTGAGATGGCGCCGCAGCTGGCCGCGCTGACGGCGGATCACGTGCGGGCCGAAGTCGCGGTCAGGACGGTGGGCGTTCCGCTCGGCGCACAGCCGCTCCGGCAGGTCCAGGACGATGGCCACCGGGAGCACGTCGTACTCACGGGCCAGCAGGACCAGGTCGCGGCGGGCCTCGGGCTGCACGTTGGTCGCGTCGACCACGGTCAGGCGGCCTGCTTTGAGGCGCTGGCCGACGATGAACCGCAGCACCTCGAACGCGGCCGGGGTGGCGGCCTGGTCGTTCTCGTCGTCGGCGACCAGCCCGCGGCAGAAGTCCGAGGCGATGACCTCGGTTGGCTTGAAGTGCGCGCGGGCGAACGTCGACTTGCCCGATCCGGTCACGCCGACCAGCAGGACCAGGCTCAGCTCGGGGATGCTCAGCTCGGTCACGGTTTCGCCTTCGTGAAGACGGCCAGCTGGGTGGGCGAGCCGGCGTCGGGGTGTTCGGGGCCGACGGGCAGGAAGCGGACCTGGTAGTCGTGGTCGCGGGCCGTGTTTTCGGCCCAGGCGCGGAACTGGGCGCGGGTCCACTCGAAGCGGTGGTCGGGGTGGCGCTTCGCGCCCGCGGGGAGCGTGGCGAACTGCGGGTTGTACTCGGCGTTCGGGGTGGTGACCAGCACGGCGGCGGGGGCGGCGAAGCCGAAGATGGCGCGCTCCAGGGCGGGCAGGCGCTCGGGGTCGACGTGCTCGATGACCTCCATCAGCACGGCCGCGTCCAGTCCGGCCAGCCGGTCGTCGCGGTANNCGGTCCAGGTTCAGGTTCCGGGCGGCGAGCTGCAGGGCCCGGGCGGACACGTCGACGGCGACGACCTTTGTTATGCGGTTTTCGGCGAGCAGGGCCCTGGTCAGCACGCCTGATCCGCAGCCGAAGTCGCCGACGGTGCGGGCGCTGGCTTCGCGCAGGACGGCCAGGATGGCCTCGCGGCGCTGGACGGCCAGCGGCTTGCGAGTGTCCTCCTCGTCGCTGACCGCGTTGTCGAGTGCTTCCGGCTCGGTGTCATCGGCCTCGGCCAGCCGGGCCAGGGCGGACCGGGTGAGCCTGGTCTGGTGCGACAGGTACCTGCGGGCGATGAGGTCGCGGCCCGGGTGGGCGGCCAGCCAGTCGCCGCCGGCCCGGATCAGCTTGTCCACCTCCTCGGGGGACACCCAGTAGTGCTTGGCGTCGTCAAGCACGGGCAGCAGGACGTA
The DNA here is from genome assembly GCA_003136255.1 of Actinomycetota bacterium. Taxonomy (GTDB): domain Bacteria; phylum Actinomycetota; class Actinomycetes; order Streptosporangiales; family Streptosporangiaceae; genus Palsa-504. The sequence goes on from PLDT01000640.1 coordinate 13,637, forward strand.
CAGGTGATTGAGCGCGTCGGCCAGCCGCAGGTCGCCGGTCAGGCGCAGATCCAGGTAGTTCGACGGGCCCCACTCTTGCGGTTGGAGGGGCTGGTTTTGCGCCGTCACGGTCCAGCCGAGGGGCTCAAAGACGGTTTTGGCCAGCTCCGTGCCACCGCGGCAGCGCAGGGCGGGCACGTGGACTTCCAGCGGGATCTTGTCCTGGGCGAGCTCGGGCCGGGCGTCGCAGCGGCCGGTCAGGGCGGTGCGGAAGGCCTCCTTGAGGGCCACCGCGAGCATGCTGGAGGCGGCGTACGGGCGGTCGTTGACGTACTGCGCGAGCTCGCCGTCGCTGGTATTCGTCTTGCTCGTCTTGCTCGTCTTGCTCGTCCTGCTGCGGACTAGGGCGATGGGGTCGACCTCGAGCAGCAGCGCGGCGGTGCAGCGCCCGTCGCTCGCCTCGGGGTAGAAGACGTGCGCCGCACCCGCCGCGGTGTTGAACGTCTGCAGCCGCCCTGGGTGCTTGTGCAGCAGGTACCCCAGGTCCGTCGCGGGCGCGCGGGTGGTGGTGATGGTCAGCAGCACCAGGTCATTGTTTCGGACCGGGTCTGGTCAGATCAAAAGCAATTTTCTATCGAACGGACCGTGGCGGGTGCCGCGGTTACCAGGCCGCGCAGGCCGGTGTCAGTCCGGTGTCAGTCCGGTGGATTCGGCGCCGCAGATGAGACCTGGGCCGCAGCCGGCGGACTGACGGTCAGACTGACGGCGGTGCTTGCGGCCGTGGCGGGCTTCGGGCCGGTGGACCGCAGCGTGCCGAGCTTGCTCAGCAGGCCGAACCAGAACTGGGCGCCAGGGAGCAGCGCGACGATCATGACGAGAAAGCCGAGCAGGACCACCAGCACCTGCGCGGCCTGCGAGCCGACACTGCCGGACGGGCTGAGGATCCCGCGCTGCTGCCACCAGCCGCAGTGCACACCCTGCTCCTTGCAGGCTCGGACGGTGCCCCAGCCGACCGGCAGGCCGGAGGAGGCCGCGGCCGACAGGTCGCCGTCGAGCGTGCTCAGGCAATCCTGGCTCACCGTGGTGCAAGGCGTGGTTTTCGCCGCCACGCTGCTGACGGCGGCGCTGACCGCGTTCTCGGTGTAAAGCGTGCGCCCGATACTGAGGGCATTGAGGTTGAGCAGCACGACAATGATGGCCCCGAACACGAGGGTGATCCAGGCGGTGCGCCGTTTGTACCAGCCGGACACGCGGTCCATATGGTCGTCGTACCACTGCTCGACGGACGTGCGGAACTTGGTGACGTCACCGTTGGCATTCTTGGCGAGCGCCCCGAGCGACGTCTTGAATGGGTCGGGGAGTTTGCCGATGTTCGTCTGGATGGTAGCCATGGTGGTCTGCCCTTGCGCATTGGGCACCACCAGGTCGATGACGGCGTCGGCGAAAGACCTCGACGAAATATACGAGGGCAGGCTTCTGAGGTCAGACCGCTTGCTCCCGGATGCGGACGTTATTTTGGCCAGGCTACCGTCCTTCGTCCCGATCGCCTTATCCAGCGTCAGGTTCCGGCTGGTGAGCGTGCCGACGACGCCCTGATTGCCCAGGATCGGGCCCCCGAGCAGAGCAGCGGTCACCGACGGCTTCGGGGCGTCAGACGCCGGGCTCGTGATCAAAGTCCGCATGGTGTCGTAGTCCGTCGCCGCATTGGTCAGGACCGTGGGCTTCTCGCCGCTGTCGACGAGTTCGCGGAGGCCGCTGAGCAGGTACTCTCCGCGCAGGCCGAGGAAACGGGCGATGAACTCGGTGACCAAAGAGGCGAGCGCGGCAGTAACGCCGAACACGAACGTCAGCCCAATAGCAAGGTCAATGATCGGTGAACTCAGCATTGTCAATCCCGTCGACAATGAAACCGGTGCGCATGCCGCCGATCATCCTCCGCTTGTCCGGCCGCGGGAAGTACGTTACGCGGGTATTCCTAGGCAAACGAGAAGTTTGCGCAAGGTGAGGCCGGAACATTCCCGACAAAGGCCGTGCGGCAGGCATGAAACGTACTCGGCCGACCCCGGGGGTTCGTCACCAGGCGCTCACCGGGTAAGACTTGGGCGTGACCCGGTGGGTGCTGCACGCGGACCTCGACCAGTTCATCGCGGCGGTCGAGGTGCTGCGGCATCCCGAGTTGCGGGGGCGCCCGGTGGTGGTGGGCGGCGACGGCGACCCGACCAAGCGGGGCGTGGTTAGCACGGCGTCGTACGAGGCCCGCGAGCACGGCGTGCACTCCGGGCTGCCGTTGCGGACCGCGGCGCGGCGGCTGCCCGACGCGGTGTTCCTGCCGGTGGACCGGGAAGCCTACGAGGAGGTCTCGGCGACGGTGATGGACGTGCTGCGGTCCAGCGGCGCGGTGGTGGAGGTGCTCGGCTGGGACGAGGCGTTCCTGGGCGTGGAGACCTCCGATCCGGAGGCGTTCGCGCGGACGCTCGCGGCTGACGTGCGCTTGGCCACCCAGCTGGACTGCACGGTGGGGATCGGCGAGAACAAGCTGCAGGCCAAGATCGCTACCGGGTTCGGCAAGCCGGCCGGGGTGTTCCGGCTGACGTCGGCCAACTGGTTCTCGGTTCTGGGTGATCGGCCGACTGACGCGTTGTGGGGCATCGGCGCCAAGACGGCCAAGAAGCTGGCCGGGCTCGGCATCGGCACGGTCAGCGACCTGGCGGCGGCCGACCCGGACGCGCTGGCCGCGGTGTTCGGGCCGATGACGGGGCCGTGGCTGGTGCTGCTGGGCCGCGGCCGCGGCGACGCCGACGTGGACGACTCGCCGTACGTGGCCCGCGGGCACGGCAAGGAGGAGACGTTCCAGCAGAACATCGGCGACTGGTCCCAGGTGCAGGCCGAGGTGGCGCGGATCGCGGGGCTGCTCGCCGCGGACCTGGTCGTTGACGGGCGGCCGGCGGTGCGGGTGGTGGTGAAGGTGCGGTACGCGCCGTTCATTACGCAGACGCACGGGGTGACACTGGCCTCGCCCAGCTCGGAGGCGACGGTGATCGAGGAGGCGGCGCTTTCGGCGCTCGAGCGGTTCACCGGGCGGCGGGCGGTGCGGCTGCTCGGGGTCAGGGCGGAGTTCGGGACGTAGCCGGCGGCGTGACGGCCATTTAAGACGGGCCACGCCGCGGGAACCGTCGCTCACTGGCCCCATTAACCCCATACGCAACAATATCGAATGCGTATGCGAAGGAGTGAATATTTACGTGGTTGATTCGGGCTTAAGGGAGGATTTCGGGTGCTCTAGTGCACAAACGGCTCCCCGAAGCCCGAATCCTCCAAGATCTTTTGCGGGCCGGCCACATTGTGATGCGCTGACGCACCATAAGACACACGGGCCTCATGGGCTAGGCGGGGCTCCGTGCTTCGGGGCCGGCTCGCCGGGCGCGGCGGAATCCGGGCCCGTCGCAGCCACAGTCGGCACAACCGGATTTGTCACCGGGTGAGGAGCCTGAAGCCCAGGTTGCGGCCCCAGCCGCGGTCGAAGGCGAGGGTGAACCAGAGCGCGACGAAGTTGTCCACGAGCTGCGCCTTGTCGTTGTCGCCGACCCAGACCGGGCGCAGGCCGGTGGCACCGATCAGTTCGGCTACGACAGCCCGCGATTCGCCTTCCGGGCCGGAATACAGCAGGTCGCCGGTTTCTTCGCCGTAACGGGCGTCGGCGAAATTCTCCCAGCCCAAACTGTTGAAGGCCCGGTACAGCCGGGCCGCGGGCGCGTGTTCGGCCAGCGCCGCGAGGCTGTTCAGCGACGGGCCGCCGACATGGTTGGTGGCGTCGATCACGATCCGGCCGCCCAAGCGGGCGCCGAAGGCCGGGACGGCCTCGGTCATGGCGGCGCCACTGATCGCCAGCAGCACGACGTCGGCGCCGTCGATCGCGGTACCGACGTCGGTGACTCGGGCGCCGATCTGCTGCGCGAACGCGGCCAGGTCGGCGTTCTCCGGGGTGCGGGCGCCGAAGGTGACGGCGTGCCCGGACTGGGCGAATCGGGTGGCGAGGGTGCGCCCGATGACGCCGGAGCCGATGACGGCGATCGCGGTGGATGACATGGCGGCTTCTCCCTGGTGCGTAGGCTGCGGGGGTGACCGTACCACTGGCCGGGGACGAGCCGCAGGTCCTGCACACGACGACCATCGGGGAGGCGTGGCTGGGGGTGGCGGAGCGGATCTTGGCAGACGGGACGGCCAGCAGGTACGACGGGCTGGCGGTGCGCGAGATCTCGCACGTGACGCTGGCCGTCGAGCATCCTGACCCGGCGGACGAGATCATCGCCCGGCACGCCGAGCCGGAGCGGCTGGCCTGGATGCACGCCAACTTCACCGACCACTCGGCAGTCGCCGAACTCGGCGGGGCGGACAGCTACGCGACCCGGCTGTTCGACTACGAGCACTCCGGGCGCGACCAGGTGGCCTGGGTCATCGACCGGCTGCGCCGGGACCCGGCGACGCGCTCGGCGGCCATCACCACGTTCCAGCCCGGGACCGACACCAGCTACATCCCGTGCGTGAGCCTACTGGACTTCTGGCTGCCCGGCGGGGCGGTGGAACTGGTCAGCTACGCGCACAGCATCGACTTCGGGGCCAAGGGCTACGGCAACCTGGTCGAGCTGGCCTCGCTGCAGCATCATGTCGCTCGCGAGCTAGGGCATCCGGTAGGCCGGTTGCTGATGGTGGTCAAGTCGGCGCACGTGTACGAGAGTGAATTCGCGTACGTGCGCGGCATCTCTGGCCCGTAGGCACGCCTGGGCGTCAGACTCGTATAAGGGCGCGCCGGGGCAGTCGGCCCGCCTTATCGAGGGGTGGGACCTTATGCCTGAGAACGAGCCGTTTACTGATCCAGACCGAGCGGAGCCTGTCGTCCCGCACGCCGCGGATGATCCGAAAGGCGACTTCTGCGCCTACAATCCCGAGCTCGTCGATCGCGCCATCCGGCTGCAGATGAAATTCAACCGCTATTACAAGGGGGTCGTCCTGTTCGGCCCGTGCCCTCGGTGTCCGCACCAGGACGGCATCAACCTCTTCATCCCGACGACCTGGGCCACCGTCACCGGCACGGGCGGCCCGAGCGTGGCCTATATCCAGCAGATCGCGCCGCCCCAGGCTCCGGCCACGCCCGACACGGCCCAGCCGCAGGCGGTCGAGGGCTGGGTCTCGTACACGACCGAGCCCCGGTACGACGCGAACGAGCTCGTCGAGGTCATCGTGTGCCGCTGCGGCCAGGAACACCTTCACCAGCCGCCATCCGGCCGGTCCGGCTGCGGCTACTGGGCTTACCTGCATCTGCCGAAGGGAACGATCCGCGATGACCAGCGCGCTCGCTAACGAGCAGGACGAGGCCGTCTACTGGGCCTCCAAAGCGTCCGACGCACACCGCAACGTCCTAGACGTCGTCCAGGCCTCGGCTGGGAAATGGCAGGCGGGGATCACCGCGTTCCTGGGCGCCTACGCCACGGTCGGCTTCGTCGTGGGCCCCACCACGCTGGCCAGCCTGCCGTCCTTGACCGCGAAAGTCATCACCGTGGTGGTCCTGGGCGTGGCCGGGGCGTTCGGCCTGTGCGCGGTGGTGTTCGCCTACCTCGCGGCCAATGGTTTCCCGACGGTGGAGGTAGACGAGCCGCTAACCGGACGGCAGATGGCCGACCTCGCGCTCAACGGGGCCAGGACCGCCCGGTGCCGGCTAAGGGTGGCCATGGTCGCGGCTGGCATCGGCGGGTTGTTCGCCGTGGCGGGATCGTTCGCCATCCTGGCCTTCAGCCTGCTGGCCTCGTCCCCCGCCCCGTCGGCCGTCCTGGTCACGCCGTCGGCCGCGTACTGCGGGACACTCCAGACGACGAACGGGGCCACCTCCGTGCTGCTGGCCAACGGCACCCAGATCCCGGCCAAGGGCGGGACGATCACGATCGTGACTTCCTGCGGAGGATCCTGAGCGTTCGCGGCGCTGGGCTGCCTCGGGCCGGGNNCAGTCCGGGGGCGGCAGCTCGCCGCGCTCGGCGGACTTGGCCAGGCGGCGGGCTTCGGACAGGCTCACGCCGCGGGCCTGCGGCGGGAGCCGGTAGACCGAGGTGCCGCCCAGCAGGTTGTACGCGCGGATCCGGATGACCGGCGCGCCCGGCCGGGGCGGGCGCGCGGTGCCGATCTCCTCATGGCCGCCCATGAGGGAGAAGCCGCCGACCTCGACCTCGACCGAGTCGGGAACGTAGATGTTCTCGCCGCCCAGGACGGCGACGAGGTTGAGGGTGAGCTCGCCGCCCTCGATCTCGGCCTCGCGCAGGTCGATCTCGTCGCCGCCCAGGATCGCGACGGCGTTGATGCTGCCCACGGCGCGGAATCGGCCGCGCCGGTGCGAGCCGCCCAGGATGGCGACCATCCACCGCACCGGCTTGCGCGGCGCGGGCGGTACCGGGGCCGGCGCGCTGGCCGGGCCCGCCTCCCGCGGCAGGTCGCTGGTCAGGGTGGCCAGCTCACCGCGGGTCTTGGCCGCCAGCGCCCGGCCGGATCGCTCCTCGAGCTCGTCCAGGGTCAGCCGGCCGACCGCGGCGTGATCGCCCAGCGTGCGCAGCACGACGTCGCGCTCGGCGTCGGAAACCCGGAGGGAATCGTCAGGTTCGCTCACTGCGGGCCGCCTACGTGATCGGTGAGCCAGAAGCAAAGGGGCAGGGTCGTTCGGAAGAATGAGACGACGCGGTCCTTAGCCGCCGGCGTTTCCAGCCAGGGTTCTACGGGCCATTGCTTCCAGGCGGTCAGGCCCTTGTAGCGGAGCAGGTCGATCCGGGGGTGATCGACGGGGTAGCCGCGGGGCGCCGACTTGAGCGCGCCGTGGCCGTGCACGGTGACGTCGGCCTGCTCGATCTCGGCGATGATCTCCTCGAGCTTGGCGCCCGGGCCGTCGTCGGCGACGGCCGCCCGGTAGCGGGCCAGGTGGTCCGGTCCCATCTGCCAAAAGCCGGCCCCGGCGCCCAGGCCCTCGGCGGACAGCTGGAGGTAGCCGGTGCCGCCGACCACGGCCCCGATGTGAGTCTTGTACGGCGTCTTGTCGGCGCTGAACCTGACGTCACGGTAGGGCCGGAAGATCTTCGGCTCGCCGAACTCGGCGGCGAGTTCCTCGGTTAGTTCGGTCATCGGGCGCAGGATCTTGTCCTGGTAGACCGCCTTGTGCTCGGTCCAGTAGGACTTGGTGTTCTCCGCCGCGAGCCCGTCGTAGAAATCCAGCGCCTCTTCCGGCCAGCCGCTGAACGCCATGGTCCGGTCCCCTCCGGTTATCGTCTTCGTGGGATCTCACCGTACTTGGTGTTTCGCGGCGGAACGGGGTATACGGGAGCCATGACGACGCCGGAACGGGACGGGGTCGCGCTGACCCATCTCGATGAGCCGCTGTTCGACGGGGCGGGCGCGACCAAGGGTGACCTGGTGGACTACCTGGACGCGGTGGCCGGGCTGATCGTGCCGGGTCT
>PLDT01000242.1:0-8370 GCA_003136255.1 Actinomycetota bacterium
CTGACCGGCGATGTCTACGTCACCAACTTCTCCGGTGGCACCGTGTCGGTGATCAGCGGCCGGACCAGCATGGTGACCGCCACGATCCCGGTCGGCACCAGCCCGTACGGGGTCGCGGTCAGCCTGCTGACCGGCGATGTCTACGTCACCAACTTCTCCGATGGCACCGTGTCGGTGATCAGCGGCCAGATCAGCACCGTCACCGCGACCATCCGGGTCGGCACCGGCCCGGCCGCGGTGGCGGCGAACCCGCTGACGGGCGATGTCTACGTCACGAACTTCTCGGACGGCACCGTGTCGGTGATCAGCGGCCGGACCAGCACGGTCACCGCGACCATCGCGGTCGGTAACGGCCCGGCCGGGGTCGCGGTCAACCCGCCGACCGGCGCCGTCTACGTCACCAACGTCAAAAATGGCACCGTGTCGGTGATCAGCGGCCAGACCAACACGATCACCGCGACCATCCCGGTCGGCAACGGCCCGGTCGGGGTGGCGGTCAACCCGCTGACCGGTGCCGTCTACACCGCTAACGTGGGCGACGACACCGTATCGGTGATCTTCGGCTGACGGGACGTCCCATGACCTTCGCGTTGATCACGGCGCTTCAGCAGGGCGATCATGACACCGCTCCGTGGGACATCGCGGTTCCCGTCATTGTCGTGGCGCTTGGGTTCACGATCTGACGCAGGCGGCGCGTGGGTCGCGGGGGTGCAGGCCGCGGGCCGTTTGGCAGCTCTGGCGGTCAGTGACGAGCACCTGGCGGAGGATAAGAGATTCGAACTCTTGAGGGCTTGCACCCAACACGCTTTCCAAGCGTGCGCCCTAGGCCACTAGGCGAATCCTCCGCAGGGAAGCTTACCCGAACCAGGGCCGGCTAACGGGGCAGATAAAGGAGCAGATGAACCGGGCTGCGGCCAGCGCGGGTCGCGGCTACGGCACCATCCGGTCCCGCGGCTGACTACACTGACCGATGACCCCCCGCACGGCGTTTATCCCGCCAACCCCCCCAGGGCCGGAAGGCAGCAAGGGTACGCGGGCTCTGATGGGTGTGCGGGGGGTCCTCCCATCACCGGTGAGGATGAGCTGATGGCCGCAGCCACGTCGGAGCGCGAGGGGGCAACCCGGGTTTCGGGGTCCAACCTGGCCCTGTACCGCAAGTACCGCCCGGCCACGTTCGCTGAGGTCAAGGGGCAGGACCACGTCACCGGCCCGCTGCGGCAGGCGCTGAGCACCGGCCGGATCAACCACGCTTACCTGTTCAGCGGCCCGCGCGGGTGCGGCAAGACGTCGAGCGCCCGGATTCTGGCCCGGTCACTGAACTGTGTCAACGGGCCCACCCCCGACCCCTGCGGGGTCTGCGATTCCTGCGTCGCCCTGGCCCCGTCCGGGCCGGGCAGCATCGACGTGATCGAGATCGACGCGGCCTCGCACGGCGGCGTCGACGACGCCCGGGAACTGCGCGAGCGGGCCTTCTACACCCCGGTGTCCGGGCGCTTCAAGATCTACATCATCGACGAGGCGCACATGGTCACCCAGCAGGGGTTCAACGCGCTGCTGAAGCTGGTGGAGGAACCCCCGCCGCACCTGAAGTTTATCTTCGCCACGACGGAACCAGAGAAGGTCCTGCCGACCATCCGGTCCCGCACGCACCACTACCCGTTCCGTCTGGTGCCTCCTTCTATCCTGCGGGAACTGATGCAGGACATCCTGCGCGCCGAGGGCGCGGCGGTGCAGGACGCGGTGCTGCCGCTGGTGGTGCGGGCCGGGGCGGGATCGGTCCGGGATTCGCTGTCCATTCTGGACCAGCTGCTGGCCGGGAGCGACGAGTCCGGGCTCAGCTACGAGCGCGCCGTGGCGCTGCTCGGCTTCACCGACGCGAGCCTGCTCGACGAGATCGTGGACGCGTTCGCCACCGCCGACGGCGCCGCGGTGTTCGGCGTGGTCAACCGGGTCATCGAGGGCGGGCACGAGCCGCGCCGGTTCGCCGCCGACCTGCTGGACCGGTTCCGGGACCTGATCATCCTGGCCGCCGTGCCGCACGCGGCCGAGACCGGGCTGCTGGACCTGCCCCCGGACCGGGCCGAGCGGATGGCCGCCCAGGCGGGCCGGTTCGGCCAGGCCGGGCTGGCCCGCGCGGCCGAGATCGTCAGCACGGGCCTGGACCAGATGCGCGGTGCCACCTCCCCCCGGCTGCTGCTCGAGCTGATGTGCGCGCAGGTGCTGCTGCCCGCCGCCACCACCGACGAGAAGTCCCTGCTCGCCCGGCTGGAGCGGCTGGAGTCCGGAGGCCGGGGCACGTCGGCTCCCAGGCCGCAGTCACCCCCCTCCCCGCCGCACTCCGGTACCAACGATTCGGCCGAACGGCCCCGGGTTCCTCCCCCCGCCGACCGGAAGCCCTCCGCTAAGCCCGCCGAGAGCGCCGCGCCATCCAGCCCCCCGCTGGCCACTGCGCCCCCCACTCCGGCCGCCGCCGATCCGGCGCCTGGCCAGTCCGCGGCCGACTCGCTGCGGAAAAACTGGGACGCGGTCCTCGAGGCGGTCATGCAGGAGCGCAAGGTGGCGTGGCTGCTGCTTCGCACCGCGAGCGTGCTCTCCCTGGAGGACAAGGTCCTCACCCTGCGGTTTCCGAGAGACGGAGACCTGAAGGGCTTCGGCGTGAGCGGTCACGATGCCATCCTCAAGCGCGTGCTGAACGCCCGTTTCGGCCTGGACGTGACGATCAGGGGGGTGGTGGGCGCCGACCCGGGCGCTGGCCCGGCCCGGCCCGCCGGCTCGGGCGCCGCGGGCGGCTCGGGCGCGGCTACCCCGGTCGCTACCACCCCGGCCCGGTCCCGGCCGCGCCGCGATGAGCCCCCGGCCGACGAGTTCCCGGCCGACGAGTTCCCGCCGGACGACGACATGCCCCCCGACGAACCCGACGGCGATCGGGCTCCCGTCGTGACCGAACTCACCGGCATGGACCTGATCCAGCGCGAGCTGGGCGGCCGGGTGATCGGCGAGATCGAGGACTGAGCCACGGCCCCGCTTGGGCTTGACCGCAGCGGGCTGGTCGTAGGCTCTGGGTAGGAGGCCGATGTGGAACCCCAGATGGATATGCAGCAGCTGTTCGCGGCGGCGCAGCAGATGCAGGAACAACTCATGAGCGCCCAGCAGGCGCTGGCCGACGCAGAGGTCACCGGGACCGCGGGCGGCGGGCTGGTCAAGGCCACCGTCAACGGCCAGGGCGAACTGCTTGACCTCAGCATCGCCGCGGCCGCGGTAGACGCCGACGACGCCGAGGAGACGGCGCGAACCATCGCCGACCTCGTGCTCGCGGCCGTCCGCGACGCGTACCGGGCGGTCGAGAATCTCCAGCAGCAGCAGATGGGACCGTTCGCCGCGGCCATGCAGGGCGGCGGGATACCTGGCATGCCCGGGATACCGGGCATGCCCGGCGGAGGCGGTCTTGACCTGCCCGGCGGGCTCGACCTGTCCAGCCTCGGACTCGGCGGCCCGGGCCCGTACGCGCCGGAGCCAGCCGACGACGATGACCCGGAGACCTAGAACCCCCTGACCTAGAACCAAGGACCTGCTGTGTACGAAGGGGTCATCCAGAACCTCATCGACGAACTCGGGCGCCTGCCCGGGGTCGGGCCGAAGGGTGCCCAGCGCATCGCGTTTTACCTGCTGGCCACGGACCAGGCCGACGTCAGGCGGCTGGCCGATACGCTGATCGAGGTCACCGAGCGGGTGCGCTTCTGCCGGACCTGCGGGAACGTGGCCGAAGGCGAAGAGTGCCGGATCTGCCTCGACCCGCGCCGCGACCCGACGCTGATCTGCGTGGTGGAAGAGCCCAAGGATGTCGCGGCGGTGGAGAGGATCCGCGAGTTCCGCGGCCGCTATCACGTGCTCGGCGGAGCGATCAGCCCCATTGACGGGGTCGGCCCGGACGAGTTGCGGATCAAGGAGCTGATGACCCGGCTGGCCGACGGCACGGTGACCGAGCTGATCCTGGCCACCGATCCGAACCTAGAGGGGGAGGCAACCGCTACCTTTCTCGCTAGGCTGGTAAAGCCAATGGGCTTGCGGGTGACCAGGCCCGCGAGCGGACTGCCGGTCGGGGGCGACCTGGAGTACGCCGACGAGGTGACGCTGGGTCGCGCATTCGAAGGACGGAGACTGCTTGATGTCTGAACCGCCAGCTCAGGGGGGCGAATGGCGGCCGATCGCGGATCAGATCGCGGTGAACGTGAAGAACTTCATCGACGGCGTGGACGCGCTGGCCCGGACCGGGGGCGACGAGACCGTGCCGATGCTGCTGCTCGAGGTGTCGCAGATTCTGCTCGCCGGAGCGCAGCTGGGCGCCAGCCGGGACGTGATCCTGCCGGGGAACTGGGAGCCTGAGGTCGGCGCCGACCCTGACCTGGACGCGCTGCGCACCGGCCTGGCCCGGCGACTGGCCGCCGTGGACGAGTACGCCGAGGTGTTCGACCCGTACAAGGACACCGCCTGCCTGCCGTTCCGGATCTCCGATGACATCGCGGCGATCACCGCCGATCTCATCCACGGGCTCAAGCACTACCAGGCCGGACGGTCCCTCGAGGCGCTGTGGTGGTGGCAGTACTCCTACTTCAACCACTGGGGGACCCACGGCGGCGCCGCCCTGCGCGCGCTGCAGGCGGTGGTCGCGCACGCCAGCCTCGACGTCGGCTAGTTAAACTCAAGGTCCGTTCTGACCCGGGAGGTACGACCGTTCGTGGCGCTCATCGTGCAGAAATACGGCGGCTCATCGGTCGCCGACGCGGACGGCATCAAGCGGGTCGCGCAGCGGATCGTGGCCACCCGCAAGAGCGGTGACCAGGTGGTCGTGGTCGTATCCGCGATGGGCGACTCCACCGACGAGCTGATGGACCTGGCCAGGCAGGTCAGCCCGCTGCCGCCCGCCCGTGAGCTCGACATGCTGCTGACCGCGGGCGAGCGGATCTCGATGGCCTTGCTCGCCATGGCGATCGCCACCCTCGGCCTGGAGGCGCGGTCGTTCACCGGCTCCCAGGCGGGCGTGATCACCGACGCCGCGCACGGCCGGGCGCGGATCATCGACATCAAGCCAGGCCGCATCGCCGGCGCGCTGGCCGACGGCGCGATCCCCATCGTGGCCGGGTTCCAGGGCGTGTCGCAGACCACCAAGGACGTCACCACGATGGGCCGCGGCGCGTCGGACACCACCGCGGTCGCGCTGGCCGCCGCGCTGGCCGCCGATGCGTGCGAGATCTACACCGACGTCGACGGCGTCTTCACCGCCGACCCCCGCATCGTGCGGTCCGCCCGGCTGATCCCGCAGATCAGCTACGAGGAAATGCTCGAGATGGCCGCCTGCGGGGCGAAGGTGCTGATGCTGCGCTGCGTGGAGTACGCGCGGCGCTACGAGGTACCGATCCACGTGCGGTCGTCGTTCACCAACCGGAACGGGACCTGGGTCACCGGGCACGCGAGCGAGGAGTCAGAGGGAACCGCTATGGAGCAGGCCATCATCTCGGGGGTAGCGCACGACCCCAGCGAAGCCAAGATCACCGTGGTGGGCGTNNTCCGCGGTGGCCACCGGGCTGACCGACATCTCGTTCACGCTGCCGCGCGACGACGGCCAGCGCGCGATGAGCGCGCTGCAGCGGCTGCAGGACCCCATCGGCTTCCAGTCGCTGCTGTACGACGACCGGATCGGCAAGGTGTCGCTGATCGGCGCCGGCATGCGGTCCCACCCGGGCGTGAGCGCCAAGTTCTTCGGCGTGCTGGCCGAGGCGGGCGTGAACATCGAGATGATCTCCACCTCGGAGATCAGGATCTCGGTGATCGTGGACCAGGACGACCTGGACCGAGCGGTGAACGCGACGCACAAGGCGTTCGAGCTCGACTCGGACCAGGTCGAGGCCGTCGTGTACGGGGGGACCGGCCGGTGAGCGCCGCGGGCTCCGCCGGGCGGCCCGCGCTGGCCGTGGTCGGGGCCACCGGCGCGGTCGGCACGGTGATGCTCGACATCCTGTCCACCCGCCAAGACATCTGGGGCGAGATCAGGCTGATCGCCTCGCCGCGCTCGGCCGGGCGGCAGCTGACCGTGCGGGGCCGCGAGACCGAGGTGGTCGCGCTGTCCCGGGACGCGTTCGACGGCATCGACGTCGCCATGTTCGACGTGCCCGATGAGGTCTCCGCGCAGTGGGCGCCGGTCGCGGCCGAGTGCGGCGCGGTGGTCGTCGACAACTCCGGCGCGTTCCGGATGGATCCCGATGTCCCGCTGGTCGTGCCGGAGATCAACCCGGAGCAGCTGGCCCGCCGGCCCAAAGGGATCATCGCGAACGCGAACTGCACCACGCTGTCGATGATCGTGGCCGTGGGCGCGCTGCACCGGGCGTTCGGGCTCGAGGAATTGGTCGTCGCCTCCTACCAGGCCGCCTCCGGCGCGGGCCAGGCGGGCGTCGACACGCTGTACGCGCAGCTGGACAAGGTCGCGGGCACCCGGTCGCTGGGTCAGCGAGCCGGCGACGTCCGGTCCGCGATCGGTGACCTGGGCCCGTTCCCCGCGCCGCTGGCCATGAACGTGGTCCCGTGGGCGGGCTCGCTAAAGGCGGACGGCTGGTCGTCGGAGGAGCTGAAGATCCGCAACGAGTCGCGCAAGATCCTCGGCCTGCCCGCGCTGCGGGTCTCCGCGACGTGCGTCCGGGTCCCCGTCATCACCGCGCATTCGGTAGCCGTGCACGCGGTGTTCTCCCGGCCGGTCGGCCGGGACGAGGCGTGGAAGGTGCTACGCGCCGCGCCGGGCGTGCTGGTGGCCGACAATCCCGCGGCCGGCGAGTTCCCCACCCCGGTGGACGTGGTCGGCACCGACCCGTCCTGGGTCGGACGGGTCCGCCAGTCGCTCGACGACCCGCGCGCGATCGACCTCTTCGTCTGCGGCGACAACCTGCGCAAGGGCGCGGCGCTGAACACCGCCCAGATCGCGGAGCTGGTCGCGGCCGAACTCGGGCCGCGCTCCTGACCCTCCGAGCTCGGGCCGTGCTCCTTACCGTCCCGACGCCCATAGCGGTCACTACCCCGGTAGGCATGGCCGGTGCCCGGCCCAGGCGATCGGTGTTCACAGGTTCATGCCGGGTTTGCGGCGAGAACCGGCGGGTCGGCCGGAGTGGGCGATTATGGGCGGCGCGGCCTGGCTGCCCGCAAGAGTCCCGTAAGCAGGGAGCTTGCGGGTTTGGCAGATCTGCCACGGTCGGGGGCGGTATAACAGGCAAGGAGGCGGGGTAGGGCGAAGGAGGAACGTGCTCGTATATCGCTATGCTCCGGTTCGTTCGCGGGCAACCCGGGCCCGGAGCACTTGCCTCGCGGCGTCGGCCGCCCGGCCCGGAGCCGGGCCCGCCCCAGGTGCACCGCCGCCGCCTCAGTTTCGTGATGGCGTGACCGACGAGACCCGTCCGTCCGGCCGCCCGGCGCGCGGGTGCCCGGCTGCGAAATCGTTCCTACATCATTTCGTGGTCAAAGCGTTATTGTCGCTGATATAGTCGCACTCCACGACATATAGACCAGAGATGACGCCAGCGTTCCGGGCGTCGCAATTGGCTTTCTCTCGTTAATCACGATCCCGAGGAGGATAAGCGTGCCATCGACCGCCGGCCGTTCACACGGCCGTCAGGGCGTGCGTTCGGGCACGCGGGGAGCGGTTGGCGAGCACTTGCCGAAGATCATGACGGCGCTGATCACGGGCCTCGTCGTGATCGCCTTCACCCTGGTCATGACCAAGCCAGGGCAGGACATCGATGCTGCTACGCAGCGTTTTATGCTGTTCTACGCCGGGGTGTTCGCGCTCATCGGGCTGACCGCGTCGGTCGGTGTCGGCCTGGTGGCGACCGACCGCATCATCATGACCCCAGGCCGCCGGGTGATGGCCCAGGCCGTGCACCGGGCCGTGTCGTTCGGCGCGCTGGCCTTCCTGATTATCCACATCGTGACCGAGATCCTCGCGCAGCGGGTCCACGTAATCGACGCATTTATTCCTTTCCTGTCGCCATACCGGACTTTCTACATCGGGCTCGGCACGATCGCGTCTGATCTCCTTCTGCTAATTGTCGTGACCAGCATCGTGCGTAAACGGTTCACCGCGCACGGTAAGGCCTGGCGCTGGCGGGCCATCCACTACAGCTCGTACCTGGCGTTCGTGTTCGGGGTCCTGCANNCGAAGGACAAGGTGAGCGCGGCTCCCGGCGTCGACCGGGCGGTCGGCGGGCTGGGCTACTCAGGTACCTCGCCGCTACGCTCCGCGGCGCTGAGCATGGCTCAGTCTCAGCTGGGTGCGACCATCCAGATGCTGCCCGCCGCCGGTGCGCAGGGCTCCGGCCTCGGCCTGCCGGG
>PLDT01000256.1:0-18354 GCA_003136255.1 Actinomycetota bacterium
CAGGCTCGGGGTTAAGCCCCGAGATTTCACAGCGGACGCAACAGACCGCCTACGAGCTCTTTACGCCCAATAATTCCGGACAACGCTTGCGCCCTACGTGTTACCGCGGCTGCTGGCACGTAGTTAGCCGGCGCTTCTTCTGCAGGTACCGTCACTCTCGCTTCGTCCCTGCTGAAAGGGGTTTACAACCCGAAGGCCTTCATCCCCCACGCGGCGTCGCTGCGTCAGGCTTTCGCCCATTGCGCAATATTCCCCACTGCTGCCTCCCGTAGGAGTCTGGGCCGTGTCTCAGTCCCAGTGTGGCCGGTCGCCCTCTCAGGCCGGCTACCCGTCGTCGCCTTGGTAGGCCGTTACCCCACCAACAAGCTGATAGGCCGCGAGCCCATCCCTAGCCGGAATCCTTTCCACCACGGCAGATGTCTAAAGTGGTTGTATCTGGTATTAATCCCGGTTTCCCGGAGCTATCCCAGAGCTAGGGGCAGGTTGCTCACGTGTTACTCACCCGTTCGCCGCTCGAGTACCCCGAAGGGCCTTTCCGCTCGACTTGCATGTGTTAAGCACGCCGCCAGCGTTCGTCCTGAGCCAGGATCAAACTCTCCGTTGATGTTTATTAACAACCGCTCGCCTAAGCGAAAGCGGATTGTTGACTTGAGAGTGCCTCCGCGACGACCTTGCGGCCGACACGGAAGCGATCATGGCCGCCGTTAGTGAGGTCAGTCCGTACAAATGACGGAGCCGCCCCACTGACGGGGTTTTTGTGCTTTTGTGCACTGGCTTTTAGCACGCTGTTGAGTTCTCAAGGAGCGGACGCACACCTTCGACGGACGCTAGTCCGTCTCCAGGGCAACCTCTTAAACTTACCAGGCGAAGTACCCTTCGTCAACTCAGTTCGCGAGAACGTTGCCAACTCGTAGTCTTGCCCTACCCCCAGGGTAGCCTAAGCCGGAGACCTGCACGCACAGCGCGAGGCCCTAGCTAGAAGGACTTCCTGGTGGCTCCCCGGGACCTGCCGCTTTCGCGTCCATCCCCTCGGGGCAAGAAGAACTCTAAGGGCGGTCCGCGCCTTCGTCAAATCGAATCGCGATACCGGGCGTTAACCCAGGTCAGACACGATGTACGCGGCCTGGACACGCTGCCATCGCGGGGCGGAGCGGCAAACGCGCGGCCAGGGCCCGGCGGCAAAACGCGGAGCGCCGGCGGCCGAAGCCGCTGACGCGTACCCGCACATTACGCTGTGGGCTGGTCTTTTACTCTTTTACCGGTATTACTTCAACCGCGCCGACGGTTCGCTTACCGCGACGCAAGATCAGGTAACGACCATCCAGCAGGTTGTCGTAGGTAGCTACGGTGCCTGGATCTGTAACTCTCTCGTTATTCAGGTACGCGCCACCTTCGGCGATCGTCCGCCGGGCCGCCGAAACCGTGGGGACGGTACCGGCCGCCACCATCAGGTTGGCGACCGGGGGCAGGCCGTTCACCGGAGCACCCGCGGTCCCCGGGCCAGGCCAGGGCGGCACGGCGATCGTGACTGGCCGCAGCTCGGCGATCGCGGCGGTGAGGGTCCGGCCCAATAGATCCGCCAGGGAACCTTGGCCGAACAAGGCCTGGCTGGCAGCGATCGCGCGGCGGCACTCCTCGGCGCCGTGCACCAGCGTGGTGAGCTCCTCGGCCAGCGCCCGCTGACCCGCCCGGGCGGCGGGCCGTTCTACGCTTTGCGCGGACAAGGCTTCGATCTCCTCGCGGGGCTTGAAGCTGAACACCCGCAGCAGGCCCGGTACTTCGGCGTCGGAAACGTTCAGCCAGAACTGGTAGAACGCGTACGGCGACATCAGGTCGGGGCTGAGCCAGATCGCACCACCCTCGGTCTTGCCGTACTTGGTGCCGTCCGCCTTGGTGATCAGCGGTATGGCCAGCGCGTGCACGGACGCGCTCTGGACCCGTCTGATCAGGTCCACCCCGGCGACCAGGTTGCCCCACTGGTCGCTGCCGCCGAGCTGCAGCGTGCAGCCGTAGCGCCGGTAGAGCTCCAGGTAGTCCATGGCCTGCAGGAGCTGGTAGCTGAACTCGGTGTAGCTGATCCCGCCGGCTTCCAGCCTGGCCTTCACTGACTCGCGGTCCAGCATCCGGTTGACCGAGAAGTGCTTGCCGATGTCCCGCAGGAATTCCAGCACGGGCATCGGCCCGGTCCACTCCAGGTTGCTCGCGATCAGCGCACTCGACTCGCCAGCGTCGAAGTCCAGGAACCTGGACACCTCGCCGCGGATCCGGTCCACCCACTGCGCGACGAGTTCGGCCGGATTCAGTGCCCGCTCGGCCGACTTGCCGCTCGGATCGCCGATGAGCCCGGTGGCCCCGCCGACCAGCCCGATCGGCCGGTGCCCGGCCAACTGAAGCCGACGCATGGTCAGCAGCAGGGCCAGGTTGCCGATGTGCAGACCCGGAGCGGTCGGGTCGAAGCCGGCGTAGAACGTGACCCGGCCGGAATTCAGCGTCGAGCGCAACTCGCCGAGATCAGTCGTGTCGGCCAGCAGGCCCCGCCAGGAGAGTTCGTCGATGATGTCGTCCACGCCTGCATGGTGCCACCTACCGGGCCCTAGGGGGTAACCAGTTTGCGCCGTCTCGGCACGGCCGGCCGGTACGCCGAGACGGTCGGTTCCCCCTCCCACCAGAACCGCCACGGCACCTCGGCCGCGGCCGAGATCCCGACCCGCGGGCCGCTGAGGATCTTTTTATCTGCCGAACGGGCCGGGGTGCTCGCGTCCGGCCAGCGCATCCGCAGCGGCGATTCGGGGACGCAGACGTCCGCTCCGTCCAGCGACCGGTCGATGTCGAGCGCCTGGCACAGCCGGGCCGGGCCGCGGGCCAGGTCCCGGAAGGGAATCACCTTTCCCTCACGGGTGCGCCGGGCGCGGGCCAGCTCCTCCCCCTCGATGATTCGGCCCGCCCGCAGCAGGACCGCGGACGCGCTGCCGTTGCCCAGGCAGACCAGGTTCACGCAGAAATACATGCCGTAGGTGAAGTACACGTAGGCGTGCCCGGGCGGGCCGAACATCACCGCGTTGCGCGCCGTCTTCCCGCGGTAGGCGTGCGAGGCGGGATCTTGGTCCCCGGCGTACGCCTCGACCTCGGTGAGCTCGACTGCGACCAGGCCGGCCTCGGTCTGGTGCTCGAGCACGCAGCCGAGCAGATCCGGTGCGACGGGAACGGACGGCCGGGCGAAGAAGTCCCGGGGCATCAGGGTCACGGGGCTAGCCCCGCTACCCGGTCGTCCCGGCCGCCCAGCCGGCGTGGTCATCGACCGTGACGCGCAGCGCGGCGATCTGCTCGGCGACGCGCTCGGGGGCCGTTCCGCCGTAGCCCTTGCGGGCGGCCAGGGCGCCCTCCACGGTCAGCACCTGGCGGACATCGGGCGTCAGATGCTCTGACACCTTGGCCAGGTCGGCGTCGCTGACGTCGGCCAGGTCGCAGTCGTGTACCTGGCACCAGATCACCAGGTGGCCGACCACCTCGTGCGCTTCCCGGAACGGGACGCCTCGGCGGACCAGGTACTCGGCCAGGTCGGTGGCGAGGGTGAACCCGACCGAGGCGCCGCGACGCAGCCGTTCCGGGTTGACCCGCAGCGTGGCGATCAGGCCAGCCATGGCGGGCAGCACGAGCAGCAAGGTGTCGACCGCGTCGAAGACGGGCTCCTTATCCTCTTGCAGGTCCCGGTTGTAGGTCAGCGGCAAGCCCTTCAGCATGGTGAGCAGGCCGGTCAGCCCGCCGATCAGGCGGCCCGCCTTACCGCGGGCCAGCTCGGCCACGTCCGGGTTCTTCTTCTGCGGCATGATCGAGGATCCGGTGGCGTAGGCGTCGTCGATCTCGATCCAGCCGAACTCCTGCGAGGACCACAGCACGATCTCCTCGCCCAGCCGGGACAGGTGCACGCCGATCAGCGCCGCGGCGAAGCAGAACTCGGCGGCGAAGTCCCGGTCGCTGACCGCGTCCATGGAGTTCGGCGCGGCCGCGTCGAAGCCCAGCTCGGCCGCGAGCAACTGCGGGTCGATCGGCAAGGACGACCCGGCCAGCGCCCCGGACCCGAGCGGGCTGATCGCGGCGCGCCGGTCCCAGTCCCGTAGCCGGCTCACGTCGCGGGCGAAGGCCTGGACATGGGCGAGCAGCTGCTGGCCGAACAGCACCGGCTGGGCGTGCTGCAGGTGGGTCATGCCGGGCGCGGGCACGTCGCCGCTGGCAGCGGCCTGGTCGATCAGCGCGCTCTCCAGCTCAGCCAGCCTGCTCGCGACGAACCGGGCATGGTCGCGAAGATACAGCCGCAGATCGGTCGCGACCTGGTCGTTGCGGCTGCGGCCGGCCCGCAGCTTGCCGCCCAGCGCCCCGAGCCGTTCCAGCAGCCCGCGCTCCAGCGCCGTGTGCACGTCTTCGTCGGCTACCGTCGGCCGGAACGAGCCGTCCGCGCACGCCCGGTCAAGGTCGTCGAGCGCCTTGAGCATGGCGGCGAGCTCGCCGTCGGTGAGCAGGCCTGCCTGGTGCAGCACCCGGGCGTGCGCCCGGGAGGCACGCAGGTCGTAGCGGGCCAGCCGCCAGTCGAACTGAACGCTCATCGACAGCCGGGCCAGCGCCTCGGCGGGCCCCGCTGAGAAGCGCCCGCCCCACAGCCGCGTCCCGGGCTGCTGTCCCACGTCCTCGGCTCCCATTTCTCCCATTTGCCCGATTCTCCCGCGCGCCTTGCCGCCGTGACGCCCCCACCCTATGGGGTCGGGGGCTAGGCCCCGGACACGCGGCGGTCGCGGATCGCGGCGATCTTGCTGGGCAGGCCCCACAGGTCGATGAAGCCCTTGGACAGCGACTGGTCGAACGTGTCGCCCGTGTCGTAGGTGGCCAGGGCGTAGTCGTACAGCGAGGCGTCGCTGCGCCGACCGGTGGCCACCGCACGCCCGCCGTGCAGCCGCATCCGCACGTCACCCGATACGTGCGCGGAGGCCTCGGCGATGAAGACGTCCAGCGCCCGCTTGAGCGGGGAGAACCACAGGCCGTCGTAGATCAGCTCGGTCCAGCGCTGCCCCACCCCGCGCTTGAACCGGGCCAGGTCCAGCTCGACGCACACGCTCTCGAGCTCGGCGTGAGCGGTGATCAAGGTGATCGCGGCCGGCGCCTCGTAGATCTCCCGGCTCTTGATCCCGACCAGCCGGTCCTCCACCATGTCGATGCGGCCGATGCCGTGCGCCCCGGCCCGCTCGTTCAGCTCGGTGATGATCTCCAGCGGGGTGAGCTGCCGGCCGTCGATGGCGACCGGCACCCCGGCGACGAACGTCAGCACCAGCTCGTCCGGCTCGCGTGGCAGCGACGGGTCCGCGGTGTAGGCCCATACGTCGTCGTGCGGCGCTTCCCAGATGTCTTCGAGGTGCCCGGTCTCGCACGAGCGGCCCCAGAGGTTCTGGTCGATCGAGTACGGCGAGCGGGCCGTCACGTCGATCGGCAGCCCCTTGGCCGCGGCGAACTCGATCGCCTTGTCCCGGGTCATGCCCGAGTCGCGGACCGGCGCGTTCACCTTGAGTTCGGGCGCCAGGGCGGCCAGCCCGACCTCGAAGCGGACCTGATCGTTGCCCTTGCCGGTGCAGCCGTGAGCGACCACGGTGGCGCCCTTCTCGGCGGCCACCCGGGCCAGGTGGGTCACGATCAGCGGCCGGGACAGCGCGGAGACGAGCGGGTACTTGTCCATGTAGAGCGCGTTCGCCCGTAGGGCCCCGATGCAGTACGTCTCGGCGAACTCCGCGCGCGCATCGACCACCTCGGCCTCGACCGCACCGCAGGCCAGCGCCCGCTTGCGGATCGTCTCCAGGTCCTCGCCGCCTTGGCCGACGTCGACCGCGACCGCGACCACGTCCGCGCCGGTCCGCTCGGCGATCCAGCCGATCGCCACCGAGGTGTCCAGGCCGCCCGAGTAGGCGAGCACCACCTTTTCTGTAGCCATGTCTCGTCCCTTGCATAGGTCATTGCTGGTTGAAGTGAAGGATCGTGCCGTCATCGTCGGCGCTGAGCGAGCCGGAGGAACTCCGCCGCCAGGGCGTCGCCGCCCGCCGGATCACGCGCGATGATCAGGACGGTGTCGTCGCCCGCCACGGTGCCCAGAATCGACGGCAGGGCCGCGTGGTCGACGACCGAGGCCAGGAACTGCGCCGCCCCGGCTGGCGTTCTGAGCACCACGAGGTTGGCGCTCGCCTCGGCCGAGGTCATCAGCTCCCCCAGGTAGCGGGCCAGCCGGGTGGGCGGCGCCGACTCACCCGGCCGCTCGCCGCCGTCCGGCTCGGGCTCGCTGCGACCGGGGTCGGGGTACGGGGGAAAGAGGGCGCCGCCGGGGCGCGAGCCCGGGCCGCCGGGCTCTTCGGGCAGGGCGTAGACCAGGGCGCCGCCCGCGGCGCGCAGCCGGACCACGCCGAGCTCGTCGAGGTCGCGGGACAAGGTGGCCTGGGTCACGTGCACGCTGGCGTACCGCTCAAGCAGATCGGCGAGTTCCTCCTGGGAGCGGACCTGCTCGCGAGCCAAGATGGCCGCGATGCGCGCCTGCCGCGCGGTCTTGGTCATCGGGGTCACGCTTGCTCCAGCAGCCAGGCGATCAGCGCCTTCTGCGCGTGCAGCCGGTTCTCCGCCTGCTCCCAGACCACGCTGTTCGGCCCGTCGATCACGTCAGCGCTGATCTCCTCGCCGCGGTGCGCGGGCAGGCAGTGCAGGACCAGGCAGCCGGGGTTGGCCAGGGCCAGCTTGGCCTGGTCGAGGCGATACGGCTCGAGGACCACCTGTCGTTCGGCGTGCATGGCTTCTTGGCCCATCGAGGCCCACACGTCGGTGGCGATGACGTCGGCTCCCTGGCAGGCCGCTGCGGGGTCGGTGCAGACCTCGGCCCCGCCGCCGGTCCGGGCGGCGATCTGGTGCGCCGCGTCCAGCACCGAGCGGCTCGGGCGCAGGGACTCCGGAGCGCCGATGCACACGCGCAGCCCGGCGGTGGCCCCGCCGAGCAGGTAGGACTGGGACATGTTGCTCGAGCCGTCGCCCAGGAAGGTCAGTTTGCGGCCGGCCAGGGAGCCGTAGTGCGCCCGGACGGTCTGCAGGTCGGCGAGGACCTGGCAGGGGTGGAACTGGTCGGTGAGCGCGTTGATCACGGGCACGGCCGAGGCGGCGGCCAGCGCGTCGAGCCGATCCTGCTCGAAGGTCCGCCAGGCGACGGCCGCCACCTGCCGGGATAGCACCCGGGCCGCGTCCTCGATCGTCTCGCCCCGGCCGAAATGAGTGGTCTGGGTGTCGATGACGAGCGGATAGCCGCCCAGTTCGGCGATGCCGACCGAGAAGGAGACCCTGGTTCGCAGCGACGGCTTGTCGAACAGCACGGCCACGGTCCGCGGCCCGGCCAGCGTCCGGTAGCCGAACCTGTCCTTCTTCATCGCTTCGGCCAGCTCCAGGACGCCGGTCTGCTCGGCGGGATTGAGATCGTCGTCGCGCAGGAAGTGCTTGAGCATTACGTCGCCTCCTGGTCGAGGATGGCGGGCCAGGCGGCGAGGAACTCGTCCGCCTCGGCGGGGCGCAGGATCAGCGGCGGGGCCAGCCGGATCGCGTCCGGCTGTACCGCGTTGACGAGGAATCCGGCGCGCCGGGCGGCCGCCTCCAGGTCCGTGGCCCGGGCGGCGGTCAGCGCGACCGCCAGCCACAGCCCACGGCCGCGCACGCCCGCCACCAGCGGGTGCTGGACCGCTTGCAGGCCGGCCGTCAGGCGCTCGCCCACCGCCGCGACCTGGGCCAGTAGCCCGTCATCCTCGATGGTGTCGAGTACCGCCAGGGCCGCGGCGCAGGCGACCGGGTTGCCGCCGAAGGTCGAGCCGTGATCACCCTTGGCGAAACCCGTGCCGCACCGGCCGAAGCCGACGCACGCGCCGATCGGCAGCCCGCCGCCCAGTCCCTTGGCCAGCGTCAGCACGTCGGGGCGGATGCCTTCGGCCTGGTGCGCGAACCAGGCTCCGGTCCGGCCGATGGCGCTTTGGATCTCGTCGATGACCAGCAGCGCGCCGACCTCATCGCAAGCCTCGCGGGCCGCGCGCAGGTACCCCTCGGGCGCGGGGATCACGCCCCCCTCGCCCAGGGCGGGCTCGAGGAAGGCGGCGGAGCAGTCGGGCCCGAGGGCCGCGCGCAGCGCGGCGGCGTCGCCAAACGGGACGAACCGTACGGTCAGCCCGAACGGGCCGAACGGCTCGCGGATGGACGCCTTGCCGGTCAGCGCGAGCGAGCCCATGGTCCGGCCGTGAAAGCCGTGCTCGGCGGCCACGATCACCGGCCGGTCCGGCCCCTGGCAGCGCCGCACCAGCTTGATCGCTGCCTCGTTGGCCTCGGTGCCCGAGTTGGCGAAGAACACCCGACCGTCCCCGCCGAGGAGAAGCAGCAGGCGCTCGGCGAGTTCGATCTCGCGCTCGTGCAAGAACAGGTTGGACGTGTGCGCCACCCGGGCGACCTGGCGGGTGACCGCCTCGATAAGGGCCGGATGGGCGTGCCCGAGCGAGCTCACCGCGATCCCCGCGATCAGGTCCAGGTACTCGCGCCCGTCGGCGTCCCACACCCGGCAGCCCGCGCCGCGGCTGATCGCGACGGGCGGCACGCCGTAGTTCGGCATCAGGGCCGCCTCGAACCGCTTCTGCAGCATCGCTGTCTCGCTCATGGCTGATCTCCTTCGGGCACCACCATGGTGCCGATGCCGGCGTCGGTGAAGATCTCCAGCAGGATCGCGTGGCTGAGGCGGCCGTCCAGCACGTGGGCCTGCGGGACGCCGCCGCGCACCGCGGTCAGGCAGGCCTCCATCTTGGGGATCATCCCGGCCGACAGCCCAGGCAGCAGTCCCTCCAGCTCGCCCGCGGCCAGCTCGCTGATCACCTCGGTCGAAGACGGCCAGTCCCGGTACAGGCCGGCCACGTCGGTGAGCACGACGAGCTTGGCCGCGCCCAGCGCCACGGCGAGCGCGGCCGCCGCGGTGTCCGCGTTCACGTTGTAGATCTCGCCGTTCTCGCCGCCCGCCACGCTGGAGACGACCGGGATCCGACCGTCGGCCAGCAGCGCCTCGATGACTCCCGGGCCGGTGTCGACGATCTCGCCGACCAGGCCGATGTCAATCGGCTCGCCGTCCACGATGGCCGGTTTGCGGATCGCGGTGAACAGGCTCGCGTCCTGCCCGGAAATGCCGACCGCGAACGGTCCGTGCCGGTTGATCAGGCCGACGATGTCCTTGTTGACCTTGCCCGACAGGACCATCCGGACTACGTCCATGGCTTCGGGCGTCGTGACCCGGAGCCCGGCCGTGAAGGCCGACTCGACGCCGAGCCGGTCGAGTTGCTCGGTGATCTGCGGGCCGCCGCCGTGCACCACGACCGGGTACAACCCGGCGTAGCGCAGGAACACCAGGTCTTGCGCGAAGGCCAGGCGCAGCGGCTCGTCGGCCATGGCGTGGCCGCCGTACTTGATCACCACGGTCTGGCCGTGGAACCGGTTCAGCCACGGCAGCGCCTCGATCAGCGTGGCCGCCTTGGCCGACGCGTCCGCCACCCGTCCTTGCATCACGGTCATGTGGAATAAGCGCTGTTCTCGTGCACGTAGGCGGCGGTCAGGTCGGTGGTCAATATCACCGCGGACTGCGGGCCGGCGGACAGGTCCACGGTGATCGTGACGTCCTTCGGGGTCAGGTCGACCTTGGCCCGATCGTCGCCCGCCGCGCCCTGGCGGCAGACCCACACGCCGTTGACGGCGACGTTCAGCCGGTCCGGCTCGAAGACCGCGTCGGTGGTCCCGACCGCGGCCAAGATCCGGCCCCAGTTGGGGTCCTCGCCGCCGATGGCGCACTTGACCAGGTTGTTCCGGGCGATGGCCCGGCCCACCGTGACCGCGTCGTTCTCGCTGGCCGCGCCGATGACCTCGATGGTGATCATCTTCTGCGCGCCCTCGGCGTCCAGCTGGAGCTGGCGGGCCAGGTCCGCGCACACCTCGGTCAACGTCACCGTGAACTCGCGGTGATCCGGGCGGACCCCGGTCGCGCCGCTGGCCATCAGCAGCACCGTGTCGTTGGTGGACATGCAGCCGTCGGTGTCCAGTCGGTCGAAGGTCTGCGCGACCGCCGAGCGCAGCGCGGCATCCAGCTCAGCGGCGCTGAGGTTCGCGTCGGTGGTCAGCACGCACAACATGGTGGCCAATGCGGGCGCGAGCATGCCCGCGCCCTTGGCCATCCCGCCGACGACGTAGACCCCCGGCGCAGAAGAGGTAGCGGCGGCGGCGCCGTGGCGGAAGGCGATCTTGACCACCGTGTCGGTCGTCCGGATCGCGTCGGCGGCGAACAGGCCGCCCGCCCGGGACACCGCCGCGACCGCGGCGTCGACCCCGGGCAGCAGCTTGTCCATGGGCAGCCGCTCGCCGATCAGGCCGGTCGAGCAGACGGCGATCTCGCCCGGCGAGTCATCGATCGCCTGGGCCAGGTGCTCGGCCGTGGCGTGCGTGTCCTGGAAACCAGGCGCGCCGGTGCAGGCGTTAGCGCCGCCCGAGTTGAGCACCACAGCCCGCACCCGCCCGCCGCTCACCACCTGGCGGGTCCACAGCACCGGCGCGGCCTGGACCCGGTTGGAGGTGAACACGGCGGCCGCGGCGCGAGACGGCCCGTCGTTCAGGACCACCGCGACATCGGGCTGGCCGGACTCCTTCAGCCCGGCCGCCACTCCAGCGGCCCGGAATCCGGACGGGGCGGTGACGCTCATGGGGACACTCCGTAGGCGGTCAGGCCGGCCGTCTCCGGCAGGCCGAGCATGAGGTTGGCGATCTGGATGGCCTGGCCGGCCGCGCCCTTGACCAGGTTGTCCAGGGCGCACACGGCGATCGCGCGGCCGGCGTGCGTATCGGCCGCCACCTGCAGGTGGGCGGCGTTGGATCCCGCGGTGGGACCGGTGCTCGGCCAGCGCCCCTCGGCCAGCAGGTGCACGAAGGGCTCCTCGTCGTAGGCCGCGGCGAGCGCGTCACGCAGCGCGGACCCGGCGCCCGCCGAGGCTAGCCGCGCCGTGCAGGTGGCCAGGATGCCACGCGGCATCGGGGCCAGCGTCGGGGTAAACGACAGTGTGACCGGGGGGGACGCGGGAACCACGGGCCGTTCGGCAGAAAGGGCTTGCTCTATTTCGGGGATGTGCCGGTGCGTGCCGCCCACCTGATACGCGGACATCGACCCCATGACCTCCGTGGCCAGCAGGTCCGGCCGGGGCGAGCGGCCCGCGCCCGACGTGCCGGAGGCGGCCACGACCACGATGTCGGACGGCTCGACCAGCCCGGCCGCCAGCAGCGGGGCCAGGGCCAAGATGGCCGCGGTGGCGTAGCAGCCGGGGGCGGCCACCCGGTCGGACGCCGTGATCGCGGCCCGGGCGCCGGGAAGCTCGGGCAGCCCGTAGGTCCAGCGGCCGGCGTACGGCGTCGGGTAGTACCGGGTCCAGGCCTCCGGGTCGGCCAGCCGGAAGTCGGCGGCCAGGTCGATGATCTTGAGCTGAGCCGGAAGCGCGGCGGCCAGCCGCGCGGATTCGCCGTGCGGGAGCGCGGTGAAGAGCAGGTCGACGTCGGTCAGCAGCGCGGGATCGGCCGGGCCGAAGACGCTGTCCCGCAGGCCTGGATAACCGGTGAGCTGCGGGTGCAGTGCGGTCACGCTCGTCCCGGCGCTGCCGTGCGCGGTGACCGGGCCGATCTGTAGATCCGGGTGACCGGCCAGCAGGCGGAGCAGCTCACCGCCCGCGTAGCCGCTGGCTCCCGCGACCGCCACCGTCGCACCCATCTGCCGCTGACCCCTTTCCTGCATGCAATAGAATTCACTATAGCGCATGAATATGCAAGAGCGGCCGGGCATAGGGTGGTCCAGATGGAGTGGGAGGGCGTAGGCCGGGCGGCCCGCGTGGCCGGCTCGCTGGCGCTGCTGGTGGGCGGCGCGGGGCTGGTGGCGGGCTGCGCCTCCGCCGCGGCCGCGGGCGTCGGACCGGGGGCGAGCTGCGGCACGACCCGCACCGCGGCGAACGTGCCGGTCATCATCAAGGTGGCCAAGGGCACCGTGAACTGCGCCGCCGCGCTCCGGGTGGAGAACGAGTACGCGGCCAAGATCAGGGACGGGCAGGTCCGGGGCAACGGGGGCGGCGCACCGGTCACGGTGAGCGGATGGACCTGCCAGGGCTACCCCACCCCCGAGGTGCTGAGCACGGGAAACGCCTCGCAGTGCCACACTGGCAGCGCCGCGATCGTGGCCGTGCTCCCCGTCCCGACCCCGGCGTCCACGATGAGCACCGGCTAGCGGCTAGCGGCGCCCGTCAGGAGGTCCGGGCCCGGCGGAAGACGCTCGGCTCGGCCGGGGTCTGGTCCTCTCGCGGCTGGTCCTCTCGCGGCTGGCCGTCGCGGGCAGCACCGTTGATGCCGCGAGGCGTGCCGCTGACCGCGCTCAGGCCCCGCGTCGTGCTGATCATCTGCACCTGATCCCGGCCGCAGCCCTTGGCCCGGTACAGCGCGGCGTCGGCCGCCGACATCAGCTGGGAGAACGTGCGTTCGGTCCCGCTGTCCAGCGCGGCCACCCCGATCGACACCGTCACCTGCACGCGCTCCCCGCCGAGGGCGCCGGGCGCGATGACGGACAGCGCGGCGATGTTAGACCGGATCCGCTCCGCGATGCGCATGGCGTCGACGGCGCGGGTCTGCGGCAGCAGCAGCGAGAACTCCTCGCCGCCGAACCGCCCGGCCAGGTCATAGTCACGCAGCATGCTGGTCAGCGTGCGGGCGATCTCCTGGAGCACCTGGTCGCCGACGAGATGGCCGTAGGTGTCGTTGATCACCTTGAACCGGTCGATGTCCAGCAGGGCGATGGCCAGGGCAGTCTTGGTCCGGACGGCGCGGGCGACTTCGGTGGTCGCCCCCCGATCCCAGGTCGCTGCGTTCAGCAAGCCGGTCTTGGAGTCGACCCGCGCATCTTGGACCAGCCGGGCGTGGCGCAGGGACCGCTGCAGCAAGGTGATGAAGGGGAACGCGAAGAGCAGGGCGATCATGCTGCTGGCCACGCAGAACGTGACGATCACCGCCACGCACAGCTCGGTCACGTCGTTGTACACGGGCTCGCGGGCGAACAGCTCATCGCGGATCCGCGCGCCCGGATTCGAGCCCTTGATGGCCGTCCAGATCAGGATCTGGTTGATGGTCCACTGCACGGCCGCGCAGGCCGCCGCGACCAGCATCCAGGCCAGGGCGTGACTGGCGGGATGGGCGGCCGCGCCCGGGGCCAGCCGGATCAGGGCGTGGAAGGCCAGGGCGGCGCCGACATAGCTCAGCCCGACGACGGCCGCGCTGAAGACCCGCCGGTACGGGGGGCCGCGGTGGATACGCCATTGGGTGAGGGCCATCCGGACGATGGGGAGCAGCGGCACGTAGACCAGCGGCAGCAGCAGGGCGGCGGGAAGTTCCCAGGTCGCGTACACGTCCTTGACCACGCCGTTGTTCTCGCCGCTGCGCCGGGTCAGCTCGACGGTGGCGGCGCTGGAGGCCAGCAGGCCGGCAAACAGCGCGAGATCGCGGGCGTGGACCGTAACCGAGCTCGCCGCCAGCCCGAGGACGACGGCATCGGAGAGCACGACGACGATGACGAAGGCGAGCAGCCAGTCCGGAAGCTTCCAGAGCAGCCAGTCCCGAAGCTTCCAGATCGGCCAGGCTCGGACTCCGCTGCTTCGCTCGTGGATCGAGCGAACCGGTGTCTGTTCGGCAGCCACTAGCACCTTGAACCTGTGTGGGGGGCGACACGTACCACCTAGTGTCCCGGATTGCCCCGGCATCGGCTGCCGAACGTCAAAATATGGCTACTTAACGAGGTTGATTGTTACCTTGTTTGATTACACAGAGTGCCCGCATCATCACTTTACGCACGTCACCGGCGTCGCGCGTCCGAGATGCCCGGACATTTCAGATTTGTACCCGTTGTCCTGCGGTCATCCGCTATGCTCCGCGACTTGACCTAGCGTAACCGCCCGCCGAGAGGAGTCATCGTGCGTACCACTACCTGGATCTGAGCCCTTACTCATCAGATTTCACAACCGCGTTAAAGGGACACTCGGAAGGACGGACGCCATCATGCGTACCACGACCTGGATCTGAGCACTTTCCGCCGAGCTCATGACCGACTCGGGCCGATGGCCAGCAGCGATCAGGCCCAGGCTGGCTAAGGAACCCTGGGCCCGGCGGAATACGCTGGGCGTGTCCGCGTGGTCGTTCGGCCCGCGGGCCGCGGCACCCGTTCCCGGACCGCTGATCGCGCTCAGGCCCCTGCTGGTGCTGATCATCTGCACCTGATCACGGCCGCCGGCCTTGGCCCGGTACAGCGCCGCGTCCGCCATCGCCAGTAGCTGCGAGAGTTCGCGCTTACCGCCGCTATCCAGCGCCGCAACCCCGATCGAGACCGTCACCTGCACCCGCTCCCCGCCGGTTGCTCCCGGGGCGATGATGCTCAGGGCCGCGATCTTGGCGCGCACCCGCTCGGCGATACGGAACGCGTCCACGGCCCGCGTCTGCGGCAGCAGGAGCGAGAACTCCTCCCCGCCGAACCGCCCGGCCAGGTCGTAATCGCGGAGCAAGGCGTTGAGGGTGTTGGCGATCTCCTTGAGCACCTGGTCGCCGACCAGGTGACCGTAGGTGTCGTTGATGACCTTGAACTTGTCGATGTCCACCATCGCGATCGCCAGCGGCGACTGCGTCCGCACCGCCCGGGCGACCTCCACCGTCGACTCGCGGTCCCAGGTCGCCGCGTTCAGCAGGCCGGTCTTGGAGTCATTGCGCGATTCGCTGACCAGCTGCATGTGGCTTAGCGACCGCTGCAGCAGCGTGACGACGGGCAGTGCGGCCACGGCGAGCAGCGGGTCCCCGGCCACGCCAAAGGTCACCAGGATAGCAATGCTGATCTCCGCTGCGTCGTTGTAGAGCCCCTCGCCGCCGAAGAACGCCGTGCGGACATTCGCGGACCGGTTGGCCCCCTTGACGGCCGGGATGACCAGGGCCTTGTTCACGGCCCACTTGACCAAGGCGCTGAGGATCACCAGCGCGGTCCATACCGTGTCCCGGCTGAGCGCCCCACCCGTATTCTGCGGGACGAGACCGGACAGGCCGTGGAAGGTGAGCGACGCGGCACCGTACGACAGGCCGACCGCCGCGGCGCTGAACACCCGCCGGTACGGGGGCGATGGCGCGACCCGCCACTGGAACAGCGCGGCGTCGGCAATAGGGATGATAAGCGCGAAGAACGGCGGCAGCAGGATGGCGACCGGCAACTCCCAGACACCCTGGACGTCCTTCATCAGGCCGCCCTGTTCCCCGGCCTTCCTGGTCACTTCGACGGCGGCCACCGCGCAGACCAGGAGCAGGCCGAACAGGGCCAGCTCGCGGCGGGAGTAGCCGCCGAACGGCGCCGCGACACCGATGGCGGCCAAGGCCACGGTCACGATCGCGATCACGTAGACGGTGAGCCAGCGGGGCAGGGACCAGATCGCCCAGTCACCGATGGCCTTCACCTGCCATGACAAGCGGCGAGTCACGCGCATCAGTGCCTCATTCATCCGGCCTGCCGCCTCGCCACCTGCCTAGAACCTGTCCGCCCATTGTCCCGCACTATAGATGCCGAAGAGCGCAAAACGTGAAATCACGGCTACTCACTGGCATAACAATACCCTCTTTGCTGGGTTTGTTCCTCCTGGTGCCTCAGCAGTACCAAGGTTGCGGCCAGTCATGTCGGATTCATCTCTATTTCCGACATTAGGCACAAACTACCCCCAGTTCGCAATTGCGGGCACAATGGGTAACCGCGATGCCTGACCAAGTATGCGCAGGCCGGAAACAAGAACGGCCAGACGCGGCGGAGGCTGAACCATAGCCTCAGGCTGGACGTTTACATTAGTCACTCAGAGGATTCATATGAGTACATAGAGAGATGATCGAGTCAGTTGCCACCCTCGGACCCGATCTCACCCTGTCTACCCCTATCCTCCGCCACCGAACACGAACGGGAGGCCGCC
Organism: Actinomycetota bacterium; assembly: GCA_003136255.1. Taxonomy (GTDB): domain Bacteria; phylum Actinomycetota; class Actinomycetes; order Streptosporangiales; family Streptosporangiaceae; genus Palsa-504. Next base: position 16,077 of record PLDT01000256.1, read on the forward strand.
ATGCGCGACGACCGCTGGACCTAGCCTGACCTGCGACCACGCCGCCCCAGACCAGACGAAAGGAGCCCCGCCGTGCGCGACGACCGCTGGACCTGACCCGGCCTACGACCAGCCCGCCCCAGACCAGAGGAAAGGAGCCCCATCATGCGCGACGACAGGTGGACCTGACCCGGCCTGCGATCAGCCCGCCCTAGACCAGACGAAAGGAGCCCCGCCATGCGCGACGACAGGTGGACCTGACCTTAAGCCCGCTGATGGCGTCCATCCGCGCTACGCGACCACGCGCCGCGCGCGGCGCTGACCGCGACCGCCAGCGCTACAACGGCGCCGACAGCGCCGGCCACGGCGATGACCAGGGCCGGGGAGTGATGCTCGGCCGCGGCCCCGGCCAGGATCATGACTGCGCCCTGTCCTAGGCTCATCGCGCTCTGTGCCGCGCCGAAGGCCTGACTGCGCTGTTCTTGCGGTGCTGCCTGCACGAAGGCGGCGTTGGCGGCCAGTTGATAGGCGGCGCACAGACCCGACGCGACCAGGATCAGCAGCGCGATGTACAGGCCGGGCTGGCAGAAGAACAGGACGAGAACCGCGCACGCACAGAAGGCCAGCGGGCCCATCAAGCGCAGCCTGGTCTGCGGAGCGACGAAACGGCTGAACACCAGGGCCCCAGCGGTTTGGCCGAGAGAATTGGCGGCTAGGATCACGCCCACGGCGGCGGCACCGCCGCCGAGGGTACGCGCGAGGGGGGCTGCCACTCCCTCGCAAGCGTTGTAGAACGCGGCCAGCAGGCCGAAGAGCATCGGCGTGCGCAGGGCCGGGCGACCCAGCACAAGCCGGGCGCCGACGAAGATGCCGGCCAGCCGCGATGACTCGCGCTGATCGCTCGGCGCGGGCGCGGGCCGCCGACGGATCCAGCCGCGGAGGATGAGCGCTGCCACGCCGAAGGTCACGGCGTCGATGACCAGTGATGTCCGCGTACCGAAGAAGCCGACCACCGCGCCGCCCACCGCGAACCCGAGAACCTGGGCGAACTGATAGGTGGTCAGCCCGATCGCGGTCCCCACCACGTATGTGTCACCGGTGAGCACATCGGGGAAGATCGCCGCCCGGGCCGCGGCGAACGGGGCCTCGGCGAGCGTTACCACGAAGAGCAACGCCACCACGATGGCGAGGGGGATGCGCGGGATGGCCATGACCAGGACGAGCAGGCCCTGGATGAGGCTACACGCGATCATCACGGCCCGCCGCGGGTACCGATCCGCCAGCCAGGCCAGCGTGATGCCGCCGATGAAGGTCGGCACGATGCTGACCGCGAACGTGACCGCGGCCAGCAGCGCCGAACGGGTCCGGTCATAGACCAGCACGGTCAGCGCGACCCGCGCCAGCTGGTCGCCGACCACGGACAACAGCTGGGCCAGCCACAGGGCACGGAACTCCGCAACTGCGAATACGTCGCGGAACGAGGTTCTCGCGGCCTGCTCGGTCGCGACCCCCCGGGCCACCGCGTGCCTGGTTATGTCGTCCTCCGGCTCAGCGCGCGCTGTCGTCTTCGGTAGTCACATCCTGACCGACAGTTGCCTACGATTGCAACAGACCGGGTTACACCGTACCGAGCGGTGCTAGTGCCGCAAACGGGGCGAGACCGTCAGCCGCTGCGCAGAACCGCGCCGACCCGGCGCTGCGCCTCGGCCACGGCCGCGTCGCGGGCGTCGGCGGTCTCGGCCGCCGTGAGCGTCCGGTCCGGGGCGCGGAAACGGAGCGTGTAGGCCAAAGACTTGCGGTCCTCGCCGATCTGGGCTCCGGTGTAGACGTCGAACAGCCGCACGTCCTCGAGCAGGTCCGCGGGCGCGCCGGTCACCAGCGCGGCCTCCACCTCGGCCGCGGGCACGGCGGCGTCCACGATCAGCGCCACGTCCTGAATGGCCAGCGGGTACGCCGACAGCTGGGGAGCCTGCACCGGGCCGACGCTCTCGGCCGCGGCGAACAAGACCGACAGGTCGAGTTCCATGGCGCAGGTCCGTTCCGGCAGCCCGAAGGCCTCGATCACCCGGGGATGCAGCTCGCCGGCGTGCCCGGCCAGCCACTCCCGCGGCTGCCCGTCGCGCGGCCCGGCCGGTGCCTCGCCGTCTCGCGGCCGGCCGGCGGCGTCGTCCGGGCCGACCTGGGCGTAGATCGCCGCGCACCGCCCCGGGTGCCAAGGCGCGTACACCTCGGCCCGCACGTCCAGCGGCACCCGGCAGATCCGCCCGACCGCGCGAGCCGCCTCGATCGCGTCCGCCCA
>PLDT01000354.1:0-11923 GCA_003136255.1 Actinomycetota bacterium
GAGTTCTTCCCCGAGGAAGGCAAGTACCACCTGGACGGGCACCGCAAGTGCGGGGTCCGCATCGACCCCGAGCAGACCACCGCGCTGGAGGACCGGTGTCCCGCGTGCGGCAAGCCGCTGACCGTCGGCGTGCTGCACCGGGTCGCGGAGCTGGCCGACCGCCCGGCCGGCTTCCGGCCCGACGGCGCGGCGGGCTTCACCTGCCTGGTCCAGCTGCCCCAGATCATCGGGGAGATGGTCGGCACCGGGCCGAAGAGCAAGAAGGTGGCCGCCGAGGTGGGCCGGCTGGTCGGCGCGCTGGGACCGGAGCTGAGCATCCTGCGCGAGGTCCCGCTCGACGACCTGCGCCGGGTCGGCGGCGCGCGCCTCGCCGAGGGCATCGGCCGGCTCCGGCGGGGCGAGGTGACCAGGGAGGCCGGCTACGACGGGGAGTACGGCACCATCCGGCTGTTCGGTCCGGATGAACTGGACGGGTCGGCCCTGTTCGCGATGACCGACCTGCCCGCGCCGGCTCAGCCCCCAAACAATTCAGCCGAACGGCCCCGGCTATCCCACCCCGCCCCCGCCCCCCGAGCTGGCCGTGGTGGCGCGGCAGCGTCCCCAGCGTCCCCCGGGACCGGGACCGCCTCGGTACTGGATGGCCTGGACCCTGACCAGCGCGCCGCGGCCACCGCCGCCGGGCCGCTGCTGATCATCGCGGGGCCGGGCACCGGCAAGACCCGGACGCTGACCCACCGGATCGCCCACCAGGTCACCGAGCTCGGCCGGCCCGCCCGGCAGTTCCTGGCCATCACGTTCACCCGGCGGGCCGCCCAGGAGATGCGCGACCGGCTGGCCGGCCTGGGCTCCGGCCCGGGCCCGGCCGGAGTGGACACCGCCGACGAGCTCACCGTGACCACGTTCCACGGCCTGGGCCTGCGGATCCTGCGCGAGCACCCCGAGGCGGCGGGGCTGCCGCCCTCGTTCGGGGTCGCCGATGAGGCCGCGCTGGTGCGGGTCGCGGCGGAACTGACCGGGTCCGAGCGTGAGGGACGCAAGCTGGCCGACGACCCGCAGGGCCGGCCGGCGCTGCGCGCGGAGCTGATCGCGCGCGGCCTGGTGGACTTCGACGGGCTGGCCGAGCTGTCCGCCGCGCTGCTGGCTGGTGAGCCGGGGATCGCGGCCGGGCTGCGGGCGCGGTGGCCGTTCGTCAGCGTGGATGAGTACCAGGACATCGACCCCGTGCAGTATGACCTGCTCCGCGCGCTGAGCGGGGACGGTGCCGGGCTGACCGCGATCGGCGACCCGGACCAGGCCATCTACGGGTTCCGCGGCGCGGACGTCGGCATCTTCGGCCGGTTCGCGGCCGACTTCCCCGGGGCGACCACGGTGGAGCTGACCAGGAATTACCGGTCGAGCCCGGCCATCGTGACCGCTGCCCTGCAGGCCATCGCGCCCTCGACGCTGGTGCCGGGCCGGGCGGCCGCGGCCGCGGCCCTGGCGGCCGGTAAACCGGAGCCCGGCGACGTTTCCTTCCACGAGGCGGCGGACGAGCACGCCGAGGCGGCGTGGATCGCCGCGGCCATCGACCAGCTGCTGGGCGGTGCGTCGTTCCACTCGCTGGACAGCGGCCGGGCCGACGGGCACGGCCACGGCAAGCTCGGCCTGTCCGACATCGCCGTGCTGTACCGGACCGACGCGCAGGCCAGCGCGCTCGGCCAGGCGCTGACCCGGGCCGGGCTGCCCTACCAGAAGCGTTCGCACGACCTGCTCGCCCGCCGTCCCGCGGTGAGCGACATCATGCGCGAGATGGCACTGGCCGACCCGGATCGCGGCGGCTTGGTCCTGGGGCAGCTGACCGCGGCCGTCCGGGCGCTGGCCGCCGCCCGCGGCGAGCGGGACGCGACCGTGGTGGACATCCGGGCCGCGGGCGAGGTGCTGGCCCCGCTGGCCCGCCGGTGCGGCGACGACGCGGAGCGGTTCCGGACCGAGATATCCCTGGGCGCGGAGACCGACGCGCTGGATCCGCGGGCCGAGGCGGTCACCCTGCTCACCCTGCACGGGTCCAAGGGCCTGGAGTTCGACGTGGTGTTCCTGGCCGGCTGCGAACGCGGCCTGCTGCCGCTGCGGCGGCCCGGATCCGGGCCGCTCACCCCGGACGAGACCGCCGAGGAACGCCGGCTGCTGTTCGTCGGGATGACCCGGGCCCGCGGCCAGCTCGTGCTCACCTGCGCGGGCCGGCGGACCAGGCACGGCGCCGAGGAGGCCGCCGGCCGGTCGCCGTTCCTGGCCGCGGTCAGCACCGAACTGCTCGGCGCGGTCGCGGCGCCGCGCGCCCGGCGGACCGGTGACCGCCAGCTGCGGCTGCTCTGAACCTCGATTTCCCAGAAGTGTCCGGCTTCAACCCATAAGTGTCCTACTGGCTACTGGACGGCCCCGCGCAAGTGTCCTACGGTGGCTGTCATGGCATCGCAGGAGACAAGGGCGACTCAGACGGGCCAGGGGTTATGAGCGGGCCGGGCGGGCCGGCTCACGACGCCGAGGTCGGCCGCCTGTTCGAGCTGCGCAGCGAACCAACGCGCCACCTGGCCGACCAGGCCGACGCGGTGGCCGCGGCGTGCCACGCCATGGCGGTCAGGTTCCATTCCGGTGGCAAGCTCGTGGTGTTCGGCACCGGCGGGGCCAGCACCGACGCCCAGCATGTCGCGGTGGAGTTCGTCCATCCGGTCATCGTCGGCAAACGCGCGCTGCCCGCCATCTCGCTCACCACCGACGTGGCCACTGTCACCGGGATCGCCGAACAGGCCGGGGTGGACGCGATCTTCGCCCATCAGATCCGGTTCCTGGCCAGCCCCGCCGACATCGCCCTGGGCCTGGACCGCGACGGGAACAGCCCCAGCGTGTTGGCCGGGCTGGAGGCGGCGCGCGAACTCGGCCTGCTGACCGTGGCCCTGACCGGCGGGGACGGCGGCGCGATCGCGACCAGCAAGGCCGTCGATCACGTGCTGGTGGCGGCCTCCGCCGACCCGCGCGTGGTCAAGGAGATGCAGGTCACCGCGTACCACGTGCTGTGGGAGCTGGTCCACGTGTTCTTCGAGCAGCCCGGCGTACTCGGCCCGGGGGTGATCTCATGAGCGAGGGTTTGCCCGAGTGCATCGGTGAGGTCTGCATCACGTGTTCCGACACGGCCGTGCAGGTCACGGTGCTGCGGCTGCTCGAGGACGAGATGGCGGTGGTCGATACCGGGGCGGGCCAGGAGACGGTCAGCGTGGCCTTGGTCAGCGCCGGGGTGGGCGACACGATCCTGGTGCACGCCCGGGAGGCGATCGCGGTGGTAGGGGCCGGGAATGAGCCCAGAGAATGAACACTGAGCCGGGCCGCGACGGCGGCGCCATGGAGGCGCTCTACCCGTTCCTGTACGCCGACACCTCGGACCTGACCGCGGTGCTGGCCCAGGTCCGCGCGTCGACCGTGGCCAAGGCCGAGGAGATCTTGGAGCTGCGCCGCACGGTCTGCGCCCGGGACGGAGCCCGGATCGCCGAGTGCGCGCGGCAGGCCGCGGCCCGGTTCGCCGCGGGCGGCCGGCTGTTCGCGTTCGGCAACGGCGGCAGCGCCACCGACGCCGCGCAGCTCGCCACCTTGTTCCTCAACCCGGGCGCCGACGCGCGCCCGCTGCCCGCGTTCGGGCTGGCCAACGACACGTCGGTGGTCACCGCGCTGTGCAACGACATCGGCGTCGAGGTGGTGTTCGCCCGGCAGCTGGCCGCGTTCGGCGGCCGGAACGACATCGCGGTCGGCCTGTCCACCAGCGGTAACTCTGGCAACCTGCTGCGCGCCTTCGACGAGGCGAGCCGGCGCGGCATGCTCACCATCGGGCTGGCTGGCTACGACGGCGGGAAGATGGCCGAGCTGGACAGCATCGACTACCTGTTCGTGGCGCCGTCCTCATCCGTGCACCGGATCCAGGAAGCGCAGACCACGACCTATCAAGTGCTGTGGGAGCTGACCCAGGAAGAGGTGTCACATGTGCCTCGGCATACCCGGTGAGGTCATCGAGATTCACCCGGACCAGCCCGACCTGGCCAAGGTGGACGTCAGTGGTGTCCGGCGGCTGATCAACATCGGCCTGCTCACCGACGACCCGCCCGTCCCCGGCGACTGGGTGCTGATCCACGTCGGCTTCGCGCTGTCCAAGATCGACGAACGAGAGGCCGCGGCGGCCATGGAGTTCCTCGAGGGCATCGGGCAGGCCTACGAGGACGAGATCAACGCGCTGAAGGAATCACTGATCGAGTAGCCAGATAGGAGCGTGCGGACAATGCGGTTCGTCGACGAATTCCGTGATGCCGATAAGGCCCACGCGCTGGCCGCGAAGATCGCGGCGCTCTGCGAGCCGGGCCGCCAGTACAAGCTGATGGAGGTGTGCGGCGGCCACACCCACACGATCTACAAACACGGCCTGGAGGACTACCTGCCGGAGTCCGTCACCTTGGTGCATGGCCCCGGGTGCCCGGTGTGCGTGATCCCCATGGGCCGCGTCGACGACGCGATCCACCTGGCCTCGCAGCCGGACGTGATCATGACCTCGTTCGGCGACATGATGCGGGTGCCGGGCAGCGGCGGCTCGTTCTTCGACGCCAACGCCGAGGGCACGAACATCCGCATGGTGTACTCGCCGCTGGACTCGCTCAAGATCGCCAAGCAGAACCCGGACAAGCAGGTCGTGTTCATGGCCATCGGGTTCGAGACCACCGCGCCGTCCACCGCGATGACCATGCTGCGCGCCGCGGCTCAGGGCCTGACGAACTTCTCGGTGTTCTGCAACCACGTCACGATCATCCCGGCCATCAAGGCCATCCTCGACTCGCCGGACCTGCGGCTGGACGGGTTCATCGGCCCCGGTCACGTGTCCACCGTGATCGGCTGCCGCCCGTACGAGTTCATCGCCCGGGACTACGGCAAGCCGGTGGTGGTGGCCGGGTTCGAGCCGCTGGACATCCTGCAGTCCATCTACATGCTCATGGTGCAGCTGTCGCAGGGCCGGTCCGAGATCGAGAACCAGTACTCCCGCGTGGTGCCGTGGGACGGCAACGTGGTGGCGCTCAAGGCCATCGGCGAGACGATGGAACTGCGGCCCTACTTCGAGTGGCGCGGACTCGGCTTCATCTCGCACTCCGCGCTCCAGGTCCGGGAGAAGTATGCGGCCATGGACGCGGAGCGGCTGTTCCAGGTGCCCGGGGTCCGGGTCGCCGACCCCAAGGCCTGCCAGTGCGGCGAGGTGCTCAAGGGCGTGCTGAAGCCGTGGGAGTGCAAGGTGTTCGGCACCGCGTGCACCCCGGAGACGCCCATCGGGACCTGCATGGTGTCCCCGGAGGGCGCCTGCGCGGCGTACTACAACTTCGGCCGGATGAACCGCACCCGGGTCGCCGAGGCGGAGGTGGCCAGGTCATGACCGTCGACCACGACCACCAGCCCGGCTGGATCGGCGAGGCGCTCGCCGAGCACGACGAGATCGAAGCCGAGGGCCGGCGGCAGCTGCCGCTGGCCGACCGGGAGCAGCAGGTGCTGGACCGGATCGACCGGGCCCGGCGCCGGCGCCCTAAGGTCCGGGAAGAGCGGATCACGATGTCGCACGGGGCGGGCGGCAAGGCCACCCACACCCTGATCGAGGCGGTCTTCCTCGACGCGTTCCGCAACCCGCTGCTCGAGCCGCTCGAGGACGCGGCCCAGCTGGCCGTGGGCGGCGCCCGGATCGCGCTGACCACCGACTCCTACGTGGTCTCGCCGCTGTTCTTCCCNNCGGGGCCACCCCGCTGTACCTGTCGGCCGGGTTCATCCTGGAGGAGGGCTTCCCGGTCGCCGACCTGCAGCGGATCGTCGAGTCGATGCGTAACGCGGCCGCCGCGGCCGGGGTGCACGTGGTCACCGGCGACACCAAGGTGGTCCAGAAGGGCAAGGCCGACGGCTGTTATATCAACACCGCGGGCGTGGGCCTGATCGAGCGGGACGTGAGCCTGGGCGTGGCGCAGGCGCAGCCGGGCGACGCGATCATCGTGTCCGGGCCGATCGGCGACCACGGCATCACGATCATGCTGGCCCGCGGCGAGCTCGACATCGAGGCGGACATCTGCTCCGACACGGCCCCGCTGAACGGGCTGGTCGCCGGGCTGCTGGGCGCGGTGCCCGGAACCCGGGCCATGCGCGACGCGACCCGCGGCGGGGTGGCCACCATCCTCAACGAGATCGCCAAGGCGGCCGACGTCGGCGTACTGGTCAGCGAGGACCAGATCCCGGTCCGCGCCGAGGTGCGCGGCGCCTCCGAGCTGCTCGGCATCGACCCCATGTACGTGGCCTGCGAGGGCCGGCTGGTCGCGGTCGTCCCCGGGGCCGACGCGGACCAGGCGGTCGCCGCGCTGCGCGGCCACCCGCTCGGCGAGCACGCCGCGGTCATCGGGCACGTCCGGGAGGAACAGCCCGGCATCGTCCAGCTGAAGACCGCGTTCGGCGGCACCCGGATCGTCGACCTGCTGGTCGGCGACCCGCTTCCCCGCATCTGCTAGGCCGAGGTGACCGTGGGCGTCGCCGCGTTCCTCGGCTCGCGGCCGCCCTTCGACGCGGTAAGCGCCGACGAACTGGCCCGGGTCGCGGCGGTGACCGAGACGGAGGTCAGCCCGCGGGGCACGACGATCTTCTCGCAGGGCGCCGGGCCGGTCGGGTACCTGCGGATGGTCCGGTCCGGCGCGGTCGAGATCGTGCACGACGGGCGGGCCCTGGACCTGCTCGGCCCGGGCGAGCTGTTCGGCCAGGCCTCGATGATCTCCGGGCTGCCGACCGGCTTCGAGGCCCGGGCCGCGCAGGACACGGTGTGCTACCGGATCCCCGCGAACGTGGTGCGCCCGCTGCTGGCCCGCCCGGACGTGCTCCGGTTCGTGGCCCGGTCGATCGTGACCGGGAGCGCCCCGCTCACCGCCCCGCCGCCGGACGATCCGGAGCAGCGCCCGGTAGCCGCGCTGATCCGGCGGCCGCCGCTGCTATGCCCGGGCAGCGAGCCGATCCGCGCGGCCGCCCAGCGGATGACCGCCGAGGGGGCGAGCGCCGTCCTGGTCCGGCACGGGGACACGTTCGGCATCGTCACCGATCGCGACCTGCGGTCGCGGGTGATCGCGGCCGGCCTCAGCCCGGATGAGCCGGTCTCGGCCATCATGACCGAGCCCGCCTACACGGTCGGCGCCGACCGGCTCGGCGGCGACGTCCTGCTCGACATGCTCGAACGCAACATCCATCACATCCCGGTGCTGTCCCCGGCCGGCCGGGTCCTGGGCGTGATCGACGACGGCGACCTGGTGGCCGCCGAGGGGCGCATGCCGCTGCTGCTGCGCCGCGCGATCGGCCTGGCGCAGACCCAGGCGGACCTGGCTGCCGCGGCGGCCGGGCTCGGCCCGGCGGTCATCGCGCTGCGCGACGCGGGGGTGCCGGCCGAGCAGGTGGCGGCGGTCCGTTCGGTCGTGCTCGACGCGCTCACCCGGCGGCTGGCCGAGCTGGCCGTACGGGCCGCCGGGCCGCCCCCTGTCCCGTTCACCTGGTTCGCGCTGGGCAGCCTGGCCCGGCGCGAGACGGTGCCGTCCTCCGACGTGGACAGCGCGCTGGCCTGGGAGGGCGACGGCGGCGAGGCGGCCGGGTACTTCGAGCGGCTGGCCGGGGCGGTGAATGAGGGGCTGCGGGCCTGCGGGGCGCCGCCCGACCCGCACGGCGCGAACGCGTCGAACCCGTTGTTCGCCCGGTCGATGGCGTCCTGGCGGGCCGCCGAGCGGAGCCTGAGCGAGGACCCGACCAAGGAAAAGGCGCTGATCCTGGCGTCGCTGATCACCGACAGCCGCCCGGTGTTCAGCACCGGGTCGTGGACCGGCGGCGGGCTGTGGCAGGTCTCGCCCGGTCAGCCCGGGCTGCAGCGGCTGCTGGCCCGGTTCGCCCTGTCGTTCCGGCCGCCCACCGGGTTCTGGCGCGACTTCGTGGTCGAGCACTCCGGGGAGCACCGGGGGCAGCTCGACCTCAAGCACGGCGGGCTGATCCCGATCGTCGACCTGGCGCGCTCGGCCGGGATGGGCGCGGGCGTCACCAGCGGCTCCACCCTGGACCGGCTGCGGGCCGCGGAGGCGGCCGGGACGCTGGAGGGCCCGGAGGCCAGGACGCTGATCGAGGCGTTCGGCTTCATCTTCTCGCTGCGCCTGGACCATCAGGTCGAGCAGCTGCGGCAGGGCGAGGCGCCGGACGACTTCATCGACCCCAGGAAGCTGAACCCGCTGGCCCGGTCCTACCTCAGAGAGGCGTTCCGCGCCGTCGCGTCGGTACAGGCCGGGCTGGCGGCCGAGCTGTCGCTGGGGGTGCGCTGGGCCTAGCGCTGGCGGTCCCGGGCCGCGGCGATCACCGCCTGGCCGAGGCTGATGCCGCCGTCGTTGCAGGGGAAGCGGGAATGGGTCAGGACGCGGAAGCCGCGGGCCTCCAGGCGGGCGGCCGTCGCGTGCAGCAGGAGCATGTTCTGGAACACGCCGCCGGACAGGGCGACCGTGGTCAGGCCGTGGCGTTCGCGCAGCAGGGCGCAGCCGACCTCGATGGCGGCGGCGACGCCGTGGTGGAAGCGGGCGGCGATGACGGGGGCGGGAACCAGGGCCGTTCGGTCCGAAATGAGGGCGGTCAGGAGGTCGGCGGCCCGGATCTGGAACGGGTCGCCCGCCACGACGGCGGCGGGGTAGGCGCCGCGTTCGGCCGGGTCGGCCAGCTGCTCGAGCTCGATCGCGGCCTGGCCCTCGTAGTTGATCGTGTCCCGGATGCCGAGCAGCGCGGCGGCGGCGTCGAACAGCCGGCCCGCGCTCGAGGTCAGCGGGGCGTTGACGCCCTTGGCGGCCATAGCGGTGACCGCGGCCCAGCGGTCCTGGTTGCGCGCGCGGACGTCGAGGGTTTCCGGGGCCTCGGGACCGAGGTACGCGGCGGCCATCCGCCACGGCTGCCGGATCGCGGCCGCGCCGCCGGGCATCGGCACCGGGGCCAGGTGACCGCCCCGCTCGAAGCGGGCCAGGTCGGCGACCAGGAACTCGCCGCCCCAGATCGTGCCGTCGGTCCCGTAGCCGGTGCCGTCGAAGGCGACCCCGATGACCGGGCCGTCGGCGCCATTGTCAACGAGGCACGAGGCGATGTGCGCGTGGTGGTGCTGGACGCCGTGCAGGTCGACGCCGTCGAGGTCGAGCGCGTACTTGGTGGACAGGTACTCCGGGTGCAGGTCGTGGGCCACGACCTGCGGGTCGATGTCGAACAGCCGGCGGAAGTGCTCGATGCCCTCGGTGAAGGAGCGCAGCGTCTCGGCGTTCTCCAGGTCGCCGATGTGGTGCGAGACGAACGCGTGCCGGTCCTTGGCCAGGCAGAACGTGTTCTTCAGCTCGGCGCCGCAGGCCAGGGCCGGGCGGGGGAACCCGCCGCCGGCGGTGACCGGCTCGGGGACGTAGCCGCGGGACCGCCGGATCAGCATCGGCCGGCCGCGGAAGGTCCGGGCCACCGAGTCGTCGGTCCGGATGTGGATGGCCCGGTCGTGGGTGAGGAACGCGTCCGCGATCGGGCCCAGCCGGGCCAGCGCGTCGTCGTCGCGGTACGCGATCGGCTCGTCGGAGACGTTCCCGCTGGTCAGCACTATCGGGCAGTTGATGGCGCGGATGAGCAGGTGGTGCAGCGGGGTGTAGGGCAACATGACCCCGAGGGAGCGGTTCCCCGGGGCGGTGGCCTCCGCGACGGCCGCGTCCGGGCGGCGCGGCAGCAGCACGATGGGACGGCCGGGGCTGGTCAGCAGGTCGGACGCGGCTCGGTCGATGTGGGCGAGCCGCTCGGCTTGCGTGAGGTCGGCGACCAGCACCGCGAACGGCTTGTCCTCGCGGTGCTTGCGAGCCCGCAGGGTGGCGGCGGCCGGTTCGCAGGCCGCGTCGACGGCCAGGTGGTAGCCGCCCAGGCCCTTGACCGCGAGGATCTGGCCGGCCTTGAGCAGCTCGGCGGCGCTGGTCAGGGGATCGCCAGGCAGCACGGTCCCGGTTTTGTCCCGCAGCGTCAGCCGGGGGCCGCAGGCCGGGCAGCAGGTCGGCTGGGCGTGGAAGCGGCGGTCGGCGGGGTCGTGGTACTCGGCGGCGCACACCGGGCACATGGCGAACGAGGCCATGGTGGTGAACGGCCGGTCGTAGGGGACGTCCCGGACGATGGTGAACCGCGGGCCGCAGTTGGTGCAGTTGATGAACGGGTAGCGGTAACGACGGTCGTTCGGGTCGGCGAGCTCGCGCAGGCAGTCCCGGCAGGTCGCGATGTCGGCCGAGATCAGGGTGCGGCGCGACCCGGTGACCGGGCCGCTGGCGGCGATGGCGAAGTCCATCGTGCCGCGGGGGGCCATGGTGGTGGCGGTGACCCGCTCGATGCGGGCCAGCGGGGGCGGGTCGCGTTCCAGCTTGTGCAGGAACTCGGTGACGGCGGCCGAGGGGCCTTCGACCTCGACGAACACGCCGTCGACGTCGTTGCCCACGAACCCGCTCAGCCCGAGACCGGTGGCCAGGGTGTAGACGAACGGGCGGAAGCCGACGCCCTGGACGATCCCCTCGACCCGGATCGCCGTCCGGACCGGCGCGGTCACCGGCCGTCTCGCCTGGGCGCCATGGTCACGATCTTAAGCCGAGCGTGCCAGGATGGCGGCATGGTGGATCCGCGCGCGGGGCAGCCGGCGGCTGCCGAAGACCTGGTTGACGTGGCCAAGCTGGTCACCGCGTACTACGTGGTGCATCCCGATCCGGGTGAGCCGGCTCAGCGCGTCTCGTTNNCACATCCTGGCCACCACCCAGGCCATCTGCGAGTACCGGGCCGGGCACGGGATCGACGGACCGCTGTTCCTGGGCGCGGATACGCACGCGCTGTCCGAGCCGGCGCAGGTCAGCGCGCTCGAGGTGCTGGCCGCCAACGGGGTTCGGGTGCTGGTCGACGNNGTCACGCCATCGCACAACCCGCCGCCGGACGGCGGCTTCAAGTACAACCCGCCGGACGGCGGGCCGGCTGGCACCGACATCACCCGGGAGATCCAGGACCGGGCCAACGAGCTGCTGGCCGACGGGCTGAAGGCCGTCCGCCGGGTGCCGTACGCCCGGGCCGTGGCGGCCGACACCACTGGGAAGTACGACTTCCTGGGCGGCTACGTGTCGGCCCTGCCCCAGGTGGTGGACCTGCCCGCGATCAGGGCGGGCGGGGTGCGCATCGGCGCGGACCCGCTGGGCGGGGCCAGCGTGGCCTACTGGGGCGAGATCGGCGGCCACTACGACCTGGACCTGACCGTGGTCAACCCGGACGTGGACGCGACGTTCCGGTTCATGACGCTGGACTGGGACGGCAAGATCCGGATGGACTGCTCGTCGCCGTACGCGATGGCCAGCCTGATCGCCCGCCAGCACGAGTTCACCGTCGCGACCGGGAACGACACCGACGCCGACCGGCACGGCATCGTCACCCCCGACGCCGGGCTGATGAACCCCAACCACTACCTCGCGGTGGCCATCGACTACCTCTACCAGGTCCGGGACGGCTGGCCGGAGGGGGCCGCGGTCGGCAAGACCCTGGTCAGCTCCTCGATGATCGACCGGGTCACCGAGGGCTTGGGCCGGACGCTGCTGGAGGTGCCGGTCGGGTTCAAGTGGTTCGTGCCGGGACTGCTGGACGGATCGGTCGCGTTCGGCGGCGAAGAGAGCGCCGGCGCGTCGTTCCTGCAGCGCGACGGGTCGGTGTGGACGACAGACAAGGACGGGATCATCATGGCCCTGCTCGCGGCCGAGATCACCGCCGTCACCGGGTACTCGCCGTCGGAGCAGTACCAGGACCTGACCGAGCAGTACGGGAACCCGGTCTACGCCCGGATCGACACCGCGGCGACCCGGGA
>PLDT01000244.1:0-16455 GCA_003136255.1 Actinomycetota bacterium
CCCGACGGGACGGTGACCGCGGGCAACTGCTGCCCGCTCAACGACGGCGCGGCCGCGGTGGTGGTGATGAGCGACCGCAAGGCACGCGAACTCGGGATCACCCCGCTCGCCCGGATCGCTGCCACCGGGGTGAGCGCGCTGTCACCCGAAATCATGGGCCTGGGCCCGGTCGAGGCGACCAGGCAGGCATTGCGGCGGGTCGGCATGACCATCTCCGACATCGACCTGGTCGAGATCAACGAGGCGTTCGCGGCGCAGGTGATTCCCGCCTACCGCGAGCTCGGCATCGACATCGACCGGCTCAACGTGCACGGCGGCGCCATCGCGCTGGGCCACCCGTTCGGCATGACCGGCGCCCGGATCACCGCCACCCTCCTCAACGGCCTGGTCACCAGGGACGAGACCGTCGGCCTGGAAACCATGTGCATTGGCGGCGGCCAGGGCATGGCAATGATCGTCGAGCGACTCAACTAGTCAGGCGCGCAGGGACTCGCGTCCGCGCCGCCGCGCGAACTGGGGGGCAGGCTGTAGTAGTTCTCGTAGATCCGCTCGGCTTGAGCCCGGGCGGTGTCCCAGTCCCAGGTGCGGGGGTGGTACCGGGCGGGGCTCAGGGACTGGACGTAGGGGGATGGGTCTGGTTGCAGGCTCTCCAGGACGTGCTCGGCGAGGCCGGCTGACCCTGAGACGCCGTGGGCGTTGCAGGCCGCGGCCATCACGAAGCCGCGCAGGGCGGGCACCGGCCCGACGATGAAGCGGCCGTCCGGCGAGAACGCCGGGAAGCCGCGGAAGACCTCGCGGACCCCGGTCTGGGTGACCGCGGGCGCGAACCGGGCCAGGTCGCGGGCGAAACCGGACAGGACGTCCCAGTCCGGTGACACGGCGAGCGGCTGCCCGATGGTCACCTCGCGCGGGTCCAGGCTCAGCCCGTCCGGCTCCCAGCCTCCGCACAAGATTCCGTCGCCCTCGGCCCGGGCGTACAGGCGGACGTCGGGGATGCGCAGAACCGGCAGGCCAGCGTGCCAGCCCGCGACGGCCTGGGTGACGAAGTACTCGTGACGCACGGGCACGACCGGCAGGTGCAGGCCGGCCAGCCGGGCCACGGCGCCGGCCCACGGCCCGGCCGCGTTGATCACCATGTCGGTCGCGACACAGCGCCCGCCGGCCACGACGCCGCTGACGCTCCCGCCGGTGATCCGCAGTCCGGTAACGGTCGTGTGCGTGGCGAAGGTGACTCCTCGGGCGCGGGCGGCGCCAGCGTAGGCCATGACCAGGCTATTGGGCTGGAGGTAGCCGTCAGTAGGGCACCACAGCGCCGCCGCCACCCCGGTGGTGTCCAGCATCGGGCACAGCTCCGCCAGCCGGGCGGCGGTGAGGAACTCGACCTCAAGCCCAGCTGACCGCGCCACCTCGGCCAGCACCTGGAACTCGGCGGCGCGCCGGGCGGTCAGCGCTATCCGCACGCTTCCTGTCTGACGCCAGTCCGCGGTGAAGCCGGTCCTCTGTTCGATCTGCGAGTACTCCGCTACCGAAGCCATCGCGAGCCTGCACCGCTCTTTGCTGGCCCGGACCTGCCCCACCAATCCGGCCGCCTGCCCCGAGGTCGCGCCGGCGAGCTCACCCTGCTCCAGGACCTGGATATCCCGGTAGCCCGCCCGGGCCAGGACATACGCCACGGCGCAGCCGACCGCCCCGCCACCGATAATCGTGACCTCAGCGTCTCTGACCTCGGCCACCGCAGCCTCCCTCGTCACCGCGTCCTCCATCAGGCCGGTTTCTTATACAGTCCGAACGACCGCCCTCGGACCCGCACCTCCGGCGGAAACGCCGCATTCTCACCTCCGCCGAACCCACTGTCATCCCGCGAGCAAGAACGTCGCAAGCCCTCAACGCGGACCGGGATGCCCGCGAGCGGGAAAGGGCTGACCCGGTGACGACGCTTGGCCGGCCTGTTACCGAGGTAGCGCAACCGCGGTGCCCCGCTGGGCGTCCAAGCGGCATGCGGCTACCTCTGCGGTGCGCGCCGGGCAAGGCGCTCCTGCTCGCCGCCTGGGCGGCCGTGGCGGTGGCGGGCTGCGCCGCTACGCACACCACGACGGGGCCGGTGACGGCGGCGTCGCGGACAGCGGCCTCGCCCACGCCGCGGGAGCGTGCCATCGCCGAGGCGGCGGCCATTCTGAGGACGTTTGTCGTGCCCCCGGGCGGGCAGCGGTTGCCGAAGGCGCCGGATGCCCTCAAGTTCCCGTCCTCCACCCTCGTCTCCACCACGCTGGTGGACGACGTCTCCTTCTGGCGGGCGCCCGGCGCGCCGCAGGCGGTACTGGCCTGGGAGCAGGCGCACCTGCCCCGCCGCTTCACGCCCGAGGACGCCGATTTCGGGCCGCCGTCATGGGACCGCACGTTCTCGCTATCTCCGGTTCCCGGCGTGCTGAACGCCCGGGACCTGGTGGTCGAGGTGACCGCTGCGGGCAACGGGCAGACCGCGATCCGGGTGGACGCCCAGGTGAGCTGGCAGCCCTCCCGGCCGGCCTCCGAACGGGTGCCGTCCGCCGCCCGCGTAGTCACCATCACCCAGCTGCCCAGCCTGGACCCCCACCGCAGCCGTGCGCCCGCGCCGGTCACGATCACCGGCCTGGCTGCCGTCCGACGGCTCGCGGCACTCGTCGACAGCCTCCAGCTGTCTACGATCGGACCGAACGCCCCCTGCCCGCTGACCCTCAACGGCGGGATCCAGCTGACGTTCCTGGCCAGGGCCGGCGGTCCGCTGCTCGCCGTCGCGCAAGGCCCGGCCGCCTGCGGCACCGTGCAGTTCAACGTGGGCGGCAAACCGCAGCCCGCGCTGCAGCTCACCGACTCGTTCATCCCGCAGATCCTCAAAGTCGCCGACCTGAACTGGAAGGTCCCCTAGAGACGCCCGGCGAGGTAGGCGGCGACGATGTGGGTTACTGGCCGACGCGGCCGTCGATCCGCTCCCGGAGCAGATCGGCGTGGCCGAGGTGGCGGGCGTATTCCTCGACCATGTGGAGTATCACCTCGCGCAGCGCGACGGTCGTGCCGTCTTGCATAGGGCTGCGGACGGCGAGGTCGGGCAAGCCGGCCACGAACTGCTCCGCGAAGGCGACCTCCTCGTGCCAGGCGCGCCAGGCGTCGGCCACCACCGCCGGATCTGCTACCGCGCCCGCCCACTCAGCGTCCTCGACGTCGTCGGACCAGTACAGCGGCGGCGCGTCGGCCTGAGCGATCACCCGCCGGAACCAGTTGCGCTCCACGTCGGCCATGTGGCGGATCAGGCCGAGCAGGGACATGGTGGAGGGCGGCACCGAGCGCCGGGCCAGCTGCTCCGGATCGAGGTCGGCGCACTTCATTTCCAGCGCCAGCCGGTAGGCGCGCAGGTAGTCCAATAGCGTGGCCCGCTCGCCTTCCAGTTCCGCGCCTGCCACGAACCTCGGATCCTGCGCCGGGTCCATCCAAATGTCGGACTTCGGGCCAGCCGCGCTCCAGCGTTCGGGTACCGCCCCCCCGGTGCTCTGCTCTGTCACGGCAACCAGCCTGTCCGACCCGCTGCTCAGCGCGCAAGCACTCCGCGCCCGGGTCCCTGACTATACGTCGGGGCCATTACACCGGCGTTGCCATCCGCGACCTGTCCCGCTCGGGCCGCCCGGCCGGACCTGCCGTTCCCTGGCGCGCTGCACGGCCGAGGACCGGTCGCGAACCTGGAGCTTGGCGTAGATGCTCCGGGCCGGCTCTGCTGAGCAGCATGGAAAGCCGCGGGGATCCGGCGGATCCCCGCGGCTGATCAGTGGCCGGGACAGCTGCTATGGCCGGGCGAGCATGCCGTCGGTGTTGCCGGTTGAGTCGGTGTAGAAGCCGACCAGGTCGCCGTGGTCGTTGACGCCGTTGATGGTGGTGGAGCCGATGCCGTGCGGGTCATCGACGGTGCTGAAGCCGTGCCCCGGGGTCCAGGTGAAGCCGTGGGTCTGGGCATTGTTGCCGGTGCCGTCGGTGTAGGCGCCGACGACCTCATCGCTGTCGTTCACGCCGAACGCCTGGGTCATTGAGGCCCCGTGGACGGCAAGGGTGATGAACTGGCCGTCGGCCAGCCGTAGGAACGCGTCCACCTGCGAGGAGGTCTGGTTGTAGAAGCCGGCCACGTCGCCGTGGTTGTTGATCGCCGTGGCGGTCAGGCTCGGGCTCCGCAGCGAGGTGCCGTTGGTGAAGCCGGGCGGAAGGACGCGGGCGAACTGGTGGGTGCCGATGTTGTACTCGTAGCCGCGGTTGCTGCCCTGGCCGTTGGTGTAGAAGCCCACCGCGATGCCGTGGTCGTTGACACCGAGCAGCTGGTCAACCTGCGGGCTCGCGTTGTCGCCGGTCGGGAAGTTCACGTTGTAGTAGTGACCGTTGTCCGCGTAGAAGCCGAAGTTGTTGTTGCTCATGCTCGAGGTGTTCATCGTGGACCAGAACCCGACGGTGACACCCTCGTCGTTCAGCCCGGTGACCTGGGTCTGCGCCGAGCCTGGGAAGTTCTCGTTCTGGTAGGTGCTCGGCGCCCGGAGCTCATAGCCCTTGTTCGGGTGGCCCTGTGCACCGGACCCGAAGTAGCCGGCAATCACGTCATCGTCGTTGATGCCGAGCAGCTGGTTGAAGGTCAGGTCAGCGCCGTTGTTCAAGGTCTGGAAGTGGTAGCTCACGCCCGTGCTGGCGTCAGCATTGCTGGCAGTGCTGGCGCTGGCCGGGCCGGCGACGGCGAAGGCAGCGGTGGTGGCGAGCGCGCCGGCGGCGGCGATCGTGATGCTCAAGCGGCGGAGTGACGCGTACATTGGGGTTCCCCTCGGTTAGCCGGTGGCGGCCGATCCCCGTTCTGACCGGCCATGTCTATGAGGTTAGAAATCGGCCCGTGCGAGTCCGCTGCATCATGGCTGCATGCCAAAAGGCCAGGTGAACGGCCCCAGGCGGCAGAAAACCGGCAATGTCTTGGCAGGTGCCGCGCGCCCAAGCCCGGACCGGACGCGCCGGAAACGAGCCGGTGTGGACTCACCCGCTTCGGCAGCGGCACAATGGAGCCGTGGGAGCGGACCGGCCATGACCGGGCTGTTGCGCGAGTCGAGGGTCCGGGCCGGGCTGACGCAGCACGAGCTCGCCGAACGAGCCAGGGTGAGCGTGCGCACGGTCCGGGCTCTGGAGAACGGCGCGGTGGCCCGCCCCCAGGCAGCCTCGCTGCGGCGCCTGGCCGCGGCGCTCGATGTCGATCTGGCCGCACTGCTGCCAGGCTCTGCGGCCGACGCCGGACCCGTGGACCCGCTTTTGCGCATCGACGTGCTTGGCGCGCCGGTCGTCCGGCGGGGGGGCGCCGCGATCACAGTGGCGTCGCCGATGCTGCGCAGGCTGCTGTGCCTGCTCGCCATGCAGCCGGGGCACGAAGTGGGCTTCGAGGAGATCATCGACACCCTCTGGGAGGGGCAGCCGCCGCGCACCTGCCGTCAGCTAGTGCATACGTACGTGGCCGGACTGCGAAGGCTGCTGGATGACGGGACGCGAGATTCCGTGCTGCCGCGGACGGCCCAGGGATACCGGCTGGTGCTGGATGCCGGCCAGTCGGATGCCGCCGAATTCGGCGAGCTTGTCACCCGGGCCGGACGCGCCGTCGCCGACGGCGCCGCGCTGTCCGCGTGGCAGCTCTACGTCGAGGCCGTGAACTGCTGGCGCGGACCCCTGCTGGCAGGAGCGGGCGCGTGGGTGCAGGTTCATCCCGCTGCCATTGCGCTCACCGGCCGGCGTACGGCGGCCGTGCTGGCCTGGGCCGAACTGGGGCTGAGCCTGGGCAAGTACAGCCCGCTGGTTCCCGCGCTCCGCACGCTTGCCGTCGAGCAGCCGCTGCACGAGGGGGTTGCCGCGCGGCTGATGCTCGCCCTGGCCGGAGCCGGAGAGCAGGCCGAGGCGCTGGCCGTGTACACCGATCTGCGGGACCGGCTGAGCGGCGAGCTCGGGGTAGATCCCGGGCCCGAGATCAGCTCGGCGCATCTTCGAGTGCTTCGCGGACAGCTGCCAGGCGCCGGGCTCACCGCCGGGGCCAGCCCGCAGGTTTCCGAACCCCCGGCTCAGCTGCCCATGGACTGCGCTGGCTTTACCGGCCGCGCCGGTGAACTGCAGACCCTGGACCGTATCCTCGCGACGGAGGGGGCGGCGAAGGCCGCGCCTGTCGCGGTGGTTACCGGGATGGGCGGGGTCGGCAAAACGGCGCTTGCGGTCCGGTGGGCATGGCGGCACCGCAGCCGCTATCCCGACGGTCAGCTGTACGCCGACCTGCACGGACACGCGATTACCGGACCAGCGAGGCCGCTGGGAGTGCTGACCGGGTTCCTCGCCGCGCTGGGCGAGCCGGCGGAGCGGATCCCCGAGGATGAGGGCCAGGCGGCGGCGCTGCTGCGCACTCGACTGGAGGGCAAGCGGATCCTGCTGTTCCTCGACAACGCGCTCGACGCGCAGCAAGTGCGCCCGCTGCTGCCCGCCGCACCGGGCTGCGCCGCGATCGTGACCACGCGCGACCGGATGACGGGCCTCATAGCAAGGGATGGCGCGGTCGCGGTCGTGGTGCGCCCGCTGCCGGACGCCGAGGCCGCCGCGCTGCTGGTCGCCTCGATGGGCGAGCGCGGCGACGGGGAACCGCCCGCGGTGGTCGCCGAACTGGCCGGGCTGTGCGCGCACCTGCCGCTGGCGTTGCGCATCGCCGCCGCCAATCTCGCCGCCCGGCCCAGCTACCGCCTCGCCGACTACGTCGCCGCGCTGGCCTCTGGGGACAGGCTGGCTGGGCTGGCGGTGCCCGAAGATGAGCAGGCCGCGGTGCGCTCGGCGTTCGAGCTGTCCTGCGACACGCTCAAGCCCGAGCTGCGAAGGATGTTCCGGCTGGCCGGCCTGGCGCCTGGACCCGACCTCACCGCGCCTGCCGTGGCCGCGCTGGCCGGAATCGAGGCCAGTGCGGCCCAGTCGCTCCTTGACCGGCTCGTGGCGCGTAACCTCGTCGACGAATACGCCCACAGCCGTTACCGGCTGCATGATCTGCTGCGGCTGTACGCGGCCGAACTGGCCGGGGCAGAGGAGAGCGCTGCCGACCGGGACGCCGCGATCGACCGCCTGGCGGCCCACGCCCTCGCCGCGGTGCGGTCAGCCTCCGAGCTGCTGTACCCGCACTTGCTGCACCTCCCCGATAGCGGCGGGGAAGACCGCGCCGACGGCGGGGCCGAGCCGGCCTGGGGCGCATCCGGGTTCGCCGCCGCCGACGCCGCCCTGGCCTGGCTGAACGCCGAGCGCGCAAACCTTGTCGCGCTTGTCGTCCTGCTCGCCCGCCAGGGCCGGGCAGAGGTGGCCCTGCGCCTGTCCGATCGCCTGGCCGGGTATTTCTATATGTCCTCGAACTCCGTGGACTGGCTGGTCGCCGCGACCGCGGCCAGGCAGGCGGTATCCGGCGACGACCCGATCGCCGTGGCGTGCGCCGAGCTGCACCTCGGGATGCTGCGCTTCATGCAGTCCCGGTACGAGGACTCCGCCGGGCATTACGCCGCTTGCACGGATCAAGCCCGGCGCGCAGGCTGGGTCGCGGGCGAGGCGGTCGCGCTGAACAACCGGGCCAGCGCCTACTGGCACCTGGGGCAGGCGGCGGAGACGATCGAACTGCTCACCGAGGCACTCGACGCGCACCGGCGCACCGGCCGCCGGGCCGGGGAAGCCGTCACCATCGCCAACATCGCAGCCGCTCGCCTCCAGCTCGCGCGTTCCGCGGACGCGGTCACGCAGGCGACGGCCATCAGCGAGCAACGGCATGAAGCCCTGCGCCTGCTCGGTCAGGCCCGCGACATTCATCAGGCGCTGCATGACCGGCGGAACGAGGCCGAGACGTGCCGGCGCATCGCCGAGGCCTACCGGGATCTAGGCGATCTTCAGCAGGCGGCCGCTCACGCCCGGCAGGCGATCACGCTAGCCCGCGAGGTAGCGGTCCAGCGCTTCGAGATATCAGCCCGCAGCACCCTGGCCACGGTCCTGGTGCGGCTCGGCGAACCCGAGCAGAGCCTCGCGGAGCACACACTGGCGCGGGATCTGGCCGCGAAGGCCGCTGATCCGGCCCAGCAGGCCGAGGTCCTGATGGATCTCGCGGAGAGCATGGCCTGGCTGGGCCGGCTGGAAGAGGCGCTGATCATAGCCCAGGACGTGTCAGCCGCAGCGGACCACTTCCGCATACCTCTCCTGCAACGCCGGGCAGAACAGGCAATCGCCGCCGCGTCGGCAACTCGGACAAATAGGGCACTCGGGTTCAAGGCTTAGACGTACTCGTCATGGCGGCGGATCCAGGTCTGGAACGCATCGCCCTCGCCGCGCCCCCTCGGCGCTCGGTCAAGGACCGGATAGTAGCCCATCAGGAACTCGACCCCGCGCGCCGCGGCCGCATAGGTCTGGTAGACGGCGCCGCCCTGGAGCGTGAAGGCGCTCATCGCCGGTGATTCGGAGAGGTATCCGGGGACATCGGTCCCGGTCGCGGCCGCGTTCTGACCTACGATCGGCGGCAGCCCGCCCTCGTCGAGGCCCCATGAACGCACCTGCTCCTCGGTGCAGGAGGCGCCGAAGTCGAAGTTGAAGTCGGTGTTCGCCGACGAGACCCAGGGAAGCCGCCAGCCCATCCGTTGCTTGTACGCCTGAAGATTCGCCAGCGGAGCCTGCGAAACGAGCAGCAGGGTCACGTCGCGGGCATGAAGATGCGGCAGGAGCCCGTCGAGGCCATCGGCGATCGACGAGTTGACCGGGCACCCCGCCTCGTAGCTCGGTCCGAACATGAAGTGGTAGAACACCAGCTGCGAGCGGCCGTCGAAGAGCTCGGCCAGGGTCCGCGTCCCGTCGTCGGTGTCGAACCCGTACTCCTTCTCGATCACGACCCAGGGCAGCTCGCGGCGCTGGCGTGCCAGCTCGTCCGCCATCCGGGTGTGCTCCTTCTCGCGCTGAAGCAGCTCGTCACGAACGGCCTGCCACTCCGCACGGCTGGCAACCTTGTGATCCGGCATCGTGTCTTATCTCCTTTTCGAGTTTGAGTGCATTCCTGAGCCGGTACGTCCCGTTGCTACGCGGAATCAACGTCCGTCTCTTTGCCTACGCCGCGGCGGGCCTTGCTGCGACGAACGCCGCGTTCTCCCGCTCGAGAGCCTTGACCGCCCCGCTGCGCCAGCTCTGGGCCAGGGACTGTGACGCGGCATCGGGAAAGATGTCCTCCTCCCCGTTCTCCACCCCGTCGAAGATGGCTTGCGCGACGGACTCCGCAGAGGCCTTCGGAATGTCGAAGCCCCGGGTCATATCGGTGTCGGTGGGGCCGGTCAGCACCGCATGAACCCGCACGCCCCGGCCGGCCAGAAGAGCGCGCAGCGATTGCGTCAGGTTGAATGCGGCCGCCTTCGAGATCGCGTAAGCCGGAGTAAGCGGAAAGGGGGCGACGGCCATCGTCGACACGTTGTTGACGATGGCGCCCTGAGAACGCGTCAGCAGCGGCAGGAAGGCCTGGATGACGCCGAACGGGCCGAAGAGGTTGACGGCGAGGTGCTGATCGAGCACGGCACGATCACTCAGGTCATCAAAAAGCGCAATTCCGGCGTTGTTGATGAGGACATCAAGAGACTCGACCTGATCGGCAGCTGCCCGAATCTGCGCCGCGTTGGTCACGTCCAGGGTCAGGGGCGTGACGCGCCCGTCCGGGTGGGCCAGCGGCTGGCGCATGCCGGCATACACCCGCTTCGCGCCTCGGGCGAGGGCTTCGGTGACCAGGGCCTGCCCGATGCCGCGATTAGCCCCGGTTACCAGCACTGTCTTGTCGGCGATTGTCATGTCGGCTACTCCAGTTCTGTCATGTTCTTGTGGGTTCCGCGCCACTTGTCTGGCGGCCTACTGATATAGACCAGCCGGATTCGCGGGAATCGCCGCGGACCGGCCTGCGCCGCGAGCCAGATTTAGGCGCCGCCGGGTCCGGGCCCGGCCACGGCGCGATGCTCCTGCGGCAGGCCGAACGACCCGAACAGGTCGGGGTTCTGGAAGCTGACGATCCGCGCGATCCCCGTCGTAGTGACCGTGAGCACCAGCACGGCGTGCGCGTGATACGCCCCGCCTGGTTCGCGCTGGTAGACCGCGAACGCTGGCTGCCCGTTCGCCATGACCGGGACCAGCCGGAGCCCTCCGGGCTCGATGAGCAGGTGCGACGCGACGAAGCCCGTCACGGCCGGGCGCCCGGTGAACCAGGTCAGCTGCGGAGGCATCTCCAGGGCGATATCCTCCCGGAGCAGCTCGGCCAGCGCGCTGGCGTCGGCGTTCTCGATGGCCGCGGCGAACCGGTCCAGCAGCGCCCGCCGGTCCGGCTCGGACGGCTCGGCGACCTGATCTTCGGCAGGCAGCGCCTGCGCGAGCTGGGCGCGGGCCCGCCGCAAGGCGCTGTTCACCGCCGTGGTCGTCGTGCCTAGCAGATCCGCCACCTCAGCGGCCGGCCATTCCAGTACGTCCCGCAAGATCAGCACCGCGCGCTGCCGGGCGGACAGGTACTGCAACGCCGCGACGAAGGCCAGCCGGATGCCCGCCCGCGAAACCGCCACCGCGGCCGGATCCTCGCGCTCCCGAGCCAGCAGCGCGCCGGGAAGCGGCTGCAGCCACGGCACCTCCAGCCCCGCCACCAGCGGCACCTCAGGGTCCTCCGACGGCCCGCCCAGCCCGGACGGCAGCGGCCGGCGGCCGCGGCGCTCGATCGCGGTCAGGCACACATTGGTCGCGATCCGGTACAACCAGGTCCGCACCGACGAACGGCCCTCGAACCCGTCAAAGGACCGCCACGCCCGCAGGTACGTCTCCTGCACCAGGTCCTCGGCCTCCCCGGCCGAGCCCAGCATCCGGTAGCAATGAGCCAGCAGCTCACTCCGGAACCCGCCGGTGAGACCGGTGAAATCCTCGCTGACCGTCATCGGCTACCTCAAATTCTCCTGCCCGGACGCCAGCGACCCGCTGGCCCTCTACATATAGACTCCGCGCCCCGCGCGAAATCGCCGCCCGCCCGCGCCCGCACGCACGGCTTGCCCCCGCCGCGCGCCTCCCGCTACAGCTCGTTCTTGTAGATCTGGCCTTCCTTCATGATGAGCATGAGGGTCTGGTCAGGGGTGGTGAGCACGCGGATATCTTCCAGTGGGTTACCGTCGATCACCAGCAGGTCGGCGAACGCGCCCGGCGCCACCGTGCCTACCTGTCCGTCAAGCTGCAACAGCCGGGCGGCGGTGCTGGTGGCGCCCCTGATCAGGTCGGCTGGGGGCTGGACTTCGGAGCGGATGATGAACTCCTCGAGCTGATGATCATGCATGTCGGCGAACAGGTCGGTGCCGTAGACGATCGGGAGGCCCGCCTCGTGGGCCATGGCCAGGGCACCGAGAGCCCCGCCGATTACTTCCTCCAGCTTGGCGGCGATGTCCCTGGGGAGTGCGCCGCTGCGGGACTTACGGGCCAGGCAGTGGTAAGTCACGATCGTGGGTACGTAGAACGCGCCGTATTTCTTGAACAGCGGGATGCTGCGCTCGTCCATCAGGTTGCCGTGCTCGATGCAGCGCACGCCGCACTCAAGCCCACGGTCGATGGCCCGCGAGGTATAGGCGTGCCCGGTGACGTAGATGTTAGCTGCCGTGGCCTCTTCCACGATCGCCCGGAGTTCCTCCAGCGAGAACTGGGTCGAGTCCACCCGATCGCTGGGGGAGTCGACCGCGCCGCTGAGGTAGACCTTGATGTGATGCGCGCCGCGCCGCACCTCTTCCCGCACGGCGCGGCGGACCTCGGAGATCCCGTCGCAGATGACGCCGATCGCCGGGGAGTAATAGTTGTCGTCGTACACGCGCCGGCTGGGCGCCCGCCAGTCGCCCGCGCCGCCCGTCTGGGTGAGCTGCTTGCCGCCGTAACGGATCCGCGGCCCGGTGAAGTAGCCCTCCTCTACGGCCCTGGCCAGCCCGACATCACCACCCCCGACGTCGCGGATCGTGGTGAAACCCCGCGCGAGCATCCCTTCCAGCACCCGTCCGGCCCGCGCCGCCACGTAGGTCGGCGGCCATTCCGCCATGCCGGACAGGTCATCATCGACGATTGCCGGATGGGTGTGCGCGTCGATCAGACCCGGCATCACGGTCCGGCCGCCCGCGTCCAGGATGAGCGCGTCACCTGGCCCGGACAGGCCCGGCCCCACGTCCGCGATCCGGCCGCCCTCCACCACGACCGATTGCCCCGGCGCCAGTTCGCCTTTCTCCGGATCCAGCACCGACGCGTTCCGCAGGATCGTCACTCCCATGACCGCCACCTCTCCCTCCTCGCTCTGCGGCAAACCTCCAGCAGCCGCAGCGGCGACTCGACAGTTCGTGCCCNNCGCGCGGCGCCCATGTGGTCCTCGCCTGCCGGAACCTGGACAAGGCCGGCCACGCCGCCAGCCAGATCGCCGCGGCGTTTCCGGGGGCCAGCACGTCGACCGTCCGCTTGGACCTGACGTCGCAGTCCGGCGTGCGCAGCGCGGCCGGGGAGATCCGCGCCCGCTTCCCGCACCTGGACCTGCTCGTCAACAACGCCGGCGTGATGGAGGTCCCCTGCCAGCGGACCGAAGACGGCTTCGAGCCCGGAGTCGTGTACACGGACTTGTTCGCGACCCGCTCCACGCGGCAGCAGTTCCTGCTCAGCCCGGCCATGCGGATCATCAACTTCTGGGCCGTGCAGAACGCCCGGATGGGCGCGCTGCCGGCGCTGCGCGCGGCGACCGACCCGTCCGCGCGGGGCGGTGAGTATTACGGCCCGCATCGGTACGGCCTGCGCCGCAGGTTCTCCACCGGCTACCCGGCGGTCGTGAACTCCAGCGCACGGTCCCATGACGAGGCTGACCAGGCCCGGCTCTGGCAGGTGTCCGAGCAGCTGACCGGAGTCAGCTACGCCGCCCTAGGCTGAGGGCATGCCAGCCAAGGAGGGACGTTATCATCACGGCGACCTGCGGTCCGCGCTGGTCGATGCGGCCATCGGCGTCATAGCCGAGCGCGGCGTCCGCGGCTTCTCGCTGGCCGAGGCAACCCGCCGCCTCGGCGTGACCACGGCGGCCCCGTACCGGCACTTCGCCGACCGCGACGAGCTGCTCGCCGCAGTGGCGGCCCGCGCCCTGACCGTTTTCGCGGCCATGCTGGGCGATGCCGCGGACGCCACGGACACTCCGGCACAGCGACTGGCCGCGATGGCCGGGGCGTACGTCAGGTTCGCCGTCCAGCAGCGCCCGCTCTTCGACACGATCTTCAACTCGGGCCTGGACAAGAGCCGCTATCCCGAGCTGCAGCGCGCCTGGGAACCGGTGGATGCGCTGCTGGCCGTCGTCCTCGAAGTCTGCGACGGCGACGCGGCCGTGGCCGACGCGCTAGCCGACGCGGTCGAGGCGACCGCACACGGCTACGCCATGCTGCTCATCGACGGCGAGTACGGCGAGGGCCCCGACGCCGTCAATGCCGCCGTCGCCAAGGCCATCGCCTCCGCCCAGGCCCTCACCGCCGGCCGCCACGCACTGCGGCCCGCGACTATGGATAAGCGGACATCCGGGCGCTAACCGTTGAGGATCTGCTCCCTCAGGATGTCTGCGTGCCCGCCGTGCTGGGCGAGTTCGCGCAGCACGTGGAGGTACACCCAGCGCAGCGGGAGCGGGCCGCGCCAGTAGCCGTAGACCGTGTCGTCCAGCCCCAGGGATGACGTCGCACGCCGTGATGACTCGCATGCCTCGCGGTGTGCCTGCTGGACGCTGGCGATGGTGTCGTCGTCATGAAGAATGAACGACTCGCCCGAGGTCGCGGGGATGCCGATTTCAGCACGTGACCGGCCTGTGACAGCTTCGTCAAACCAGACCTGCTCCAGGAAGGTCGCGTGCTTCACCAGGCCCAGCAACGTGGTCCGGGAAGGCACCAGCGACCGGCGTGCCTGCTCCTCCGTCAGCCCGTCCAGGCAGCGATTGAGTCCACCGCGGTGCTCGTCGAGGAACGCCTCGAACTGGCCACGGGCTGGCTGATTGACGACATCCTCAGCGAACGTCCCTGGAAGGGAAGGCATAACCGAAGCATTTCAAGAGCGCCGGCCCGTCCCGGCACCGGGCGGGCGCGAGAAGGCAGACTCGTGAAAGGCACCACGGCCCGTTCGCAGATTAAGAACTTCAATTCTTCCGAACGGCCGTGGCTCGTCGTGCCAGGCCCGATGATCGCCTCGCCCGGCGACGGCGCGAGCTGGCCGCCCTCCGGAGCTACAGGACCTGCTCGCCGAGGTCACCAACGTGCTCCGCGATAGCACCTGAACCCGCTGGATCCGGACAATCGTCCTGGAGGGTAGGATTTTACGCAGGCCAGGTCGGGTATCGGCAGAATCTTGAGCAACCCGCGTGGATGGTTGCGGGGCCGAGATCCTGAAGGCCAGCGCCGAGGAGCCGTTCCTGTCTTTCGTGCTGCAGATCGACCCGGCGCTCGTGCGCAAGGTCGCCGCCGAGATCGCCGACCGGCCGACCGGAGGTCTCCCCCCGGCTGCAGAGGACGACCAGGCCGAGCCCGGCGTCGTCTCCCCGCTCGACCCCGAGCTCATGGCGGTGGCGCTGCGCTTCCTGCGCTCGCTCGACAGCGCCACCGACCGGCGGGTACTCGCGCCGAGGTACGTCGAGGAGATGGTGTACCGGGTGCTGCGCCGCGAGCAGTTCGCCCGGATGCTGCGGATCGCGGCCCGGCAGAGCTCGGGCACCCCGATCTCCGCCGCCCTGACCTTCGCGCGGACGCACTACGCCGAGCCGCTCACGGTCGACGACCTGGCCCGGCAGGTGGCCCTGAGCCCGTCGGCCTTTTCGAGGCTGTTCCGCGAGGTCACCGGCCGGACGCCGTACCAGTTCCTGAAGGAGTACCGGCTCGGCTGCGCCCGCGAACTGCTACTCGACGGCCGGTCCAGCGTCGCCGAGGTGTCCCGGCGCGTGGGCTACGCGAACGTCTCGCACTTCATCAGGGAATTCCGCGCTCGCTACGGCATGACACCGGGGGCGTACGTCAACGAGCGGTATCTCGATGCCGGGTTGCGTGGGCTCCGCCTGGACGTCGACGAGGTGTCCTAGCTCGGAATGTGCAGCGATCGGGCAGGATCCCGGTACCTGCGGGCCCCGCGCGTCCGCTGTACTGAACGGGCACAGCGTGATCGTCCGAACAACCGGCCGGGACCGGTACGAGAGCCGCTCGCTCCCGGCTCTGTTTACGCACTTTTCTCTTCACGGAAGGCGAGGCGCAGCATGCCGACCATCACGACTACCGACGGCACCGAAATCTTCTACAAGGACTGGGGTTCCGGCCAGCCGATCGTCTTCAGCCANNACGACATGGACCACTACGCCGACGACCTGGCCGCCCTGACCGCGCACCTCGACCTCCACGACGCCGTCCACATCGGTCATTCCGCCGGCGGGGGCGAGGTCGCCCGTTACGTCGGCCGGCACGGTGAGAGCCGCGTCGCGAAGGTGGTGCTGATCAGCGCCGTCACGCCGTACGTCATGGCCGCCGACGGCCGACCCGACGGCCTGCCGAAGAGTGTCTTCGACGACTTCCGGGCCCAGCTGGCCGGCCACCGGTCGGAGTTCTTCCAGGCCGTGGCGTCCGGCCCGTTCTACGGCTTCAACCGGCCTGGCGTCCAGCCCTCCGAGCCCGTGATCCAGAACTGGTGGCGTCAGGCTATGACGGGCGCCGCGAACGCGGAGCACGACGAGATCACCGCCTTCTGCGAGGACTTCACCGGGGACCTGACGAAGATCAGCGTGCCAGTCCTGGTCCTGCACGGCGAGGACGACCAGGTCGTCAACCCCGCCGTGGCGCCGCGGTCGGCCAAGCTGGTGGCCAACGGCACGCTCAAGACCTACCCCGGGTACCCGCACGGGATGCCGGTCACGCACGCGGACGTGATCAACCCTGACCTGCTGGCCTTCATCCGCTCCTGACCGTGCAGCATCAACCCGTTCGCGGCCGGGAGGAGGGAAGCTGGACGCCGTGGCGACGGCGCGCGCGCAGGAGATCCGCACGGGGCTCGCCCGGCTGCATGCGGCCGATCCGGTGCTGGCCCAGGTGATCGACGAACATCCCGACTTCGACCCCGACGTCTGGATCCGGAGGCTGCCTGCGCTGAACCTGTTCGGCGCGCTGGTGTTCCAGATCATCGGGCAGCAGATNNACCGGGCGGTTCGGTGGCCGGGTACCGGACGCTGGCGAACTCGCGGCCGTTGACCAAGGGACGCTGCGCGGTCTGGGGCTGTCTTGGCGTAAGGCCGCCACCGTCCTGGATCTGGCCCAGCGCTTCAGCGACGGGCGCCTGTCCGAGACTGAGCTGCGCGAACTGCCCGACCAGGAGGTGATCAAGCGGCTCACCAAGGTCAAGGGGATCGGTGCGTGG
>PLDT01000333.1:0-11846 GCA_003136255.1 Actinomycetota bacterium
TTCGTGTCCGATCACATGGAGGTCCGGCATGACCTGGACATCGAGGCGGCCACGACCGCCGATGCGCTCGGCCTCGCGTTCGCCCGGGCCGCGACGCCCGGCACCAGCCCGCGCTTCGCGTCGATGATCACCGAACTGGTCCAGGAGCGCCTGGCGCAGCCCGCGGTCATGCCGGCCGCACTGGGGGACATGGGCGTGCCGAGCCAGACGTGCCCGGCGGACTGCTGCGGCGGCCCGCGGTGACCGATCCTGAGGCGCTGCTGGGGATCGCGGTAGACGCGGCGGCCGAGGCCGGCCGGTTGCTGGCCTCATGGCGTGGCGACGAGCGCCCCGAGGTCATCGACACCAAGTCCAGCCCGACCGACGTGGTGACGGAGATGGACCGCCGGGCCGAGGCGCTGATCACCGAATGGATCCGGGCCATCCGTCCTGGCGACACCATCCTGGGCGAGGAGGGCGGCCAGACCCTGGGGGGCCCCGGCGCCGCGGATGCCGCCGGGGGGCGGGCCCGGGTGCGTTGGGTGGTAGATCCCCTCGACGGGACGGTCAACTATCTCTACGGGCTGCCCGACTGGGCCGTCTCGATCGCCGCCGAGGTCGACGGTAGGATCCTGGCCGGGGTGGTGGAGGTGCCCCGGTACGGTGAGACGTTCACCGCGATCGCGGGCCAGGGAGCCTGGCTGCACCGAGAGGGGACCGCCATCGTCCTGCACTGCAACTCCGGCGTGCCGCTCGGCCAGGCATTGGTCGGGACCGGCTTCGGCTATGACTCGGCGCGTCGCCGGGTCCAGGGTGAGGTCGTGGCGGCCCTGGTGCCGCACGTACGGGACATCCGGCGCGGCGGATCCGCCGCCGTTGACCTATGCTCGGTCGCTGCCGGCCGGATGGACGCGTTCTTCGAGCGCGGCCTGAACTACTGGGACTACGCGGCTGGCGGCCTGATCGCGCGGGAGGCCGGCGCGCTGGTCGGCGGGCTGGCCGGCCGGGCGGAGAGCACCTCCATGACCGTCGCCGCCGGCTCGGATTTGTTCCGGCACCTGGACACATTCCTGACCAGGCTGGACCCCGAACGCGACGCGCCGCGGAGTCGTGAACCACAACCCTGACCAGCCCGTACTAGGACGCGTCGGGAGTTTCGGCGTGGTGCGTGTGCGCCGGGCGCGAACGTGACAGAATTCCCCGCCGGAATCGGGCACAACTAGGGCCTTGAAAGCGTTACAACCGCGCAGCGATTGCGCACTACGGATGAAGGGGGATGGAGTACTCAGATGGCTACCGACTACGACAGCCCGCGGAAGACGGACGACGACCTGACTGAGGACAGTCTTCAGGAGCTTCAGGCGCGCCGGATGGACAAGTCATCGAGCACCATCGATCTTGACCCCGACGACGTTGCCGAGTCCCTGGAGTTGCCGGGGGCAGACTTGTCGAACGAGGAACTCTCGTTCCGGGTGATACCTCGTCAGGCGGATGAGTTCACGTGTTCGCGGTGCTTCCTTGTGCACCACCGGAGTCAGCTTGCCGAAGACCGTAATGGCCAGCTTGTCTGCCGGGAGTGCGCGGCCTAGCCGTCCGCGGCGTTGACGGGTTCGCTGTCCGGGCCGCTGTACGTTCTACGTGCCGCAGCCCGGGTCGCGAGCAGCCTCGCGGCCTCGGAGGTGACCCCGGCCAGCATGGACCAGCTGAGCGCCTCGCCCAGCGCCACCTGCGGATCTTCCGGATGAGTGGGAGGTTCCTTGCCGGTGGCCTTGGTCCACGCCAGCGTGATCACCTTGCGCGCCACGAAGGCCGCCGCCATGGCCGCCACCGCGCTGATGATCCTGGTGCTGAGGTCCACTTTTCTGTCAGCCATCCCGCTGTCTCCCTTTTTTCGGCCCACCCTTTACCCCACCCACGCCCGCGCTTTGATCCCACCCACGGCCCAGCCCTTACCCCACCAACAGCCGCCCATCCCCTCGCCGTCGCCCCATCCGCGCAATCATGCCACCGGCTCGTGCCCGGTCCGAATCCGGCACCGTTCGAGGATTGCGGCCAGCTCCCTGGGGTGCCTGCTGCCGATCAGCCAGTAGGGGACCCGGCCGTCCCCCAAGGCCGCCGGATCGACGGCCAGGTACACGGATTCCTTGAGGTAGGGTCGTGAATAGAAGTGTGCCGCCGGGTCGCCCCGCGGGCCTCGCAGCCGCGTCGTCTGCCTCTCGTCCAGGGCGACAACCTCGCTGATGGCCGCCAGGGGCAGCAGGCCGGCCCCGGCCCGCAGCGTTCCGTCGCCGACCGTGAGCGTGCCCCGGCCGAAGGCGATGAGCAGTGCCGCGCATCCTGCGGCCAGGCCGCCGAAGCTCACGATCGGCCAGGGCCAGGGGAGGCCGGCGTACAGTGTGGCGCCGAAGATGAGGACGGTTGGGACGGCGAGCAGCCACCAGGCGAGCGGTGCGTACAGCCGTTCGCGGTAATCGCACATGCAGTCGAGAGTAGTTGGTCGGATGGAGTCGTGGCGGGGGGAAGTGCGACGGGTCGGCCTGGAGGCCAGGGGATGGCTCACGGCGGTCTGGCGGGCGGGCAGGAGTCCGGGCGGAACTGGAGTGGATCGTGCAGAAAGTGGTAGCCGTCCGGTCATGAGTGAAAACGGGGCCGGGGAAGAGGAACGGATCGCCCGCGGCACGGGGGTGAAAGAGCAGATCGCCCGCGGCGCGGCGGTGCGTGACCTCAATAGCGCGAGCGAGCCGGGCCGCGGGCGGGCCGGTCGTTCCGATCGCCGGGAGAGCGTACCCGAGCAGAACCGGGTGCCGAGCTGGCTGGCGACGGGGGCCGCGTGGTCTTGGCGGCTGCTGCTGCTGGCCCTCGCCATCTACCTGATCTCGCGCCTGCTGGGCATTCTCTACGTGGTGGTGGTGCCGTGCATCGCGGCCCTGCTGCTCACCGCCCTGCTGCAGCCGCTGACGTCCCGGTTGCGCCGCGCCGGGCTGCCCGCTCTGGCCGCGACCTGGGTCACCCTGCTCATCGCCTTGATCATCGTCGGCGGCCTGATCACGCTGGTCGCCAACCGGGTGAGCGCCGACTACCCGACCCTGCTCGCCGAGACCAAGCACACCACCGCGCAGGTCCAGTCGTGGCTGGCCGGCCCGCCGTTCCACGTCAAGAACAACAACATCCAGAAGTACTTGGACGACATTCCCAGCTACCTCAGCAAGCACAAAAGCCTGGTCGAGGGCACCGTGGTGACAGGCGGCAAGATCGCCTCGGAATTCTTCGGCGGCCTGGTCCTCATGCTCTTCGTCACGTTCTTCCTGGTCAAGGACGGGGACCGGATCTGGAACTGGCTGCTGGGCGCCATGCGGACCGACACCGCGCGCCGGATGGACCGGGCCGGGCACGCCTCCTGGCTGGTGGTCGTGTACTACATGCGCGGTACGGTCGTGGTGGCCGCCATCCACGCGATCGTGGTCGGGGTCGCCCTGTGGATCATGGGCGTCCCGCTGGCCCTCCCGCTCGCCGTGGTGGTGTTCGTGGCCGCCTTCGTCCCGCTGGTGGGCCTGCTGGCCGCGGGGGCGCTGGCCATCGTGGTGACGCTGGCCACCAAGGGCTGGGTGGACGCCGTGGTCCTGCTCGGGATCTTGATCATCGAAGACCAGCTGGAAGCTCACTTGCTCCAGCCCCAGGTGGTCGGGAAGATGATCCGGCTGCATCCGCTGGCGGTTATCCTGTCGCTCGCGGCCGGCGGTATCCTGGCCGGTATCCCCGGGGCGGTGGTCGCCGTCCCCATCGTGGCCGTGATCACCCGCGCGCTGCCCGAGTTGCGCCGCAGCGATCCCGAAGATCTCAGCCCGGACGACCCATAAGATGGGCAGTGTCCAGATGTCGCGCTATCCTCACCCTGCGTGCAAACCCTAGTTCTGCCCCTATGCCCAGCCCAGTTTTTTCCCAGCCCAGCCTGGGTTTTTCCCAACCCACCCAAGTTTCCCCCAAACCCACCCAGGGAGTCTTCGTTGCTGGATTCCGAGCCCGACGTGTTGATCAAGCGGCTTGATCCGGGCGTCGCGCTGCCGTCGTACGCGCATCCCGGGGATGCGGGCGCGGACCTGGCGGCGGCCGAGGACGTCGAGCTGGCCCCGGGTGAGCGGGCACTGGTGCGAACCGGGCTGGCCATCGCACTGCCGGCCGGGTACGCCGCGTTCGTGCATCCCCGTTCGGGCCTGGCGGCGAAGTACGGGGTGACGCTGGTAAACGCACCCGGGACGGTCGACGCGGGCTATCGCGGCGAGATCAAGGTGACGCTGCTGAATACCGACCGGCATCAGCCGGTCAGCTTCAAGCGGGGCGACCGGATCGCGCAGCTGGTCATCCAGCGCGTCGAGCGGGCCACTTTTCACGAGGTAGAGGTGCTCCCGGGATCGATGCGGGGCGACGGCGGCTTCGGCTCGACCGGTGGCCACGGCGCGGAGCGCACCGAACTGGTGTCCTGAGAGCTATAAGAGGAGCAAACGGAGTGTTTCGTCGGCGTCGTTCAGCAGACGTTAGCCAGGACTGGCCCAGCGAACCCGACGGTCAGGACCTGGCCGATGACGAGTTCGATGAGGAAGCGGACGAGCGGGCGGGCAGCTCCTCCGTGAGAGGGGGGGTCGGCTCGGCGGGCCAATACGGCGGCCCCTGGGACGCCGGGGAGTCTTTCCCGCCGCGGGATCGGGTTGACCTGGGCAGCCTGCACGTGCCCATGGGCCCGGAGCACGAGATTCAGCTCGTCATGGCTGACCAGCACGGCGCGTGGGTGACCATCCGGCACGGCGAGAGCGAGATGCAGGTCCAGGCGTTCGCCGCGGCTCGCCGGAGCGCGCTTTGGGACGACGTCCGGGCCGAGATCGCCAAAGAGGTAGGTGAGGCGGGCGGGGACAGCCAGGAGGTCCAGGGATCGTTCGGCACCGAGCTCTTGGCCCGGGTGCCGGCCGAGCCTGGACAGCCCGCCTCCGGCCTGCGGCTGGTCCGGTTCGTCGGCGTCGACGGCCCGCGCTGGTTCCTGCGCGGTCTGTTCACCGGCCCGGCCGCCGACGGCGGAGAGCCCGCCGGGCTGCTCGAGGAGATCTTCAGGGACGTCGTGGTGGTACGCGGCGAGCACCCGGTGCCGCCGCGGGACATCCTGGAGCTGCGGCTGCCGCCGGAAGCTCAGAAGGCGTTCGAAGAGCAGGCCGCTGCCGCGGCCGAGGAGAACAAGTTCCGGGCCGACCTGAACCCCTTCGACCGCGGCCCGGAGTTCACCGAGACTCGTTAGCACTCAGCAAGCGCGCGAGCTCCTCCTCGACGTCCTCGCTGGTCACGAAGAACAGCTCGTCACCGGCCTGGAGCGGATCATCCGAATGCGGGACCAGGACCCGGCCCTCGCGCAAGATGGCCACCAGCGAGGTGTCCGCGGGCCAGGTGATGCCGCCGACGCGCTGGCCGACCAGCGGCGCCTCGGCCGGCATGGTCAGCTCGACCAGGCTGGCCTCGCTCTGCCCGAACGTCATCAGCCGCACCAGGTCACCGACGCTGACTGCCTCCTCGACCAGGGCTGAGAGCAGCCGCGGGGTGGAGACCGCGACGTCGACGCCCCACGATTCGTTGTACAGCCACTCGTTGCTCGGGTCATTCACCCGCGCCACCACCCGGGGCACCCCGTACTCGGTCTTGGCCAGCAGCGCTACGACCAGGTTCGCCTTGTCGTCACCGGTCGCCGCGATGGCCACGTTGCACCGGTACAGTTGCGCGTCGTCGAGGGAGCTGATCTCGCACGCGTCGGCGAGCAGCCACTCGGCCCGCGGCACGGCCTCGACCGCGATCGCCTTAGGGTCGTGGTCGATGAGCAGCACCTCGTGCCCGTTCTCCAGCAATTCGCTGGCGATGGAACGGCCGACCGCCCCGGCACCGGCTATGGCGACCCGCATTAGTGTCCCCCTCCTCGGGCCGCGAAGGCCGCGGCGATCCGGTCCATGTCGTCTTCCCTGGCCAGGACGTGGATCACGTCGCCTTCTTGCAAGACGGTTCCGCCGTCAGGCACGAACGCCTGGCCGAGCCGGTCGACGAACGCGATCCGGGTCAGCGCACTGGCCTCGACCGACTTGACCTGCTCGCCGATCCACTGCGGTGAGAAGGCGACCTCGGCCAGCACGATCTTTCCCGTGGGGTCCCGCCATAGCGCCTCGCTGCCTTCCGGGAGCAGCTTGCGGAGCATCTGGTCGGCGGTCCAGCGCACCGTGGCCACGGTGGGAATGCCCAGGCGTTCGTAGACCTCGGCCCGCCGCGGGTCGTAGATCCGGGCGGCGACCCGCTGGACGCCGAAGACCTCGCGGGCCACCCGGGCCGCGATGATGTTGGAGTTGTCGCCGCTGCTCACCGCCGCGAAGGCGTCCGCGTGCTCGGTGCCCGCCTGGGTGAGGACGGCCCGGTCGAAGCCGATGCCGGTGATCTTGTCGCCCTTGAAGGACGACCTGAGCCTGCGGAACGCTTCGGGATCCCGGTCGATGACCGCGATACTGTAGCCCCGGTCCTCGAGGATGTGGGCGAGCGTGGACCCGACCCGTCCGCAGCCCATGATCACGATGTGCACGGCCGTCCCTCCAGATGAGCGGCGTCCCCGATCGGGGGTGCCTCGCCAAAGGTATGCCCTCGGAAAGCGAGCTTACGACCCAATGAACTACCAGACCGGTCAGGTCGTGGAGCTGACGACCGTGGAAGTGGCGCACGGCGGATGGTGCGTCGCGCGGCCGGCCGACGGACCGGTCCTGTTCGTGCGCCATGCGCTGCCGGGCGAGCGGGTCCTGGCCCGCGTTACCGAGGTCACTTCCCGCCTCGCGCGAGCCGAGGCGATAGAGATCCTAGCCGCGTCACCCGACCGGGTCGTGCCGCCCTGCCCGCACGCGCGCCCCGGCGGCTGTGGCGGCTGTGACTGGCAGCATGCCACGTTGCCCGCCCAGCGCCTGCTCAAGGCCGCCGTCATCCGCCAGCAGCTCAGGCGGATGGCAGGCCTGGACCGCGAGATCACGGTGGAAGCCCTGCCGGGTGACCAGGACGCCGGCCAGGGCCCGGCGGCCGAAGATAGCCAGCGTCGCGGTGCGGGCCTGGGCTGGCGCACCCGAGTGCAGTTCGCGGTGCGAGAAGACGGCGTCGCTGGGCTGCGCGCCCACCGGTCGCACCGGGTCGTCGACGTGGGGGAGTGCCTGATTGCCCACCCGGCCATCACCGATCTAGGTCTTACCGGCCGGCGGTGGCCCGGGGAAGCCTCGGTCGAGGCCCTGGTGGCCGCCGGATCGGGCGAACGGGCCGTGATCATCTCGCCTGGCCGCAACGCGGGGGCCGCGACCGAACACGTCCCCGCGGATACGATCTTGCGCCGGGCCGGATCCCGAAACCACCGCCTGGCCCCGGTACGCGGCCGCGGCTACCTCAGCCAGCACGCGGCGGGCCGGGACTGGCGGGTCAGCGCGGGAGCGTTCTGGCAGGTGCACCCGGCCGCGGCGCAGACGCTGACCGACGCCGTCCTGGCCACCCTCGAGCCCCGGCCGGGTGACGTGGCGCTCGATCTGTACTGCGGCGTGGGCCTGTTCACCGGGGTCCTGGCCGAGGCGGTCGGCTCCGGCGGGACAGTCGTCGGCGTCGAGATCGACGACGGGGCGGTCCGCGACGCCCGGCACAACCTGCGGGAGTGGCCCTGGGCCCGGGTGCACAAGGGTGACGTGGCAGCGATACTGACCAGGGGCGGGCTCCCCGCCGCGCGGCTAGCGGTGGCCGATCCGCCCCGGTCCGGGCTGACCCGCGAGATTATCGATTACCTAAGCGCGGTCCAGAACGGGGTCGGCCGCTTCGCCTACGTGTCCTGCGACCCGGCCACCATGGCGCGTGACATCGGGCTGCTAGCCGCACGAGGCTGGTCGCTGGACGGCCTGCGCGCGTTCGACGCGTTTCCCATGACCCACCACGTCGAGTGCGTCGCGACCCTGACCGCGGGCGGGATCATCGATCAGCCAAGTGGGCCTGGATCTCGGCGGTGATGGCTTCGGGGGGCTGGTCGCCGTCCACTTCCAGCAGGATGCCCCGCTGCCGGTAGTAGTCGATGAGGGGGCTGGTGGTCTCGGTGAACACCTCAAGCCGGTGCTGGATGACGTCCGCGGTGTCGTCCGGGCGGGCCCGCGCCAGCAGTCGCTGCAGCAAGACCGGTTGGGGCACGTTCAGGTAGATGGCGGCGTCCAGGGTCAGGTCGAGCCGCCGGGCGACGTCGGCGGCCTGCACGGCCTGCGAGACGGTGCGGGGGAAGCCGTCCAGGATGTACCCGCCGCGGGCGGTGGCGGCGGCCACGGCCGGGATGAGCAGGTCGAAAACGATCTGGTCCGGGACCAGGTCGCCGCGCCGCTGGAAAGCGGCGACTTCCCGGCCGAGGGGCGTGCCGGTCCGGACCTCGGCCCGCAGCACCTCCCCGGAGGAGATGTGCTCGATGCCGTAGATCGAGGCCAGCGCCTTGCCCTGCGTCCCCTTGCCGGAGCCAGGCGAACCGACCAGCAGTAGCCTCAACATGCCTCCAGCTAGGCGGGCGTCTCGGTGCCGGTCGTTCCCTTAACGTAGTAGCCGAGCCCGGGGATGCGGACGAGCAGGCCCTCGTCCTCCAGCACGCGCAGGGCCTTGGCGCAGGTCTGCCGGGCGTGCCCGTACTGCTGGCTCAAGGTAGTGATGGACGGCGTCGGCATGCCGGGCGCGAGGGTTCCCTCGGCAATCCGCCGGCGCAACAGGGCGGCCAAGCGCACATAGGCCCTTGGGTCCGATTCGTCACTTATCGACACTCTCGTACCGTACTCGATTGGCAATATTGCCAATCGCAACGCTTCGACACTAGTCGAGATTAGACGAGGCGTCAATAGTGCGTTAACGTCTGAAATCACCAGGGCCGTGACGCGGCCCGTAAACCGCGCGGAGCCAGAATCCAGGGCAGGTCATGATCTTCTACTCGTGGACGGCGCTGAACGGTGCCGCCGGATCTTCAGTCGCCATGGGCGTCACCGACGACCGCGGCCGGGCCATGCTGGCGGGCGAAGAGTGCCTCGGCTCCGGCCGGGCTATCGTGGTCATCATCGAAGCGGTGCGGCCGGCCATGGCGCCGCGCACGCTGGCCCCGTGC
The DNA here is from genome assembly GCA_003136255.1 of Actinomycetota bacterium. GTDB lineage: Bacteria > Actinomycetota > Actinomycetes > Streptosporangiales > Streptosporangiaceae > Palsa-504. The sequence continues at coordinate 9,134 of PLDT01000333.1, forward strand.
TATGTGCGGACCGGGTTTGGCTGGGTGGGCCAGCGCACCGGCGCGGGCGAGGTGAGCTGGAACCGGTTCTTCAGGCCGGCCGATCCAGATGATCTGCAGGGCCCTGGCAGGATAGGAGCATGAAATTCCGGATCTTCACCGAGCCGCAGGAAGGTGCCGACTACCAGACGCTGCGTATCGTGGCGCTGGCCGCGGAGGAGCTCGGGTTCGACGCGTTCTTCAGGTCCGACCACTACCTGAAGACGGAGGACGTCTCCGGGCTGCCTGGCCCGACCGACGCGTGGGCGACGCTGGCCGCGCTGGCCGTCGAGACCAGCCGCATCAGGCTCGGGACGCTGCTGAGCGCGGCGACCTTCCGGCTGCCCGGCCCGCTCGCGATCACGGTGGCGCAGGTGGACCAGATGAGCGGCGGCCGGATCGAGTTCGGCCTCGGCGCCGGCTGGTTCGAGCCTGAGCACACGGCCTACGGCATCCCGTTCCCGCCGCTGGGGGAGCGCTTCGACATCTTGGAGGAGCAGCTCGCCGTCATCACCGGGTTGTGGGGGACGCCAGAGGGCGAGACGTTCTCCTTCGACGGAGCGCACTACCGGCTGACGGACTCACCTGCCCTGCCCAAGCCCGCTCAGCGACCCCGCCCGCCGGTGCTCGTCGGCGGGACAGGCGCCCGCCGGACACCCCGGCTGGCGGCCAGGTTCGCGGACGAGTTCAACGTGCCGTTCCGATCGCTGGCCGATTCAGCGGCTGTGTTCACGCACGTGCGCGAGGCCTGCGAGGCCGCCGGGCGCTATCCGGCGTCTATGACCTATTCGGTCGCCCAGACCGTGTGCTGCGGGAAGGACGAGGCGGAGTTCCGCCGGCGCGCGGCCGCGATCGGCAGCGAGCCCGCCGAGATCCGCGAACACGGCCTGGGCGGAACGCCGGGCGAGGTCGTGGCCAAGATCGCGGAGTTCGCCGAGATCGGAGCGGAGCGGATCTACCTGCAGGTGCTCGACCTCAGCGATCTTGATCACCTGGCCCTGATCGCGTCGGACGTGGTACCGCAGTTCTAGTCGATCCGCGATCCACTCGTCAGCCGAAGGCGTCCAGGACGGCCTTGCGGCCGACGGCGCTGCCCGCCAGGTAGCCGTAGGTGCCCTGGTCCCGCAGTTCGGTGGCCGCGTTGACCAGGGCGCCCAGCGCGGCGAATGCGAACGAGCCGCCGACCGAGATCCGGCTCGTGCCAGCGTAGGCCAGTTCGGGGACGGGAGGCGCGCCGCCGACGGCGAGCACGTTGACCGGCCGGTCAACCTCGCGGATCAGCTGGCGAATGTCGGAGATGTCGCGCAGGCCGGGAGCGTACAGGACGTCGGCGCCGGCCTCCTGGTAGGCCTGCAGCCGGGCGATCGTGTCGGCTAGGTCCGGTCGTCCGTGCAGGTAGTTTTCGGCGCGGGCGGTGAGTACGAAGGGAACCGGACCCGCGTGGGCGGCCTGCGCCGCCGCGGCGACTCGTTCGGCCGCGAACCGGAGGTCATAGATCGGGTCGTCCTCGCGCCCGGTGAAGTCCTCCACCGAGCCGCCCGCGAGCCCGACCTCGATGGCCAGCCGGATGGTCTCCGCAACGGCGGCCGGCTCGTCGGCGAAGGCGTTCTCCAGATCAGCCGAGACCGGCAGGTCGGTCGCCGCGACGATGACCGCGGCGTGAACCAGGGCCTCCTGCCTGCTCACTGAACCGTCGTTGCGGCCTAGCGAGGCGGCGAAGCCGGAACTCGTGGTGGCCAGCGCCTGGAATCCCAGGGCCGCGAGCAGCCTCGCCGAGCCAAGGTCCCATGGGTTCGGCAGCAGGAGGGGTTCGCCCGGCCGGTGCAGGGAAAGGAACTGGCGTGCCTTGTCCGCCTGAGTGGTCATGGCCCTAACGTATCGTCGGCGTGGCACGGGGGACCGCAGCGCCCGCGCGAAAGGCTCCGCAGGGCGTCCTGAAGGCAAGTTGTAATGGGCGGACCTACCCGAGCGGCTTGCGGGCCGCATACCGCGATGCGATCGTTGAGCGGTGCGCTCCGATACCGCCCCTCCCCGGAGGGTGCGGCTTGTCATTACCCTCTCGGTGGTCAGCGCCGTGATGGTCATGGCCGGCGGGATTCTCGTGGTGGCGAGCACGGTCACCCACCTGATCGGCCGGCGCCCCGGTAGTCCTGTCACCAGCCTGGGCGTGGCTCTGGGCGTGGCGGGCCTCGCGGTGGGCCTGGTCACCCTGCTGGTTTTCGCGTTCACCCGGACCGGGTCGCGCCGCCGCCCCGCCGGTCACCGGCACCGGGGGGCGGCGTACCAGGGATCGGGCCGGGCGCGGGGACGGGCACTGAACCCGACGAACGTGTATTCGCAAGGTGGCCTGATCGACATTCCCCGCGACGCGCGCACGCCAGCCTCCGCGCGCGGCGCGGCACGATCCCCCGGCTTCGACACTGCCCAGGGGACCATGCGGGCCCCGGGCCCCCAAGGTGCTCGGGAGACGTCCCGGCCGCCCGTAGCGACCGCCGCATCTCGTGGCACGCCGAACGCGCCGCCCGCGGCGGGACGCCCGGGGACCGCGCCACCGTGGCCCGGACACCAGGCCGGACCGCCCCCGCCCTCGGGTGCGGGCACCGGTTGGCGGCCGCCGGGCCCCACTGGCCGCGCGCCCCAGCCGCCCATGTCATACACGGGCCGGATGAGGCCAGGCGAAGCGGTCCCGCCCCGC
>PLDT01000347.1:0-41367 GCA_003136255.1 Actinomycetota bacterium
ACCTCGCTAAGGTCAGCCGGACTATTAACCAGCCGGTACATCAGCAAAGCACCTGACCCCACCCCGAACGGCCCTTGACCAGTAGCCGCGTAAGTCAGCACCGCCCCCAGGCTGAAGATGTCACTCGGCGGCCCGACGTCGTGCCCCAGGGCCTGCTCCGGCGACATAAACCCAGGCGACCCGAACCCAGGCGACCCGAAATCCGTGCCGGAAAGCCCGAGCCCGAACCCGGTCACCCGCGGCCCGTCCGCGGCCAGCAGGACGTTCGAGGGATTGAGATCTCGGTGTACCAGTCCCGCCTCATGGATAGCGCGCAGACCCGAGGCCAGCCCGGCGGCCAGCACCCGCACGTTAGCGGCCGGCACCGGCCCGTGGTCGCGGACCGCCTCGGCCATCGTCGGCCCGGCGACGTACGCCGTGGCGAGCCACGGCTCCGGAGCGTCCAGATCCGCGGCGATCACCGGCGTCGTGAACGCCCCGTCGACCCGGCGGGCCGCGGCGACCTCGGTGCGGAACCGGGGATCGGCGGCCACGTCGGCCCGGATAACCCGCACCGCGACACGTTCCCCGCTCGGCGCCAGGCCCACGAACAGCCCGCTGCCGCCCAGCGGCTCCACGAGCCGATACGGCCCGATCGCGGCCAGCGTGCCTGACGTAAACGGCACTACCACCCTGAATCCCCACTCTCAGTGGCAGTTACAGCCATTCCCAGTACAGCCATTCCCAGGTATCCGGATCCTAAGCCGCGCTCACGCATCTGTACACGCGCGCGTACCCGCCGCGACCGCCCCCGGCCCGCGATCATGCTAGCCAGCGCCTCGTGACCAGGCCCGCCGCAATCCGTAACGATTCCGGAACGGTCCGCGCCTAGGTTTGTCTTAATCCGGTCGCATTCGTAACGAAGTGCGCGGAATCGTGATTCACGGTGGTGGCTGATGGCGGTTGATGTGCCAACATGTGCGGCCGCTGGCGATCACCGCGGGACGCGAACGGGAGGGAAAAGGAGAAACCCATGTCCATCCGTACATCGCTGGCGCTGCTCGTCGTGCCAGCCGCAGCACTGGCGCTAGCCGCGACGCCCGCACTGGCGTCCACAGCGACGCCCGCAGCGGCGACCGCAGCGCACCACGCCCCGAGCGGCACTGAGATCATCGTGGCCGATACGGCGTTCGGCCCGTCGCTGGCCGTCGGCTCCGGGCCGTTCAAGAACTACACGCTGTACTACATCACCTCGGACCACGGCCACAGCTACGGCTGCACGACCGGCGCGACCAGCACTCCGATCGGGCCGCTCACCTGCACCGGGCCGTCGAACGACAAGAACGCCGAATGGCCCGCCATCACCACCAACGGCAAGCCGGTCGCCGGGCCCGGCGTGAGCCGGGGTCTGCTCGGCCGCGTCTACCGCAAGGGCGTCGGCTGGCAGGTGACGTACGCCGGGCACCCGCTGTACCTGTTCGACGACGCACCAGGCGCGGTCACCGGCGAAGGCTGGAACGAGCCTGGTCTGCCGCCCTGGCACGGCATCTGGTGGCTCATCTCGCCGGACGGTCAGCCGGTGCCGTGGACCGGGACCCTGACCACGACCAAGGTCGGCGGGCAGACCGTGCTGGCCGAGCCGTTCCTGACCGGCATCGGCTGGGTCAAGTTCCCGGTCTACACCTTCAGCGGCGACCTGAGCTCTTACGGGACGACCTGCGCCGAGATCGCGGCCTGTGCCCGCGCCTGGCCGCCGGCTTACACCAACGGCTCACCCGGTTACGCCGGCGTCCCGGCCTCCGGCGTGGGCGTCGTCGGCCTGCCCGCCGGCCTGAGCCAGATCACCTGGAACGGCCGTCCGCTCTACCTGTTCAGCCACGAGGAACTCGCGCCGCTGCCGAACGGCGGCGGGGCGCCCGTGGGCAACGGCAACGGGATCAAGGCCTTCGGCGGCACCTTCAGCCTGGTCGTCAACCCGTAACCGCGACGAAAGCCGGATGGGCTCCCATCCGGCTTTCGCATGCCCTGACCCGCCGACGCCAGTTTTTAAAAACCATTTCTGCCGAACGGCCGTGGTCCTAGCCCCCGCTACATGTAAAGGCCGCCATTGACGGGGTAGACCCCTCCCGTCATGTACCCCGACTCCGGATCGGCCAGGAACTCCACCACCCGCGCCACCTCGTTCGGGTCGCCGAGCCGCCCGACCGGGATCCGGGTCACGATCTTGTCCATCGCGGCGGGCGGGACGGCCGCGGTCATCTCGGTGGAGATGTAGCCGGGCGTGACGGCGTTGACCGTGATCCCCTTGCTCGCGGTCTCCAGGGCCAGGCTCATGGTCAGCCCGAACATCCCCGACTTCGCCGCCGCGTAATTGGCCTGCCCGAACCCGCCGGCCGAGCCGACCACCGAGGAGATGTTGATGATCCGGCCGTAGCCGCGGTCCAGCATGTGCTGCAAGATGGCCCGCGACAGGTAAAACGCCCCGGACAGGTTGACCCGGATGACGTGGTCCCATTCGTGGGCGCTCATCTTCCGCATGGTCTTGTCCAGCGTGATGCCGGCGTTGTTGACCAGGATGTCCAGCTGGCCGTGCCGGTCCAGGACCTCGCCGATGACCCGTTCACAGTCCTCGTCGTGGCCGATGTTGCCCTGGTGGACGCTGACGCCGCGGTCAGCGTACTTGTCGGCGAACTGCTGGGCCGCGTCGGCGTTGGACGCGTAGCCGGCCGCGACCTTGACGCCGCGGTTCATCAGCCGTTCGCAGATGGCCAGCCCGATGCCGCGAATCCCGCCCGTGACGAGCGCGACCTGTCCGTTCATGTCAGCCATGGTGATACCTAGCCCTTCACGTAGTCCCCTGGGGCGTCATCCAGGGCGGGATACCGCGGGCTGCCCATCGCGGGTGGCTTTACGCGCGCGCCCGCCCGGGCGTCGGACCATTCGGTCCAGTCCTGCCACCAGGACCCGCTGTGCTTGGTGCCCGCGGTCCGCCAGGCCTCGGGGTCGGCCGTAGTGTCCTCGCCCGTCTCGTACCAGGCCTTCGGGCCGGGCGGGTTGACNNTGCCAGGGCACGATGTGGTCGTTGATCGCGCCCACCACGTAGGTGTCGTTCGTCACCGAAGACAGCGAGAGCCGCTGGCCGGCCAGCTCCATGTCGCCCCGGGCCAGCTCGTTGCGCATGTACAGGGACCGCAGGTAGAACGAGTGCATCGCGGCCGGCATCCGGGTGCTGTCGCCGTTCCAGGCCAGGATGTCGAAGGCCGGCGGGTCCTGGCCCATCAGCCAGTTCGAGACCACGTAGTTGAAGATCAGGTCGTTGGCCCGCAAGATGTCGAAGGTGCCCGCCATCTGGCTGCCCTCCAGCACGCCCGTGGCCGCCATCTGCTTCTCCAGCCGGGCCACCGTCTTCTCGTCGGTGAAGCTGCCCAGCACGCCCGGCTGGCTGTAGTCCAGCAGCGTGTTGAGCAGCGTGATCGTGCCGATCCGGTCGTCGCCCTTCTCGGCCAGGTAGGCGGCCAGCATGGCGGTCAGCGCCCCGCCCAGGCACAGCCCGATGATGTCGGTCTTGGGTGCGCCGGTGATCTCGGCGATGACGTCCAGCGCCTCCCGCGGGCCGTGGATGAGGTAGTCATCCAGGGTGACCCCGCTCATCGAGGCGTCCGGGTTGCGGTAGGAGATGGCGAACACGGTGCGCTCGTGCTGGACCGCCCACTCCAGGAAGCTGCGGCCCGGCGCCAGGTCCATCACGTAGTACTTGTTGATCCACGGCGGGCTGGCCAGCACCGGGACCGCGCGGACCTGCTTGGTCTGCGGCGCGTACTGGATCAGCTCCATCAGGTCGTTCTTGAACACGACCTTCCCGGGCGTGGCGGCCAGGTTCTCCCCGACCCGGAACGGCCGCATGTCCACCTGCCGGGGCCGGCCGCCGTTGTTGACCAGGTCGTCGACCATGTGCCCGGCCCCGGTCAGCACGCTGGCCCCGGCCGTCTCCAGCGCCCGCTTGAGCGCCGCCGGGTTGGTGAACAGGAAGTTGGTCGGCGCGAGCGCGTCCAGCAGGAACCCGGTGGCCAAAGCGGCCTTGGCGTCGTCGACCCCGTCCCCGGACCCGGCCGCCAGCATGTCGTTGGCCAGCTGCGAGGCGGCCAGGTAGTACTGCCGGATGGCGAAGAACGCCGGGTTGTCGCTCCAGGTCCGGTCCGCGAACCGCTTGTCACCCTCGGGTACCGGAACCGGCGGCGCCACGTCCTGTCCGAACCAGCGGGCCGCGGCCACCGGCCCGGCCATCGCCGCGCTGGTCCAAAAGCGCATCGTGGCGGCGGCCATCGCGCCCGGCTGCCGGGCCGCCCGGCCCAGCACCGCGAGCGTGGCCTGGCCCAGGCCCGCCGCGTCCATCGAGGCGAGCACGTCCGCCTCGGGCCCCAGCACGCCGGCCGCTGACTCCGCCGCCTGCCAGGCTGTCTCTCGTACGGTCATGCCGTCTGCCCTTCCGAAGTGCGGCGTTCTCAATCTCTGACGCTACTTGGCCCGCCGCGGGCCCGTAAAGGGACCAAGGGTCCGGCGTTCCAGGCCCGCAGCAAGAACGCCGCCGCGCGGTCGAACGTCTCCCCGAGGGGCCTGCCCGCCAGCTGGGCCTGATACTCCCGGTACCGGGTCATCTCCCATTCCCGCCCGCGTTCCGGGAGGGCCGCGAGCACCGGCTCGGGCAGCGACCGCCAGGTCCAGTCCGCGATCAGGCCGGCGCCGGGGCTGCCCGGGCTGCACTGGGGCTCGATGAAGTCCGAGTGATCCAGGTGGAAGCCCATCCAGTTGCGCACGAACCGCAGGCCGCCGAACGTTCCGTCGATGACCCGCCGCTCGCCCGCGTCGTAGCCCTCGAGGACCCCGTCGTAGACGTCCGGGTGGTAGCGGACCAGGGTGGCGTCGACCAGGGTGACCCACCACACGGCCTCGCTGATCGCGGCGAAGCCGTGCGGCTGGTCCGAGGCCCTGGCCCGCAGCAGCCGGTCGATGGTGTCCCGCATCGCGGTGATGGTCCAGCCCAGCGCGCCCGCCTCGGCCGGCGGATCGCTGGCGTGCTGGCGGTTCCAAGCGACCCGGCAGCGAGCCGAGCAGAACCGGGCATGCTCACGCCGCGGCGCGAACAACGTGCCGCACTGCTCGCACTTGCGCGTCTCGGTCACCCATCCTCCCCGTGACCCATGTTACGCGTAACAGCGGCTCTTTCCCGCATTCGGCACTCAGTCGGTGCCGGCCTCCATGGCGGCGTGATCGAGCAGTTCATCGTCGCCGGGGACCGTCCCGCGGGAGGCGATCGCCCCGGCCCCGCCCGCGGGCATCACGCCGATCAAGCCGGTCGGGCCCGCCGGCCCGCCAAGGTCAGCCCCGTCACCGCCGAACATGCCGAGCCCCGCGTACTGCTCCAGCTTGGCGCGGGAGTCGGCGATGTCGAGATTGCGCATGGTCAGCTGGCCGATGCGGTCGGTCGGCCCGAAGGCCGAGTCCTCGGTCCGCTCCATGGACAGCTTGTCGGGGTGGTAGCTGAAGGCCGGCCCGGTCGTGTCCAGGATCGAGTAGTCCTCGCCGCGCCGCAGCCGCAGGGTCACATCGCCGGTGATCGCCGTGCCGACCCAGCGCTGCAGCGACTCGCGCAGCATCAGCGCCTGCGGGTCGAGCCAGCGACCCTCGTACAGCAGCCGGCCCAGCCGCCGGCCCTCGTTGTGGTAGTTAGCCAGGGTGTCCTCGTTGTGGATCGCGTTGACCAGCCGCTCGTAGGCCGCGTGCAGCAGCGCCATGCCCGGCGCTTCGTAGATGCCCCGGCTCTTGGCCTCGATGATCCGGTTCTCGATCTGGTCGGACATGCCCAGGCCGTGCCGGCCGCCGATGGCGTTGGCCTCCAGCACCAGGTCGACGGCGCAGGCGAACTCCTTGCCGTTGATGGTCACCGGCCGTCCCCGTTCGAAGCCGACCGTGACGTCCTCGGCCGCGATCTCGACGGCGAGGTCCCAGGAAGGCACGCCCATGATCGGCTTGACGATCTCGATTCCCGTATCGAGGTGCTCCAGTGCCTTCGCCTCGTGGGTCGCGCCCCAGATGTTCGCGTCGGTGGAGTAGGCCTTCTCCGCGCTGTCCCGGTAGGGCAGGCCGTGGGCCGCGAGCCACTCGGACATCTCCGTGCGGCCGCCCAGCTCGCTGACGAAGTCGGCGTCCAGCCACGGCTTGTAGATCCGCAGGGAGGGATTGGCCAGCAGGCCGTAGCGGTAGAACCGCTCGATGTCGTTGCCCTTGAACGTAGAGCCGTCGCCCCAGATCTGCACGTCGTCCTCGAGCATCGCGCGCACCAGCAGGGTGCCCGCGACGGCCCGGCCGAGCGGGGTGGTGTTGAAGTAGACGCGACCGCCGGACCGGATGTGGAACGCCCCGCAGCACAGGGCGGCGAGCCCCTCCTCCACCAGGGGCGCCCGGCAGTCGACCAGGCGAGCGGTCTGCGCGCCGTAGGCGGTGGCGCGCCCCGGCACGGAGGCGATGTCGGGCTCGTCGTACTGGCCCAGGTCGGCGGTGTAGGTGTACGGCACGGCACCGTTGGCGCGCATCCACGCGACCGCTACCGAGGTGTCGAGGCCGCCGGAGAAGGCGATCCCGACCCGTTCGCCGACCGGCAGTGAAGTGAGTACCTTGGACACGAGTGAAATTATATGCACACTAATGCATGAACATCCAGTCGCCTAGGTAAGGGCGGCCAGCCGCCTTGCCGCCTGCCGAGCGGCTTCCGGATGCCCGGAATCCACCGCCATCCGGTAGCTGATCCGCGCGGGCTCCGGGTTCGCGTAGCTGCTCAGCAGGTTCCCGAGATAGACCATCGCCCAGGGTGCTATGTCGGGGTGACCGGAATCGATGGCGATCTGGTAGGCCCCGCACGCCTGCCGGAACCGGCCCTGCCGCTTGTACAGGTGCCCGAGGTTCCGCGCCGCGACGGGGGAGTGCTCGGGATGACCGGAGTTGACCGCCTGCCGGTAGGCCTCCTTGGCGCCCTCGATGTCGCCGTTTTGGCCGAGCAGCAGGCCCAGGCGGAACGCGGCCGCCGGGGCGTACTCGGGGTCCGCGCCATCCATCGCCTGCTGGAACGCCGACCGCGCTCCTTCGACGTCGCCCTGCTCGGCCAGCCGGGTGCCGAGGCTGAACGCTGCCGCCGGGTCAGGCGCGAACGGGACGACCTCGGGCGGGGCACCCCAAGCCCGCCGGAACGCCTTCAACTCCGCTTCCCGGTCACGCTACCGGTGTATCACAGGCGCTCGACCCAGGTCGATCAACATCCGCTGGTGCGCGAGGCCAGCGTGACCCCGCCCATCATGCGGGAATCAGCTCTACCTGGCCCATGATACGGGAACTCCAGCTCGCGGGATCCGGTAACAATAACGTTTCGCGCTTAGGCGCAATGCAACATAGCAATAACGACCCCATTGTCAATGGGCGACTTTTGGCGTGACCGATGCTAGGGTTCTGCCACATATCGTCTGGTAGATCGCGTATGAGCCGGATGACCGCGCCGGGAAGTACAACTGCGGTAGTGGACCGGGAGTCACATAACGCCAACTTCGCGTACCCCAAGGAGGGCACGGGATGAGTAGTACACCTGCAGACCTTTCGGCGGTTCCACCCAGACTTCGCCGGGACGTAGGACTGCTGCCGCTGTTCATGGTCTCGGCGGGCTCAGTCATCGGCTCCGGCTGGCTGCTCGGCACGCTGAACGCGTCTAAGGCCGCCGGGCCCGCGGCGATCATCTCGTGGATCATCGGCGTGGTCCTGCTGATCGGCGTCGCGCTGATCTACGCCGAGCTCGGCTCCACCTACCCGATCTCCGGCAGCACCGCCCGGTTCACCTGGATCCACGCGGGCACCCTGGGCGGCTTCTTCGCCGGGACCTACTCCTACCTGCAGGCGATGGCCGTCGCGCCGATCGAGGTCGAGGCCACGCTCGGATACCTCGACGCCAGGTACTGGCCCTGGCTGCAGAACTCGCAAGGCCTGCTCACCGGTAAGGGCCTGGCCGTCGCGATCGGCTTCATGTTCGTCTTCACGGCGCTGAACCTGTTCGGCATCAAGTGGATGGCCAGGACCAACACGGTCGCCATGTACTGGAAGATCCTGGTGCCGTTCGCGACCGTCATCTTGATCTCGACCAAGGTCTTCCATACCGGGAACTTCACCGCGGGCGGCGGCTTCATGCCGTACGGCATCAAGGGCGTGTTCATCGCCATCCCGCTCGGCATCGTGTTCGCCCTGGAGGGCTTCGAGCAGGCCGCCCAGCTGGCCGGGGAGGCGCGTAACCCCAAGCGGGACGTGCCGATCGCGGTGGTCGGCTCCATGCTGATGGGCGCCGCCCTCTACATCTTGCTGCAGCTGTGCTTCACCGGCGCGCTGAACCCGGCCAACATCGCCCACGGCTGGTCCGCCCCGTTCGGCCCTCACGTCGGCACGTTCGGCCCGTACTACGAACTGGCCACCTCGGTCGGCCTGGGCTGGCTCGGCACCATCTTGATCATCGACGCGGTTGTCTCGCCAGCTGGCACCGGCCTGGTCTACGTGAGCGCCGCCTCCCGGCTGTCGTACTCGCTGGCCAAGACCCGTTTCGTGCCGCCGGTCTTCGCCAGCATCGACCGGCGCGGCGTGCCCTGGTTCAGCATCATCTTCGGCGGCGTCTTCGGCTGCGTCCTGTTCCTGCCCTTCGGCAGCTGGGCGGGGCTGGTCGGGGCCATCACCGCGGCGTCGTCGTTCATGTACAGCTTCGCCCCGGTGGCCGCGGTCTCGCTGCGCAAGAGCGACCCGGACCGGGTCCGGCCGTACCGGGCGCCGATCCTGAACATCATCGCCCCGTTCAGCTTCGTGGTCTCCGGGTTCATCATCTACTGGAGCGGCACCGCCAACGACCTCAAGATCGACGCCGCCGTGGTCTTCTTCCTGGTCCTGTACATCATCGCCCGCCGGGTCGACCCGAACCAGGAGCCGCTGGACTTCCGGGCCGGGGCGTTCGCGATCCCGTGGATCATCGGCCTGACCCTCTTCTCCATCTTCGGCGGCAGCTACGTCGGCGGGATCACCACCGGCCCGAAGGGCACCGGCTCGAGCGGCGGCTACGAGACGTTCCTCGGCGCCAAGCTCGGCGTCCACCTGCCGTTCTGGTGGGACCTCGGGGCCATCGCGGTGTTCAGCCTGATCGTGTTCTACTTCGCCGTGAACAGCCGCCTGAGCCCGGAGCGGGTCCAGGCGCACGCCGAGGAGGCCGCCGCCGACGCGCACCAGGAGGACCTGGACCTGGGCGTCGGCCATCCCGCCGCCTGACGCAGCACCGCGTGAGCGGATCCCTCAGGAGGCAGAACGCGCGGGCATGAACACGCACTTGGTGGCCAGGTAGGCATCCATACCCTCCGGCCCGTAGATGCTGCCCATCCCGCTGGCCTTGCGGCCGCCCCACGGCGCGCCCAGGTCGGGTACGTACAGGTTCACGCCAAACGTCCCGACCCGGGCGCGCCGGGCGATCGTCAGGCCGCGCTCGGGATCGCCGGTCCACACGCTTCCGGCCAGCCCGTAGCTGGAGTCGTTGGCGATCGCCACCGCCTCCGCCTCGGACTCGTACGGGATCACCGACACCACCGGCCCGCAGATCTCGTCCCGGGCGATGGCCATCCCGGCCGTCGCTCCGGCGAACACAGTGGGCTCGTAGTAGTACCCGCGCACCGGCGTGGCCGGCCTGCGCCCGCCCACGACCACGCGGGCCCCAGCCGAAACCCCCGCCGTGACGCAGGACTCCACGCTGGCCCGCTGCCGCGGGTTGGCCAGCGGCCCCATGGTCGTCTGCTCGGCCTGCGGATCGCCCACCACCAGCGACGACGCCTGCGACGCGAGAGCAAAGACCGCCTCGTCGTACCGGGACCGCGGGGCCAGCACCCGGGACATGGTGAAGCAGGCCTGCCCGGAGTTGGCGAAGCACAGCGAGCCGAGTTGGGCGGCCGCGACGGACAGGTCTACGTCGTCGAGCACGATCGCGGCCGACTTCCCGCCCAGTTCTAGGGTCACCGGCTTGAGGGTCTGGCCGCAGATCGCGGCGATCCGCCGCCCGGCCGGCGTCGGCCCGGCCACCGCCACCGTGTCCACCCCGGGGTGCGCGGCCAGCATCTCACCCACCTCAGCCGTCCCGGTGACCAGGTTGAACACCCCGGGCGGGAACTCGGCCGCCTCGAACGCCTCGGCCAGGATGTACGCGGACAGCGAGGTCTCGGGCGCGGGCAGCAGCACCACCGTGCAGCCCGCCGCAAGCGCCGGGGCCAGCTGGCAGAAGGCGAGGATGAGCGGATAGCTCCAGGACGCGATCACCGCTGCCACCCCGGCCGGCTCGCGCCGGACCACGGTCCGCCCGGCGAAGCTGATCGCCTGCCGGACCTCCTCCATCGAAAGGTCGCGGGCCAGCGCCGCGTAGTACCGGATGATCGCGCACGGCACCGACACGTTGCTGCGCCGGGACAGCGTGATCGGCATCCCCATCTCGGCCGTGACCAGCCGCGCGGTGTCCTCGGCCCGGGCCTCGAGCGCCGCCGCCAGCCGGTCCAGCGCCGTCGCCCGCTCCGCCGGGCGCAGCAGCGGCCAGCCGCCGTCGTCGAACGCCCGGCGGGCGGCGGCCACCGCGACCTCGACGTCCCGCTCGATCATCGACGGGACGGCGCCGGTGACCTCTTCGGTGGCCGGATTGACGATCGTGATCACGTCAGCCGACCCGGAGCCGACGAGCCGACCGCCTGCGTACACGTCCCGGTACTCGAGCACGGGGGCTCCTCTCCGGATACCCCGATCAGCATGCGCGCTGAAAGTGCCTGTAAATCTCGTCGCCGGACGTACCTTTTGTCAAGCTTCCTCCTGTGGTATCCACAGTCGGACCTGGCCTTGTTACCGATCCCAGCAGGTAGACAACGGATGAGGGCCACGGTTTGTGGTCAGCCACAGTGCCGCGCTGCCAGCCTCATCGTAGGATCGCGAGCATGGCGCTGCCCGACTGGTCGCCGGTGCTGTCCCCGGCCGGCCCCACCGCTCCGCTCGATGGACGCGACGGGCGCGCCGCGCTCGACGGGCGCGCCGCGGAGGGCTCCCGGCTCGACCGCGAGAACGCCGCCCTGCGCGAGCTCGTCACCGTGTACCGCCACCTGTCCGGCCTGGCCCTGCAGGACGCCGACCTGGCCGGGGTGGTGCAGCTCATCTCCGACCGGATGACCGCCACCGTCGCGGTGGTCACCCAGCTTATGGACGTGCTGACCGCGGCCGCGCCCGGCGTGGCCGCTGAGCAGGCGGCGGTCGCGGTCCGGCAGCACGTGGTCCACCCTCGGCTCGGCCAGGTACTCCGCGCGTCCCGGCTGAGCCAGCGCGCGCTCCGCCTGCCGAACGTCGGCGGCACCCCCGCCATCATCGTGGCCCCCATTCTCGTGGGGGACGAGGTCCCGTCGTACCTGATCACCATCGACCCGGCCGACAACATCTTCGGCGAGGACATGAGCCTGCTGGTCACCGAACACGCCGCCACCATCTGCGGGGTCATCCTCGGCCGCGAGCGGGTGGTCGCCGCGGCCGCCCGCCGGGTCCGCGACGACCTGGTGGAGGGCCTGCTGCTGGGCCGCGGCCGCGACCAGGCCGACACCGGCCGCTGGGCCGCTCACCTGGGCTACGATCCGGCCCGCGACCACAACGTCATGGCCGTCGCCTTCGACCTGCCCGCCCCGGCCGTCTCGGCGCAAAGCCCCAGCGCCGGGGACGCCGCCGCCCAGCGGCAGCGGATCTGGGAGAGCATCGAGCACTTCGTCGCCACCCGCGCGCCCGACGCCATCATCTCGGCCCGGGAGTCCGAGGTAGTGATCGTGGCCGCCGCGCCGGACGAGCCGGGCCCCCCCGCCCTGGACGCTCGCCGGCTGGCCCACGCCTGCCTGGCCCGGCTAGCCGAGCTGTTCCCGGCGGCCCGGGTCGTCATCGGCATCGGCGGCACCTGCCGCCACCCCCGGGAAGTGGCCCGCTCGTACGCGCAGGCCCAGCGCACCACGGCGACGCTCAAGCGCCTCGGCCGGGCGGGCACGGTCTCGGCGTTCGGCGATCTGGGCGTCCTGCGGCTGCTGTTGCAGGTACCCGACCTGGCCGAGCTACGGTCGTTCGCCGCCGACGTGCTGGGCAAGCTCGCCGTGCACGAGCAGGAGCACAAGTCGGAGTACCTGACCACGCTGGCCTGCTACTTCCGGGAGAACAACAGCCCGCAGCGGGCCTCGCGCATCCTGCACGTGCATCCGAACACGGTCGCCTACCGGGTCAAGCGGATCGAGGAGATCACCGGGCTGCGGCTGGATAACTACACCGACCGGCTCATCGCCCAGGTGGCGCTGGAGATCCTCGACGCCCTCGGCGAGGAACCATGACCGCGTTCGTCCCGGGCCAGCGGATCCTGGTCTGCGACGGTGCGATGGGCACGATGCTGCACGCGGCGGGTGCCGCGCTGGACCGGTCGCTGCCCGAGCTCAACCTGTCCGACCCTGGACTGGTCAGCACGATCCACGAGAGCTACCTGTCTGCGGGCGCAGACATCATCCAGACCAACACCTTCGGCGCGAACCGGCTCTGGCTCGGCGACCACGGCCTCCCGGACCAGGTCGAGGAGATCAACCGGGCCGGGGTCCGGATCGCCCGCGCCGCGCAGGACCAGTGCGAGCGCGAGGTCCTGATCGCCGGGTCGGTCTCGCCCGCCGTCACCGCATCCCAGCGCCGCCGGATCGGCTCGGCCGAACGCACCGAGGTGATCCGCGAGCAGGTCCAGGCCCTCGTCGCCCATCAAGGCGTCGACCTGCTCATCCTGGAGACGTTCGGCTACCTCGACGAGCTGGTCGAGGCGGTCTGCGCGGTCGCCAACCTGACCAACGTGCCGGTCATCGCCCAGGCCACCTTCGCCGACGACGCGTACACCCTGGGCGGGGAGACGCCGCGCGAGGTCGCCACCGTGCTGTCCAGCCTGCCGGTGGCCATGCTCGGCACCAACTGCACCATCGGCCCGCAGCGCATGCTCACCGTGGCCGAGGACCTAGTCCGCTACGCGTCGGTGCCGGTCAGCGCCCAGCCGAACGCCGGGCAGCCACGCCGGACCGGACCGCGCAGCTTCGAGTTCGCCATCGACGGCGGGTACTTCGCCCGCTACCTCGCCCGGTTCGCCGGCGCCGGGGTATCGCTGGTCGGCGGCTGCTGCGGCACGACCCCCACCCACATCCAGGCCACCCTCGGCGCCGTCCGCGCCGCCGCCCCGTCCCCGGCGGCCAACCTCCGGACGTCCCCCCGCCACCACTCCCGCCCGGCCCACCCCGCCGCCGGCACCCTGGCCGACCAGCTAGCCAGCCGCCGGTTCATCGTCGCGGCCACGATCGCCACCCCGGCCGGCGAGGCGCTCGAGGCGGCGGCCGAGCTCCAGGCCCAGGGCATCGGGCTGTTCGCGGTCCAGCCGCCGGACAGCGCCCGCACCCACCTGGACTCCCTGGACATGGCCCTGCACCTACAGCAGCAAGCCGGCGTGGAGACCGTCGCCACGGTGGCGGCCTGGGACAAGACGATCATGACCCTGCAGGCCGACCTGCTCGGCGCGCATGCCCTCGGCATCCGCAGCGTGATCAGCACCACCGGCAGCCCGCCGGTCCGGGGCGACTATCCGGCCGTGGACGGCATCTGGGAGGTCGACTCGCTGGGCCTGATCGCGCTGCTGGCCGGCCTGAACGCGGGCCGCGACTCCAACGGCCTGGCCCTGACCACCAGGACCTCGTTCTGCGTCGGCGCCCGGGTCAACCCCGGCGCGCGCGACCCCGACGCCGAGATCGCCCGGGCCCGGGCCAAGGTCCGGGCCGGCGCGCACTTCCTGGTCAGCCGGCCCGTCTACGAGCTGGACTCGCTGCTCCGCGTGGTGAGCGCGCTAGAAGCCGAAGACATCCGGCTGCTGCTGTCGGTCACCCCGCTGCGCAGCTTCGAGGAGGCGGATTACCTGGCCCACGAGGTGCCCGGCGTGACCATCCCCCCGGACACCCTGCGCGCCATGGAACGGGCCGGCCGCGGCGCGGCCCGCGCGGTCGGCATCGAACTCGCCGCTGACCTGCTCCGCGACGCCCGCAAGCTGGTCAGCGGCGTCATCCTGACCGCCGCGGAGGAGGACCTGCCCGTGCTAGCGCCGCTCCTGTCCGTCGTGGCCTGAAGCATCGCCCGCGAACTCGGCCCGAACGCGATCGGCGCCTACCAGCAGTTCAAGTCGATCTACGCCTGAGCGGCCCGCCGCGGGGCGGGCCACCTTGACGTGGCGTTACCCGGCGGGTGATGCTCGGATCGGCCGCTGAGCGAGTCGCTCGGCGGCGTGACAGCGTGGTCAAGATCCGGAGGGCGCGTGTCCGCCGATCCATTTCCCGCGGGGCTGCCGCGGGATCAGCCGGGTGCCGCGGCACGGGCGGCTGGCCTGATCGCGGTGGCCGAGGACCTGGCCGGCGAGTTCTCGCTGCACCCCCTGCTGGAACGGATCCTGCGGCGGTGCACCGAGCTGCTCGGCTGCCACGCGGGCTCGATCTGCAGCGTCGACGAGGCGGCCGGCACCTACCGCAAGGAAGCCGACATCGGCGTGGCGTGCCAGTCCGGCCGGGTCTTCCCGCTCACCGAGGGGATGACCGGCGCGGTGGTGGCGCGCCGCGCCCCGGTCTGGTTCGCCCGCTACGACGAGGTCCCCGGCGGCCACCTGGCGTCCGAGGACCGCGCCACCCTGCGCGGCGTGATCGGCGTGCCGCTGGAGTGGCGCGGGCGCATCATCGGGGCCTGCGTGGTGTTCAGCCGCGACGAGCGCCGGGTCTTCGGGCCGGACGACGCCGAGCTGCTCGAGCTGTTCGCCCGGCACGCCGCCATCGCGCTGGCCACCGCCCAGATGCACGAGGCCGCCGAGGAACGGGCCCGGGCCGAGGCCGCGGCGGCCGAGCGCGACCGGCTGCTCGGCGAGGTCCACGACAGCCTCACCCAGCGCCTGGTGAGCATCCGCGTCTACCTCGACGCCGCCGAGCGCGAGCTGACCGCGATGGCGGTCGCCGGGGCGGTGGCGGGCCAGCTCCGGCAGGCCGGCACGGCGGCCCGGGACGCCCTGGCCGAGATCAGGCTCACGCTGCTCGGCCTGGCCGCGTCGCCGCTCAAGGGCCAGACGCTGGACGCGGCGCTCCGCTCGGAGGCGGCCTGGGCGCAGAGCATCGGCGGCCTTGAGGTCGGGTACGTCTCGGCCGGGACGCCGGCCGCCATGGAGGAGAGCCTGGCGTACGGCGTGCTCCGGGTGGCGCGCGAGGCGCTGACCAACATCGTCCGGCACGCCCAGGCCCGTTCGGTCCGGCTGGGCCTGATGTACGAGCCGACCGCCGTGACGCTCCTGGTCCAGGACGACGGGCAGGGCTTCGATCCCACGGCCGAGTGGCAGGGCGACCGGTTCGGGCTGCGCGCCGTCAGCGAGCACGCGCGCGTGCTCGGGGCCACGGTCGACGTCGATTCGCTGGCCGGCTGGGGCACCCGGATCCGGGCCCGGTTCCCTTACCGGCACGAGGAGGAGCAGGCCGCCCCGCGGCTGCGCGTGCTCATCGCGGCGGCCCGGCCGCTGCTGCGGGCCGGGATCGCCCGCCTGCTGTCCACGACCGATCCGGGCCTGGAGGTGGTCGGCGAGGTCAGCACGGCCGATCAGGCACTGGACGCCTGCTCCGGCCTGCGGCCCGACGTGGTGCTGGCCGACCTTGGCCTGGCCGACCTCGGCCTGACCGCCGACGGGCCGCCGCCCGTCCCGGGCCGCCCGGCCCGGGACCTGACCAGCCTGCTGCTCAGCCGCCACCCCGATCTGGCCGTGGTCGTCCTGTGTGAGGTCGGCGACGAAAAGCTGGTCGCCAGCGCGATCCGCGCGGGGGCGCGCGGCTGCGTGGACACCGGCGCGGACGGGCCGGAACTGGCCCGGGCCGTCATCGCGGCCGGCCGCGGCCAGGCCATCTTGTCCGGTCCGGCGCTCCAGCGGCTCCACCGAGGCCTGCGGGACGACGGGTCCGAGCCGGCCCTGACCGACCGCGAACGCCAGGTGCGCAGCCTGATGGAGCAGGGCCTGCCCGACAAGCTGATCGCCGAGCAGCTGGTCCTGTCGATCAGGACCGTTGAAAAGCACGCCGGCGCGGTGCTGCGCAAGACCGGCGCCCGTAACCGCACCGAGCTGGCCGCGCTGGCCGGCCGGGCCCGGCTCCGGCAGGCCGTCCGGTAGGGGAAGTCCTCCCCGAAGATGCGTAGTTCCACTGATCCATCCGGCCGCGGCGCTGCGTAAGTTCGCAGGTGTGCCCGTCGTGCCCTTGAAGCAGATCGTCGACCGCGCGTTCAGCGAGCGTTACGGCGTCGCGGCCATCAACGTGGTCAACGACCTGACGCTGGAGGCGGTGCTGGCCGCGGCCGTGGAGCAGCGCTCCCCGGTCATCGTCCAGACCTCGGTCAAGACGGTCAAGTCGGTCGGCCTGGACCTGCTGTACGCCATGTGGCGGGAGCTGACCGCGGGCATCGAGGTCCCGGTCAGCCTGCACCTGGACCACTGCCCGGACCGCGAGGTCATCACCAGCTGCCTGCGCAAGGGCTGGAACTCGGTGCTGTTCGACGCCTCCCGGCTGCCGGTGGAGGAGAACCAGCGGCAGACGATCGAGGTCGTGGCCGAGGCCAGGTCCTACGGGGCGAACGTCGAGGGTGAGATCGAGTCCATCACCGGCGTCGAGGACGACATCGGCTCGGACGAGGAGGCCGAGCGGCAGTCGCTGCCGGTGGCGCTGGAGTTCATCCGGGCCACGGGCATCGACGTGTTCGCGCCCGCCATCGGCAACGCGCACGGCGTCTACCACTCCGAGCCCAAGCTGGACGCACAGCGGGTGTCCGACATCGTGGCCGCCCAGCCGATCCCCATCGCCCTGCACGGCGGCACCGGGATGACCGACGCCCAGTTCACCGACCTGATCGCGCGCGGCTGCGCCAAGGTGAACATCTCCACCGCGCTCAAGGTCATCTACATGCAGGCCAACCTGGCCTTCCTGCGCGGCGCGGAGGAACGCGGCAGCTGGGACCCGCCATCGCTGTTCACCGCGGTCCGGGCCGCGGTCAAGGACATGGCCGCCGACCACATGCGCCGCTTCGGCAGCGTCGGGCGGGCTTGGTGACCGCGTGAGCGGTCCGGCGGACCCGGCGCTCATCTTCGACTGCGACGGGGTGCTGGCCGACACCGAGCGCTACGGCCACCTGCCCGCGTTCAACCAGACCTTCGAGGAGTTCGGCCTGCCGGTCCGCTGGAGCGTGGCGGACTACAAGGAAAAGCTCCGCATCGGCGGCGGTAAGGAGCGGCTGGCCAGCCTGCTCACCCCCGAGTTCGTGGCGGCAGCCGGCCTGCCCGCCGACGCCGAGGGCCGCCAAGGCGCCGTGGCGGACTGGCACCGGCGCAAGAGCGCCATCTACGCCGAACTGGTCGCCTCCGGCGCGGTCCCGCCCCGGCCCGGTATCGACCGCGTGGTGGCCGAGGCGCTGGCCGCGGGCTGGCTGGTGGCGGTGGCCTCGACGTCGGCCGAGCCGTCGGTCCGGGCCACCCTGGAACGGGCCGTGGGCGCGGAACACGCCCGCCAGGTCGCTGTGTTCGCCGGCGACGTCGTCCCGCGCAAGAAGCCCGCGCCCGACATCTACCTGCTGGCCCTGGACTCCCTCGGCGTGTCCGCGGACCACGCGGTCGTGGTCGAGGACTCGCGCAACGGCCTGCTGGCCGCCACCGGCGCCGGCCTGACCACCATGATCACCGTCAACGGCTACACCGTCGACGAGGACTTCAGCGAAGCCGCCCTGGTCGTCTCCTCGCTGGGCGATCCCGGCGGCGAGCCGACGACCGTCCTGGCTAACCGCAGCCGGGCCACCCCGGGGGCCTGGATCACCCTGGCCGACTTCACCCGCCTGCTTCCCCAAGGAGCACCCATGTCCACAGCAGACCTGTCCGACGTCGAGGCGGTCGTCCACACCATCGCGACGGTCGCGGTCGACAACGAGAAGTACTTCGGCGACCTGGACGCCGTGGTCGGCGACGGCGACTTCGGCTACTCGATGGCGCGCGGCTTCGAGCTCGTGCTGTCCGGCTGGGACGACTTCGACCGGACCGACATCGGGACCTTCCTGAAGAAGGTCGCCGTCGTCATCACCAGCCGCATCGGCGGCACCTCCGGCCCGATCTGGGGTACCGCGTTCCTGCGCGCCGGGACGACCGCCGGAGCCGTGGACCACCTGGAGCAGGCCCAGGTCATCGCGATGCTGCGGGCCTCGATCGAGGGCATCAAGGCCCGCGGGAAGTCAGACGTGGGGGACAAGACCCTGCTGGACGCGCTGGTGCCCGCGGTGGACACCCTGCAGGAGCGCATCGCCGCGGGAGACGACGCGGCCGCGGCCCTGCGGGCGGCGGCCACCGTCGCGCGCGAGCGGGCCGAGGCGACCCGGTCGATGCAGGCCATGCGCGGCCGGGCCAGCTACACCGGCGAGCGCAGCATCGGCACCCTGGACGCGGGTGCCATGGCGGTGGCCGTCATGTTCGAGGCGCTCGCCGACCAGTGGGGCAAGCGCCCGGTTGAATCCTGAGTTCTTAATCCTTGGAGGTCAGCGCCATGAAGAAGTTCGTCAACGACCCTCGCCAGTTCGTGCCCGAGATGCTCAAGGGCATCGCACTGGCCAACCCGGACACGCTGAAGTACGTGCCCGAGTTCAACCTCATCATGCGGGTCGACGCGCCCCGCGACGACAAGGTCTCGATCATCCAGGGCTCTGGGTCCGGGCACGAGCCCGCCCACGTGATGATCGTCGGCAAGGGCATGCTCGACGCCGCCTGCCCGGGCGACGTGTTCGCCGCGCCGCCGATGGACTACGTGCTGGAGACCAGCAAGCTCCTCGCCTCGCCCAAGGGCGTCCTGCACATCATCAACAACTACACCGGTGACCGGATGGCCTTCGAGATGGGCCAGGAGATGGCCGAGGCGGACGGGATCACGATCGGCACGCTGATCGTGGACGACGACGTGGCGGTGAAGGACTCCACCTACACCGTCGGCCGGCGCGGCGTGGCCGGGAACTTCTTCGTCATCAAGGCGACCGGGGCCGCCTCCGAGCAGGGCGCCGACCTGGACGAGCTGATCCGCATCGGCAACAAGGTCAACTCCGTGACCCGGACCATGGGCATGGCGCTGACCTCGTGCACCCCGCCGGCCAAGGGCTCCCCGCTGTTCGAGCTGGGCGACGATGAGATGGAGATGGGCGTCGGCATCCACGGCGAGCCGGGCCGCCGCCGGGAGAAGCTGGCCAGCGCCAACGAGATCGTCGACGAGCTGCTCGAGGCGGTCGTGACCGACCTGCCCTTCCACTCCGGGGACAACGTGGCGCTCATGATCAACGGGCTGGGCGGCACCCCGATCAGCGANNCTGGACATGGCGGGCGTGTCGATCACGCTCAGCCGCCTGGACGACGAGATCACCAACCTGCTCGCCGCGCCCGCCGAGATCGCCATCCGCACCTTCTAAAGATCGCTGGCTTCCCGGGCCAACGACGGCGTTGGCCCGGGTCAGCGGAACAGCTTGTCAACGTAGTCGGCGCCGATCCCGACCTTCTCGTAGTGCTCGCGGCACAGCTTGATGTAGTCGAACACGTCGAAGTGGCCGTTGGGCTCGCCGTTCTCGTCCAGCCAGATCAGCGGGCCGGTGACGTTGAACGTCACCCGCATCGGCTCGTCGCTCTCGTACGCCACCAGCGTGTGCGCCTCGCCGGGCGCCTCGTAGATCCAGTCCCCGGCGGTCGCCACCCAGTCGTGCTCCAGGTACCCCCACTTGCCGGAGATCGTGTACGCGAACACCTGCTGCGGGTGGTAGTGCCGGTTGACCAGCCCGGCCCCGCGGCACAGCAGTACGTCGCACCACCGGTTCTGGCCCGGGGAGATGAACAGCGGCCGGGTGCCGACCGTCTCCGACAGCGGAGCGTAGTACCGGTCGTCGTCGATGGCCGCGTTCGCGATGTACGCCTCCGGCATCGCGCCAGGCCGGAACACCTGCTCGATCGGCTTGAACGCCCGCCAGAACTCGCCGTGCTCCCCGCTCTGCGCCGCCTCCGCCATCGTGTCCTCCCTCTGTTCATCGCGCCCGTGTCCCGATCAGCGTCCCCCGCCCGCGGGCCACCCGGCAAGCGGGCCCCGGCGCCGATCCGCGGCCCCGTGACCAGAGCACAATGCGCCACAGCCAGGAATGTCGCCCGGGACAAGGCGAGCCGCGGGCGTGGCGTAGCCTGCGGTCAGAACCAGGACATGAGGAGCTTTCTTGCAGCTGACGATTATCGGTGTCGGTGCCATCGGCGGCACCATCGGTGCTCACCTGATCCGTGCCGGTCATGACGTTCTTCTCTGCGACGCCGATCCGGCCCATGTCGAGGCCATCAACCGGCGGGGCCTGTCCATCTGCGGGCCGGTCGAGAACTTCACGGTGCCGGCCAGGGCGGTGTTGCCGGACGACCTGCCCGCCACCGTGGCGCGGGCGGCGGTGGCCACCAAGAGCCACCACACCGCCGCCGCGGCCGAGCTGCTGCGCGGGCGCCTGGCGCCGGACGGTTACGTGGTCAGTTTCCAGAACGGCCTGACCACGGGAACCCTGTCCGCGGCGGTCGGGCCCGAGCGCGTGCTGGCCAGCTTCGTGAATTTCGGCGCAGACTGGCTGGAACCCGGGCTGATCATGCAGGGCAACATCGGGACCTTCCGGGTCGGCGAACCCGCGGGCGGCCTCAGCGAACGGGTGCGCGAACTGGCCGCCGCCCTGCCCTACGCGGAGCCGACCGATAACATCCTGGGCTTCTTGTGGGGCAAGGAGGCCTACGGGGCCATGCTCTACGCGGGGGCGGTGTCGGATCTGTCGATCGCCGACTCCCTGGAGGACCCGAAGTGGCGGCCGCTGATGCTCGCGACCGCCCGGGAGGTGCTGGCCCAGGCGCCGGTCCGTCCGGAGGCCTTCGACGGCTTCGATCCCGGTGACCTGGAGGGCTCCCTGGCCCGTCTGGTCGCGTTCAACCGCGGGAGCGCGAAGTCGCACAGCGGCATCTACCGCGACCTGATGGTCCGCAAGCGGAAGACCGAGGTCGACGACCTGCTCCGCGACCTGAACGGCCCGCTGACCAGCTACGCCGGAGAGCTGATCCGCGCGATCGAGCGGGGCGAGCGGACCTGCGAGGTCGCCAACCTCGAGCTGCTGGCCGCACAGGAGCGAGCGCTCCGTCTCGGCGGCCCGCTGAACGCGGTGGTCACCATCTTTCCCGCCCCCGCCCGCCAGCCGGACGGTCCGCTGCACGGCGTCCCGGTCGCGGTCAAGGACATGATCGACGTGGCCGGGCACCCGCGCGGCAACGGGAACCCCCACGACATGGCCGGGGCCCCCGCGNNTGCCCGGCGGCACTGGGCAGCGACACCGGCGGTTCGATCCGGATCCCGGCTCACTACTGCGGGGTCGTCGGCTTCAAGCCGTCGTTCGGCGCCATCGACGTGGCAGGCACCCAGCCGCTCTCGCCGTCCCTGGACCATATCGGCATCCTCGGCGCCGACGTCGCGATCACCGCGACCGTCTTCGCCGCCCTCACCGGCCAGGAGCCGGCCAGCGGGTCGGCGAGCGCACCGGCGAGCGGCCCCGCGCACGCCACGCTGCGGCTGGGCGTGGCCAGGCCGCAGCTTGATCACCCGGACATCCGGCCGGGAGTCGCCGCCGCGCTGCGGGCCGCGCTGGCCCGGCTGGCCGGGGCGTTCCCCGTGGTAGACGTGGACGGCTCCGTCTTGAGCGAGATCGCCGGGTCGTTCGGCGACATTATTCTGTTCGAGGCCTGGCAGGTGCACCGCGCTCAGGTCGACAGCCACCCCGAGCGCTACGGGCCGGAAACGCTCCGGCTGCTCCGGACGGCGTCACACGTAACAGAGGATGCCTACCACGGCGCCGGCCGGCGCCGCGACGACCTGCTGCCGCGGGCGGCGGAGGTGTACCGCGGCGTCGACGTACTGGTCACGCCCGCCGCCCCGTTCGCCGCCCCGGTGACGACCCCGCCGGTGGACACCCCGGAGGGCGAACTGGAGGGCCTGTTCACCGGCGTGTTCAACCTCACCGGGGACCCGGCGCTGGTGCTGCCCTGCGGATGGGATGACGGGCTCCCGGTCGGGATCCAGCTGTCCGCGCCACGCGGCGCCGACATGGCGTTGCTCGCCGCGGCGAGCCTGATCGAACCAGTCCTAGCCGTCGACCGGAGACAAACCAGGTAACAGCCAGATCGACTGCAGCGTCCGGTAGATGTTGCCGCCGAGGACGGCGCGGATGTCCGCGTCGTCGTACCCGTGCTGGACCAGCCAGCCGCAGATGTTGCCGAAGTTCTCGGTGGGGTTCTCCAGGCCGTCGACGTAGGCGACCGGGTCGAAGGACGGACCCCGGGCCGCGCGCATGCTGAGCAGGTGAGCGAAGATCCGGTGCAGGGCCACATGGTCGCCGTACAGCGTGTCCGGCCCGAACGCCACGTGGTCGATGCCCACCAGATCGGCGCAGTACTGGAAGTGGTCCATGACCGAGTCGATGCTATGCCGCGGGTGGTCGGCGGACAGCGTCGTGTGCGGGGCGGCCGACATCCCGATCACGCCCCCGGTCGCGGCGACCGCGCGCAGCACGTCGTCGGGCTTCATCCGCGGGATATCCCAGACCGCCCGGGCGCCGGCGTGGGTGATGAACACCGGGCGTTCGCTCTGCTCGCAGGTATCCAGCGCGGTGCGGTCGCCCGCGTGGGACAGGTCGATGGCCAGGCCCAGCTTGTTCATCCGCGTCACCGCCCGGTGGCCGAAGGCGGTCAGCCCGGAGTCCTGAGGCTCGGCCAGGCCGCCGCCGAGGGAGTTGGCGTCGGAGTAGGCGATGCCGATCTGCCGCAGGCCCAGGCCGTACAGCACGTCGAGCCGGTCCAGTTCGTTCTCGATCGGCGTGGCCGACTCCAGCCCGAACACCAGCCCGACCCGCCCGGAGCGGTACGCCTCGTCGATGTCGGCCAGGGTGCGGACCACCATGACGTGGTCCTGGTGGGCCAGGTCGGCTAGGCGCATGCCGAGGTCGGTGATGATGTCGGCCCACCGCCACGGGGCGTTCCCGGTGACGCACGCCGTGCCGTCCATCATGTTGTCGAACACCACGGTCATGCCCGACGCCGCCAGGCCCGCGTAGGCGGCGTGCTGGCGCCCGGTGCGGTTGTACTCCGGGGTTTCCTCCATCCGCAGCGGGAATCTGACCGGATGGTCGTGCAGGCTGATCACCAGGCTCTCGTGCAGCAGCCGTTGCGCTCGCTCCTGCTGCTCGGCGGTCAGGCCCGCCAGGCCGGACCAGGGCGGCACCCGGCCGAACTCGGGGGCCAGCTCGAAGCCGCGAAAGTCCTCACCGGCGCTCAGGTAGGAGTAAGCCGTGTAGCCAGCAGGCGCCACAGGTATTCCCATGCGCGCATTCCCTCCTTCAGCCTGCGGATGCGCAGGTACTCGTTGGGCGCGTGGAGCTTCTCGTCGGCCGTGGAGAACGAGAAGAACAGCGTCTTGATCCCCAGCAGCCGCTCGAACAGGGCGGTGGCCGGCAGCGTCCCGGGTATGCAGGTGAGCAGGACCGGCTGGTCCCGGTAGACCGCTTCGAGGGCCGCGGTGGCGGCCTGGATCGCCGGATGACCGGCCGGGATGGTGTACGCGGGCACCCGGACGTCGTCGGGCCGCACCTCGACGCGGACGCCCGGGGCCGGCCGGGCCGCCACGTGAGCGGTAATGGCCTCGATCACGGCCCCCGGATCCTGCCCGGGCACCAGGCGGCAGGACAGGTTGGCCACCGCGACGTGCGGGATCACGGTGTACTTCCCGCCGCCCGCCGCGCCGTTGACCTCCAGCGTGGGCCGTTCCCAGAGCCGCTCCAAGGTGGTGAACCCCGGCTCGCCAAACGGTTCGCTCAGTCCCAGGTCAGCCAGGTAGCGCGGCTCAGAGAACGAAACCCCGGCCAGCTCGGCCCGGCGCTCCGGGCTCAATGCGGCGACGCCGTCGTAGAAGCCGTCGACGGCGACCTTGCCGTCCGGACGGTGCAGGCTGGCCAGGATGTCGGCCAGCGCGTGCAGGGGATTGGCGACGGTGCCGCCGTACCGTCCCGAATGCAGATCCGTGCTGGCGCCCTCGACGACGATATCCATCGCGACCAGGCCCTTCGACATCACCGCGACCGAGGGCTCGTCCGGCCGCCACATCGCCCCGTCGGCGGAGATGACCAGGTCGGCGGCCAGTTCCTCGGCGTGCGCGGCGACAAATCCCGCCAGGTGCGGGCTGCCGATCTCCTCTTCGCCCTCGAACAGGAACTTCACGTTGAGCGGCAGCCGGCCCTCCTGCGCCATGAACGCCTGCGCGGTCTTGAGCACGATGTACACGGGCCCCTTGTCGTCGCTGGTGCCTCTCCCGCGCACGACGCTGCCGTCCCGGGTCAGCTCGAACGGCGGCGACTCCCATTCGGCGCGGGAACCCGTCGGCTGCACGTCGTAGTGCCCGTAGACCAAGACCGTAGGCGCTCCAGGCGCTCCGAGCCACGCTCCGTAGACGACGGGATGGCCGTCGGCGGCCACCACCCGGCCGCCCGCGAACGAGAGCTGGTCGGCCAGCCACTCCGCCGCGGCCCGCATCGTGGCGTGCGACGCGTCCCGGCTGATGCTGGGCACGGCGACGAACTCGGCGAGCTCGGCCAGGTAGGCATCGTCGTCGGGATCAAAGGAGAGCATGACCACCGTCAATCGAGATCGTCTGCCCGGTCACCCACGATGATCGTTCCGCGACGAAGAAAACCACTCCGTTAGCGATGTCCGCCGGTGTCCCCAGCCGCCGCATGGCAATGCCCTGCACCAGCGCCTCCTGCCGCGCCTCGCCGTAGCTCTCCCACTGCCGCTGCGTGGTCGGGTTGGACAGAATGAACCCGGGCGCGATGCAGTTCACCGTGATCCCGAACGGCCCGAGTTCGTGCGCCATCTGCCGGGTGAACCCGATCTGGGCCGCCTTGGCGCTGGCGTAGGCCTGGATGCCGGTCAGGCTGACGGTCCGGCCGGCGCCCGAGGAGATGTTGACGATCCGGCCCCAGCGGCGCTCCTTCATGGCCGGCACCACCGCCCGGGTGCACAAGAAGGTGCTGGTCAGGTTGGCGTCGACCACCTGCCGCCAGTCGTCGTCGGTCACCTCCTCCAGCGGGCGGCCGACCTGGCCGGCGACGCCGCCCGCGTTGTTGACCAGGATGTCCACCGGGCCGACCGCCGCGAAGAACTCCCGGACCGCGTCCGGGCTGGTCAGGTCCGCGACGTCCTTGTCGACGCCGCGGACCGTCGCGCCTTCGTCGGCCAGGGCCTGCGCGATCCCGGCCCCGATCCCGTGCGCGGTCCCGGTCACGACCGCGGTCCGGCCCGCAAGGCTGGTCAGACTGGTCACTTAACGAAGTACCAGTTCTCCGGGTTGATGCTCAGCGTCGGGCTCTGCGGCAGGGCTCCCTTGAGGTTGTTCGCGACNNAGCTGCAGGTTGGAACTGGTCAGCGTCTGGGCGATCAGCGAGTCGTCGGCGCTGCTGCAGTAGCCGCCGGAGTTCGAGACCGCGCCGCACTGGAACAGCTCCTCGCCGGTCGGCAGGTAGTCGGGCGAGAACGACCAGCCGAATCCCCAGTTCGCCAGGTCCCAGTTGCACGGCGCCTTAATGACCACGCAGTTGCCGCCGGACTGGGCGATGACCTGCGCGAACGGCTTGGGATCCAGGTTCAGCTTGATCCCGATCGCCGCCGCGTTGGACTGCAGCTCGACCATTTCCTGCTGGACCCAGGTGACGCCGCTCTCGTACGCGAAGGTGAAGCTCAGGCCGGTTCCCTGGGTGATGCCCGGGCCGCAGGCGGACGCGTTGGTGCAGGTGGTGACCCCGCCCGGGTTCACGGTCCAGCCGTTACTGGCCAGCAGGCTCTTGGCCTTGGCCGGGTTGTACGGGAACGGGTCGCCCGCCCGGCCCTGAGACGACAGCCACGAGGTGGCCGGCGTCGCGGCCACCGGGCCCACGGTGACCGTCCCGTACCCGCGCAGCGGGCCCTTGATGATCGCGGCCTGGTTCATCAGGTAGGCCATCGCCTGCCGGAAGTACAGCTGCTTGAAGATGGCCGCGTGGTCGGAGATGGTCGACTGGAAGTTCATCGCGTAGTAGTCGATGCCCCACGGGTAGATCGGCGCCAGCGTGTAGCCCGGTAGCGGGTTGGTGCCCACGGTCTGGCCGGACTGGACCGGCGGCGCATCCTCGTTGGGCAGGTAGCCGAAGTCGATCTTGCTGCCCGAGGGCGAGCGAAGCACGTTGTACTCCGCGGCGTCGGTGGTGAACGGCAACTCCTCGAACACGGACAGCTTCGGCTTGACCGGTCCGGAGTAGGACTTGTTCGGGACGAAGGCCACGAACCCGGCGGCGGTGAACTGGCTCAGCTTCCACGGCCCGTCCACGATGCCCCACAGCGGCGAGCTCGCGTAGCCGGACAGGTTCTTGGCCTGGCCGGTCAGGTAGGTCCACACCGCCGCGCAGTCCTTGACGTTGGTGTCGCAGTCGCTCGGCCCGGAGGCGGTCTCGTCCCACGCCGCGGGCATCGGGGTGATCTGGCTCAGCTCGTTGTACAGGAACCAGTTCGAGTTGTAGGCCTTGTCCATCGTCATGGTCAGCTCGGTCGGGCTGACCGCCTTGATGTTCGAGACGTTCGACGGGAACCCGGTGTAGCCGAAGTAGTTGTCCGGCTCGGCCAGCTCCATGTTCAGCCAGAACACCACGTCCTGCGCGGTCACCGGGGTGCCGTTGGACCACATGTAGGGCTTCAGCGTGATCGTCACGTTCTTGCCGCTGACCACCGGCAGGTTGGCCAGGCTCAGCGAGGTGTTCACCGACGGCTGGTCGCCGGTGCCGAACCAGTACAGCGGCCGGTACAACAGGTACTGGAAGTCGAACAGGTTGACGTTGCTGACCACGGCGCTGGCCATGTACGGGAAGATGTAGCTCGGCGCGTTCTCCGGCGCCTCCGCCATGATCGCGGTGCCGCCCGCGATCGGGGTACCTGCCGACGACGCCGCCCCCGAACTGCCGCTGCTGCTGCTCGTGCTGCTGCAGCCGGCCGCCGCCAGCGCCAGCGCGGCCACGCCCGCCAGCAGCATCCGACGGCGGAATCGAGACCGCGACCCACCTGATAGCGAGGAAACTGACCTCATGACCTGACTTCCTTCCGGCCACCTAGATCTGAATGGTGAACGCCAGTCGCGTCCCGAGCCGGCATCGTCGCCAGATCCCCCAGAGCCGGCAGAGTCCGGCGGGGAATGCGCCCTCTACCACTATGGTGCGACCTGCGTGGTCAGCGCGGCAGGAGGGAAATCCCAGATGGGACGCTACTGTGACGCTCGCGTGATGTGTTACCGGCCCTGACCGACACCCGGTGATCACGTGACTACCTGGCGCCCAGGCCGAGCAGCAGCCCGCCCGCCGCCACCGCGGGCGAACTGGTGATGAAGATCAGCACGCCGTCCGCCGGCGCGGTGATGGTCTCCAGGGTCTGGGTTCCGTCGATGCTGCTGACCGTCCCGATAACCTGCCCCTCGGCGACCGCCTCCCCGACCTGCACGGCCGGCTCCCACCATCCCTCGTCCCGGCCGTGCAGCCACAGGAACCGCTGCAGGTAGGTGGGCGGCGGCCCGTCGTCGGGCATGGGTCCCTCGGACATCCCGAGCAACGCCAGCACCCGGTTCAGGCCGCGCACGTGCGCCTCGACGGCCGCCCGCTCGACCAGGCCGCATCCGCCCGCCTCGGCGATGATGGCCGGGATCCCGATCTCCGCCGCCGCGGCGCTGCTCGTGCCGCCCACGGCGCGGTCGGGCCCCGGTTCCTGGCGGATCACGTACCCGAGCCCGTAGGCGCTGGCCATCTCCCGGGCCCGGGCCTCGCTGGGGCCCGCGTCGTAGAGCGCGAACGGCTGGAGCGCCTCGACCATGTCCCCGGCGTGCATGTCGATCAGGGCGTCCGAGCCCGTGATGACCTTGGTGAAGGTGTCGTAGGCGAGCCGTTCGGCCAGGCTGCCCGAGGCGTTCCCGGGGAACTGGCGGTTGAGGTTCTTGCCGTCCTCGGGCACCACGAACGGGGTCCGGGCCCAGAACGACGGCAGGTTCAGCACCGGCACGGCCACCACGCGGCCGCGTAGCTCGCGGCCGGCCAGACGGCCGGCCCAGGCCCGCAGCCCCGCCTGCGAGGAGTATTCGCACCCGTGCACGCCCGCGATCACGGTCAGTAGCGGACCGTCCGCGGTCCCCGTGATCTCCAGCGCCGGCACGTCCAGGCCGGCCAGGTCGAAGCTACGGCGGTTCACTGTGGCCGATGCCATGCTCACTCCCAGTAGCGGCGACGCGATGTTGATCTTGCCCGTTGGACTGGATCGTCTCACGCCCGCCCCGGCCCCGCACCCGGGGGTCAGGAGGAGTGGATGAGCAGGCCGCGGACGTTGCGGCCGTCCAGCATGTCGCGGTAGCCCTGGTTGACCTCGTCGAGCTGGTAGCGGTTGGTGATCAGCTCATCGAGCTTGAGCTGGCCCGCCCGGTACAGATCGAGCAGCCGCGGGATCGTCTCGAACGGGTTGCCGCTGCCGAACAGCGCGCCCTGGATCCGCTTCTCGAACAAGGTGAGCTCGAACGACGGTATCTGGATCGTCTTCTTGCCCGGCCCGGCCAGCCCGGTGATCACCACCGTGCCGCGCTTGCGCACCGCCGCGAACGCGGCCGCGATGACCTCCTCGGTCACCACTCCGACGGTGACCAGCGCCTGGTCCGCGCCGACGCCACGGGTCACTTCCAAGACAAGCTCCTGCGCCGCTTGCGCGGAAGCCGCGACGTGCGTGGCGCCGAACTCCATCGCGTTCTCCCGCTTGAACTCCAGCGGGTCAACCGCGATGACGTTACGCGCGCCGGCGAACGCCGCGCCCTGGACGGCGTTGATGCCCACTCCGCCGATCCCGTAGATCACGGTCGTGTCGCCGGGCCGCACGCCGCCCGCGTTGACCGCGGTGCCCCACCCGGTCGGCACGCCGCAGCCGACCAGCGCCACTGTCTCCAGCGGAAGGTCGTCGTCGATCTTGATGCAGGAGTGCTCGGAGACCACCGAGCGCTGGGAGAACGTGCCCAGCAGGCACATCTGGCCGAAGTCCTCGCCGTCGGCGTGGAACCGGAACGTCCCGTCCGGCAGGCAGTTGTCCACGAACAGCGCGCCCATGTCACACAGGTTGGTCATGCCACTGGCGCAGAACCGGCAGTGCCCGCAGGTCGGCAGGAACGAGCAGACCACGTGATCGCCCGGCTTGAGCCGGCTGACCCCCGTGCCGACCTCCTCGACGATGCCCGCCCCCTCGTGCCCGCCGACGATCGGGTAGCGGACCGGGATGTCACCGGTCCGCAGGTGGTCGTCCGAATGGCACAGGCCCGCCGCCGCGAACCGGATCAGCACCTCGCCCTCCTTGGGCGGGTCGAGGTCCAGCTCGATGATCTCCCAGTCCTTGCCCACGTCCCTGAGCACCGCTGCCGTGGTCTTCATAGATGACCTCCCGGCCACATCATCCGCCGGCCCGGCCTCGCGGTCCATGTGTCGGGCCCCAAGAGAAAAAGATCAAATTCATTCATCCGAACGACCCTGGTGCGCGCCACCGCAACACGCGGTCCAGCACGAGCAATACGCGGGCTCGGAGTTCGATCACCTCTCGCACCTGGCCTTCGTCGTAGCGGCCCAGCGGCCCGCTCCGGCGTCCCACCAATCCCACCAATCCCGCCAGCCCGTCATCGCCCACCAGTTCGACAAGATCGGCATCTATCAGGGAGCATTCGGGCTTCTGGGCGAGTTTGGTGGCCTATGGTGCACAAACCGCTCCCGTAAGCCCATATCCTCCCGGTTAATCGCACTCGGGGCGCACCCGGCGAGCTCAGCTGTCACGGCACGCTCAGGCACCCCAACCGCCGGGGGCCCACCCGGCAGCTCTGCTCGGCGTCACCCTACGACGCCGCCGAACTCCCACAGGCTCAGCAAACCCGTCAGGCGCCCTTCCCGGTCAGGACCGCGGACCCGTGCTTGGGCCGGGTCGGGGAGGCCAGACCGAGCCGCGCGCCCACGTAGTACACGACACCCGCGAAGACGAAGCCGACGATCCAGGCGATGTCCGCACCGCCCAGGGAGTTCGCGATCGGGCCGACGTAGACGGCCGGGTCGTTCATGAACGGGAACTGGATCCCGACCGCCAGCGCGTACACGATCAGCGCGAACCAGTTGAACTTCCCGTACTTGCCGTTGACCTTGAACAGCTCGGGTATGTCGTATTTCCCGTGCCGGATCACGTAGAAGTCGGTCAGGTTGATCGCGGTCCAGGGCACCAGCAGGTACAAGGTGAAGACCAGGAAGTTCTCCAGGTCGGAGATGAAGTTGCTGCTCGCCTTGATCGCGATGAGCGTGCCGATGATCGCGACTATGGTGGTGGCGATGAGCCGGGCCGGACGGCCGGTGGTCTTGGACGCGAGCTTGCCGGACGGCGAGATGATCGCCATGAACGTGAGGTACGGCCCGTAGAGGTTGCCGAAGTTCCCGGAGCCGACGCCCAGGATGATGATGATCAGGAACAGCCACTTGGCGGACAGCAGGCCGGCCAGGTAGTCGGGGGCGTTCGCGGTCACCGCCTTGTCGGCCACCACCGCCGCGATCGCTCCGATGCACATGGGCAGGGACGCGCCGAACACCGACCCGATGTAGGTGTAGCTGAACGTCTTCACGGCGGGAGTGTTCTCCGGCATGTAGCGCGAGTAGTCCGAGACGTACGGCGCCCAGGTGACCTGCCAGGCGACGAACACCGAGATGGCCAGCAGGATGTTGCCCGCGGAGTTGTCCCCGGCCGCCTGGTGCGCGGGCAGCACGCTCACCAGCTTGACCAAGATGGCGACGAAGATCCCGGTCGACAAGAAGGTGACGATCCTGTTGTAGGAGTGGAACATGTCGTAGCCGAAGAACGTGATGAGCAGCACGAAGGCGTTGATGATGATGATGCCCTCGGCCGTGGTCACGTGGAACAGGCTGGCCACCGCCTGCCCGCCGAGGATCGCGCTGGAGGTGAAGTAGCCGATGTACATCAGCACCACGATGAGGTTCGGCAGCGCCGTCCCGTACATCCCGAACTGGGCCCGGGACTGCATCATCTGCGGCAGGCCGAGCCGGGGCCCCTGGACCGAGTGCAGCGCCATGTATATGCCGCCGGCCGCGTTCCCCACCAGGATCGCGAAGATCGCCCAGGGCAGGCTGAGGCCGAAGACGATGGCCAGGACGCCGACGGAGACCGCGAGGATCTGCACGTTGCTGGCCGCCCAGAACGTGAACAAGGTGTAGGGCTTGCCGTGGCGTTCGTTCGGCGGGATGTAGTCGATCCCGTGGCGCTCCAGGATCAGCGGTTCTTCTCGCGCCCTCGTCGCTTCCAGGTCAGATGCGTCAGCTGCAGTGCTCATGGCATCTCCTCATTACCACTGGGCCCAGGGATCGAGGACAGCGCTGGCCTGGTTGTCACTATCCCGGTTCCGGCCGGGGCAGCGATATGGCATCAGTTGCCGAATAATGGCCGGCCTTGCTGGCAGCCCCCGCCAATGAAGCAGCCGGAGGCCCGTGCATACGATGCTGGAGGAGCCGGCGAGCACGCCCCGCTCCTGGGACGATGCGGTCCCCCGCCCACCTGCCTGGAGGCTCGCCCATGACCGTCGAGTTCGGCTTGGCTCTGGAGAACTTCACCCCGGAGACGAAGGTCCCGGACATGGACGCGGTCTGCGCGTACTCGATCACCGCCGAGGAACTCGGCTTCGCGTCGGTCTGGGCCTGGGATCACCTGTTCCTCGGGGCCCGGCGGCCGTTCCCGTTCCTGGAGGCGCTGACCACGCTGAGCATGGTGGCCGCGCGGACCAGCCGGATCATGCTCGGCACCGGCATCTTGGTGCTGCCCATCCGGGAGCCGGCCATCCTGGCCAAGACCGCGGCCACCATCCAGCTCGGCAGCGGCGGGCGCCTCATGCTCGGGGTGGCGGCAGGCTGGTACGAGCGGGAGTTCCACGCCACCGCGGTGCCGTTCGCCCAGCGCGGCCAGATCTTCGAGCGCAACCTGGACATGCTGTACCGGCTGTGGGACGAGGACGACGTGAGCGGCGAATGGGACGGCCGCGTCCTGTCCCACGTGCGGATGCTGCCCCGGCCGCGGCCCCGGCCGCAGGTGCTCATCGGCGGGTACGTGGATCGGGTGCTCCGCCGGGTGGCCACCCGCTCGGACGGCTGGGTGACCTACTTCTACACCCCGCAGTCGATCGCCGGGGCGTGGTCCAGGATCCGCGACTACGCCGAGGAGGCCGGCCGGGACCCGGACGAGCTCAACCTGGTCGCCCAGGTCCCGCTGTGCATCGGTGACTCCTACGAGGAAGCGACCCGGCTGGCCGGACAGTACGTGGGCGACTACTTCGACGTGCCGGCCTGGAGCGAGGCCACGCCGGAGTCGGCGGTGCGCGGCACGCCCGGGCAATGCGCCGAGCAGATCGCCGCCTACCTGGAGGCCGGGGTCAAGCACCTGGTGTTCTGCCCCTACAACTACCAGGCCGAGCAGGTCTACCGGCTGGCCACCGAGGTCCTGCCGCTGCTCGGAACCCGGGTCGCCGCGCCCGTAGTGAACCGGGCGGACTGATGGAACACGTCGCCGTGCTGGCGGCCCGGGCCGAGCGGGAGGCGGGCGGGCGGCCGGCGGTGGACAAGCGGATGACCGCCGAGGCGGCGGTGCAACTCATCCGCGACGGCGACCACGTCGCGATAGGCGGGACGCTGTACTCGCGGACGCCGATGGCGCTGGTGTTCGCGCTACTGCGGCAGCGGCGCCGGCACCTGACCGTGTCCCGGCCGCTGGCCTGCTACGAGATCGAGCTCTTCCTGTCCACCGGCGCGCTGGACCGGATCGTCTCCAGCTGGGTCGGCATCGGCCTGCCCTGGGGGCTGGCCCCGATCTTCCGGCACTACGTCGAGCGCGGCGAGGTCGCCTACGACGAGTGGAGCCACCTGGCCATCGGGTTGCGCTACAAGGCCGGCGCGATGGGCGTGCCGTTCCTGCCCACCCTGACCATGCTCGGCTCCGACCTGGCCGCCCGGCTGGACCTGCAGACCGTCACCTGCCCGTACACCGGCGAACGGCTGGCCGCGGTGCCGGCCCTCAACCCCGACGTGGCCCTCATCCACGCCCACCGGGCCGACATGCTCGGTAACGTGCAGGTCGACGGGTACCGGCACATGGACGTCGACATGGCCCGCGCCGCCCGCACGGTGATCGTCAGCGCCGAGGAGATCGTCAGCCCGGAACAGATCGCCGCCCACCCGGACCGCACGATGCTGCCGCACTTCGCCGTCGACGCCGTGGTGGCGGCCCCGCACGGGGCTTACCCGCACGAGTGTTACGGCCGCTACGGCCCCGACCTGCGGCACTTCGACGGTTACGCCGCCGCGGCCAAGGAGCAAGGCCCGGCCGCGGGGCTGCGCTACGTGGAGGAGAACGTGGACGCGCACGCAGATTTCGCCGGCTTCCTCGCCGCCGCCGGGCCCGACCGGCTGGCCGCGCTGGCCGCCGACGCCGGGGAGCTGACCCCCCGATGAGCGACATAACGGCCGACATCCCACCCGACACCACCGGCGACATCACGGCCGAGGAGCTGATGGCGATCACGGCCAGCCGGCTGCTGGCCGATCACAAGGTGGTCTTCGCCGGCGTGGGCATGCCGCTGCTGGCCTCCGCGGTGGCCCGGCACCGGCACGCGCCGCACCTGACCATCGTCCTGGAGGGCGGCATCATCGGGACCGCGCTGCTGCCGGGCAAGCTGCCGATCTCCACCAACGAGATGCGCGCCGCCTACGGGGCGCAGATGCTGACCGACATCACCGACATCTTCCTGTACGCGCAGCGAGGCTACTTCGACTACGGCTTCCTCGGCGCCGCCCAGGTCGACATGTACGGAAACATCAACACCAGCGTGATCGGCACCATGGAACGGCCACGGGTGCGACTGCCGGGCAGCGGCGGCGCGAACGACATCATCTCGCTGTGCAACGAGGTGCTGATCGTGACCCAGCACGAGCCGCGGCGTTTCGTCGAGCGGGTCGACTTCATCACCAGCCCCGGCTACCTGTCCGGCGGGGACAGCCGGGCCCGGGCCGGGCTGGTCACCGGCAGGCTCGGGGCCGTGGTCACCGACCTGGCCCTGCTCGACTTCGAGCCGGTCAGCCGGCGGATGCGCCTGTGCGCACTGCAGCCGGGCGTGAGCGTCAGCCAGGTCCGCGCGCAG
This sequence comes from Actinomycetota bacterium, assembly GCA_003136255.1. Taxonomy (GTDB): domain Bacteria; phylum Actinomycetota; class Actinomycetes; order Streptosporangiales; family Streptosporangiaceae; genus Palsa-504. The sequence goes on from PLDT01000347.1 coordinate 34,491, forward strand.
ACCGGATTCGAGCTGCTACTCAGCGACGAGATCACCGAGCTGGCGCCGCCGTCGGCGCAGGAGGTCGCCATCTACCGCGAGCTGCGCGACGGCCCCGTCGCAGTGACGGTGCAGACACCATGAGGGCCCGGCCCGCCCGGGTCGGGCTGATGATCCCGTCCTCCAACACCATGATGGAGGTCGACTTCACCCGCGACCTGCCACCGGGTACCGCCCTGCACACGGCGCGGATGTACATGCAGGACACCACCCCGGCGGGCGAGAACCGGATGCTGGACGAGTTCGCGCTGCCCGCCGCGCGCGACCTGGGCACCGCGCGGCCCGACGTCGTGGTGTTCGGCTGCACCAGCGCCGGGGCGCTGCGCGGCAACGACTACGACACCGAGCTGTGCCAGCGGATCAGCGAGCTGACCGGCGCGCCGGTCATATCCACCATCGGCGCGGTCCGGACCGCGATCGAGGCGTCCCGCGCGGCCAGCATCGGCGTGATCACGCCGTACATCGATGAGCTGAACGAGAAGATCAAGGCCAGCATCGAAGACGACGGAATCCAGGTGGCCGGCATCACCGGGCTCGGCATCACCGACAACTTCGCGATCGCGGAGGTCGAGCCGGACGAGATCGTGGCCTTCGCGGTCCGGGCCCTCGGGCCGCTGGCCGCGGCCGGCACCATCGACCTGGTCTTCGCCTCCTGCACGAACTTCGGTGCGATGGCCGTCCGCCCGGCCATCGCCGAGCGGCTGGGCCTGCCTGTGGTGACCAGCAACCAGGCGGTGCTGGCCGCCGCCGTGGCCCGCCTGCAGGCCGTGGCCGGGTAGCGCGGATGGTCGCACCCCCCTTCGACTACGTAGCCGCCGGCAGCTACGACGAGGCGGTGCGCCTGCTGGCCGCCCGCGGTGAGGAAGCGAAGATCCTGGCCGGCGGGCAGAGCCTGATGCCGATGCTCAACCTCCGGCTGGCCCGTCCCGAGCTGCTGATCGACATCAACCTGGCCGACCAGCGCCCGCCGTCGCGCACCGGGGACCTGCTCCGGCTGCCCGCCCTGACCCGGCACCGGGTCCTGCTCGAGCACGACCTGGTGCGCCAGCACTGCCCGCTGCTCGCCGAGGCGATCCGGCACGTCGGGAACGTACGGGTTCGCAACCGCGGCACGATCGGCGGCAGCCTGGCGCACGCCGATCCGACCTCCGAGATCGGCTGTTGCGCGCTGGCCACGCAAGCCCAGGTCGTGGCGCGCGGTCCCGATGGCGAGCGCACGGTGCCGGTCAGCGAGCTGTTCGCCGGCTACTGGTCCACCACCTTGGCCGAGTCGCAGATCATCACCGACGTGCTGATCCCGGTCGCCCGGCCCCGCCAGGGCTGGTCGTTCCTGGAGATGGTCCGGCGCACCTCAGACTTCGCGATCGTGGCCGTGGCCGCCGTGGTCGAACTCGGCGAACGACCTGGCGAGATCGCCGCCGCCCGCGTCGCCCTGGCCGGAGTGGCGGATCGCGTTATGCTCGCCGACCCCGGGCCCATGGCCAGCACCGCGGACCAGGACCTGGACGCGGCCGCGGCCCGGATCGCGGAAACCCTCGAGCCGGCCTCCGACGTGCACGCGTCCGCGGCCTACCGGCGCCGGCTGGCCCGGGTGCTCGTCGCCCGCGCGCTGCGCCAGGCCGCCGCCCGCGCGACGGGGGACGCCCGGTGAACAAGCGGCAGATCGTGCTCAGCGTCAACGGGACTGACCACGAGGTCTGGGTCTTTCCGTCAGACACCGTGCTCGACGTGCTGCACGACGAGCTCGGGATGGCCGACGTCCGGTACGGCTGCGGCGAGGGCGTCTGCGGCACCTGCACGGTGCTGCTGGACGGCGACCCGGTCAACGGCTGCCTGACCCTGGCCGTGCAGGCCGCGGGCCACGAGGTGACCACCATGCGCGGCCTGATGGGCCCCGGTGAGGTCATGCACCCGCTGCAGGAGTGCTTCTTGCGCCGCGGCGCCTCGCAGTGCGGCTTCTGCACCCCGGGCATGGTGCTGACCTCGGTCGACCTGGTCCGCCGCTGTGTTAGCCAAGGCCAGGCCAGGCCCACCCGCGACGAGATCAGGTACGCGCTGGTCGGCAACCTGTGCCGGTGCACCGGCTACACCAAGATCCTCGACGCCATCGAGGAGTACGCCGACCAATGACCACCCCCGACCTGCAGCGGTTCACCAAGCCCTATCGAATCGTGGGCACCTCACCGGCTCACCACGACTTCGTGGACAAGGTCAAGGGCTCGCTGCACTATGCCGCGGACTGGCAGCTGCCCGGCATGCTGCACGGCCGGGTCGTCCGCAGCCCGGTGCCCAGCGCCCGGATCACCGGCATCGACGTCACCGCGGCCCGCGCCCTGCCCGGCGTCGCCGCCGTGCTCACCGCCGCCGACGTGCCCAGCAACCAGATCGTGGAGCTGGCCAGCGGCGGCCTGGCCGAGCTCCAGGTGAGCATGCCGGTGCTGGCCGCCGACCGGGTCCGGTACATGGGCGAGCCGGTGGCGGTCGTCGCGGCCACCACCCCCCAGATCGCCTACGAGGCGGCCGAACTGGTCGCCGTCGACTACGAGGAACTGCCCGGCGTCTTCGACCCCATCTCGGCCCGCGCCGACGGGGCGCCGCGGGTGCACGAGGTCGGCAACACCCTGGTCAACTGGCAGATCCACTGCGGCGACGTGGCCGGCGCGCTGGCCGCCGCCGACGTGGTGATCGAGGGGGAGTACCGCAGCCAGCACGTCGAGCACGCCTACCTCGAGCCCGAGGCCGGCGTGGGCTGGATCGAGAACGGCGTGCTCACCCTGCGGGTGTCCACCCAGGTCATCGAGCACGCGGCCATGATCGCGCACATCCTGGGGCTGCCGCAGAGCAAGGTCCGGGTCATCGCCGCGTACATGGGCGGCGGCTTCGGCGGCAAGGAGGACATGACCGTCGAGGCGTTCCTGGCCCTGCTGGTCTGGCATACCCGGCGCCCGGTGCGGATGATCTGGGACCGACAGGAGTCGCTGGTGGCCAGCACCAAGCGGCATCCGTTCATCATGCGGTACCGGACCGGGGCGGACCGCGACGGCACGATCACCGCGCAGCAGGTCGAGATCATCGGCGACGCCGGGGCCTACCCCAACCTGTCGCCCCGGGTGCTGTTCGCCGCCGCGGCCTGCGCCTGCGGGCCGTACCGGGTGCCCAACGCCAGCATCACCTCCACCGCGGTGTTCACCAACAACGTGCCGGCCAGCGCCTTCCGAGGGTTCGGCGCGATGCAGATCGTGCTCGGCTACGAATCCCAGATGGACCAGCTGGCCGAACGGCTCGGCCTGTCCCGCACCGAGCTGCGCGAGCGCAACTTCCTGGCCAAGGGGGACCTGCTGCCCACCGGGGAGCGCCTGGACACCTGCGTGGAGGTGGCCGAGACCATGCACCGGGCGATCGCCCTGCTCGGCGAGCCGCCCCAGCCGTCCGGCCCGGGCAAGCTGGTGGGTCGCGGCATCGGCTGCAACCGGCACCCCTACGGCCGGACCATCTGGTTCCGCGACCGCGCCTCGGCCTGGCTGAGCCTGCAGGGCGACGGCACGCTGCTGATCCGCTCCGGCGTCACCGACCTGGGCGCCGGCCAGGCCGCCAGCCTGTGCCAGATCGCCGCCGAGGTCCTGGGCGCGCCGCTGGACGACATCAGCATCTACATCGGCGACAGCGCGCTCAACCCGCCGGCCGGCGGCACGTTCGCCACCCGCCAGCTGTACATGTCCGGCAATGCCGTGCTGCACGCGGCCCAAGAGTTGCGTGACCGGATGGCACCGGTCGCCGCCGACCTGCTCGGCGTGCCCGCCGACGACCTGGAGTTCGTCGCCGGCCGGGTCCACGCTCACCAAGGAGAGGTGAGCATCACCCTGGCTGAGCTGGCCGCCGCCTGCGATAAGCGGGCCATCAGCACCGCGCACCTGTCGACCTGGCGGGCCGAGGCGGGCTCGTTCGACCCGCGCACCGGGCAGGGCGACACGTTCCCCGACTACACCTACGGCACGCACGCGGCCGACGTCGAGGTCGACGTCGAGACCGGGCAGGTCACGGTGCTGCGCTACGGGGCCTGCCACGACGTGGGCCGCGCCATCAACCCGATGCGGGTGCAGGGCCAGATCCAGGGCGGCGCCATGCAGGGCCTCGGCTACGCGCTCACCGAGGACATGGTCATCGAGGACGGCTACGTCCAGGCGGTCCTGTTCGCCAACTACCTGATCCCGAATTCCCAGGACTTCCCCGACGTCCTGGTCGACATCGTGGANNGTCCGCCCGGACCGGCTGCCGATCACCCCCGAGCGGGTCCTGGCCCTGCTGGATGAGAGGGAAAGCCAACCATGACATCCCTGGGGCTTGAGCACGACGTCATCGACCCCGAGACCTACCGCCGCACCGTCGACTGGTTCCGCTCGGCCGGCGTCCTGCTGCCCACCTTCGCGCAGCTGGCCGCGCCGGACGCCATCCCGGCGGCGATCCGCGAACCGCTGAAGGCGGTGGACCCGGACCGGGCCGATCCAGGGAACTTGTTCCGGGTGCACTGGTACAACGACCGCGACCGGGCCGGGCAGGCCGCCATCCCGGCGCACGTAGTGCTGCCCGCCGAGCTGACCGGGGTGGACGCCAAGATCGTGGTCGCCCTCGGCGACCTGTTCCCGATGGTCCGGGCGCACAAGGTGCTCCCCGCCTACGCGTGCCTGGTGCCGCGCATCGTGACCGGTACGTTCGATCCGGCCCGGGACCGGGCCGTCTGGCCCTCGACCGGGAACTACTGCCGGGGCGGGGTGGCGATCTCCCGGCTGCTGGGCTGCCGGGGGGTGGCCGTGCTGCCCGAGGGCATGAGCCGGGAGCGGTTCGCCTGGCTCGAGGACTGGGTCACCGACCCCGGGGACATCATCCGCACCCCCGGAACCGAGAGCAACGTCAAGGAGATCTACGACAAGTGCGCCGAACTGGCCGCCGATCCCGGCCACGTCATCTTCAACCAGTTCGCGGAGTTCGGTAACCACCTCGTCCACTACCAGTGCACCGGCCGGGCCCTGGGGGCCGTGTTCGACTCGCTGGCCGAAGCCGAGCCTGGCCTGCGGCTGCGCGCGTTCGTGTCGGCCTCCGGATCGGCCGGCACGCTGGGCGCCGGTGACTACCTCAAGGAGCGCTACGCCGCCAAGATCGTCGCCGTCGAGGCTCTGGAGTGCCCGACGATGCTGGCCAACGGCTTTGGCGAGCACAACATCCAGGGCATCGGCGACAAGCACATCCCGCTCATCCACAACGTGCTGAACACCGACCTGGTGGCCGGGATCTCCGACCGGGCCACCGACCAGCTGTCGGTGTTGTTCGCGGCCGGCCAGGGCCTGGAGTTCCTCCGGACCCGGCGCCGGGTCCCCGAGCCGGTGCTGGCCGAGCTGACCGCCTTCGGCCTGTCCAGCGTCTGCAACATCCTGGCCGCGGTGAAGACCGCGAAGTACCTGCGCCTCGGCCCGGACGACGTGATCATCACGGTGGCCACCGACGGGGCCGGGATGTACGCCAGCGAGCGCGAGCGCATCGCCGCCCGCGACTTCCCGGACGGCTTCGATGTCGCCGACGCGGCCGAGGCGTTCGGCCGCTGGATGCTCGGGACCGGGCCCGAGGACCTACTGGAACCCACGCTGGCCGACCGGAACCGCATCTTCAACCTCGGCTACTACACCTGGGTCGAGCAGCAGGGGGTGTCACTGGCCGACTTCGAGGCGCGGCGCGATCAGCGGTTCTGGACCGGCCTGCGCGACCTGCTGCCCGTGTGGGACACCATGATCACCGAATTCAACGAGCGGACCGGCCTGGCCGTGGCCAGATGACGCCGCCGGCCAGCACGATCTGCTGCGCGGGGTGCGGCTACGTGGCCGGCCCGGCTGACCCCTACCCCTTCCGGTGCCCGCGGGCCGGGACCGATGACGCCGACCACGTGCTGACCCGGGTCCTCAGCCTGGACGGGGCCCGCTTCCCCGCCGGTCCCGAGGCGAACCCGTTCCTGCGCTACCGCGCGCTCATGCACTCCTGGCACGTGGCCCGGGCCCGGGGCCTGTCCGACGCTGACTACCGCGACCTGGTCGTCTCGCTCGACGTGTCGGTCGCCGCAGTGGACGGCGGCGGGTTCCGCGCCACACCGTTCTTTCGCAGCCCGGAACTGAGCGAGGCCCTGGCCTTCTCCGCCGCGGGCGGGGTGTGGGTCAAGGACGAGACACCGAACGTGTCCGGCTCGCACAAGGGCCGCCACCTGATGGGCGTGCTTATCCACCTGGCGGTCATGGAGCGCTGCGGGCTCCTTGACCCCGCTCGTCGCCGGGAGCTGGCCATCGCCAGCTGCGGAAACGCGGCCCTCGCGGCCGCGGTACTAGCCCGCGCCGGTGGCTGGGGGCTGACCGTGCTCGTGCCGCCCGAGGCCGACGCGAGGGTCGTCCGGCGGCTGGATGACCTCGGCGCGACGGTGGTCACCTGCCCGCGCGAGCCCGGTCTCCTCGGCGACCCGGCGTACCTCCGGCTGGCTCAGGAGCTAGCGCGGGGGGCGCTGCCGTTCACCACCCAGGGTCCGGAGAACGGGCTCGCCATCGAGGGCGGCCAGACCCTGGGCTACGAGCTCGTGACCGATCTCGCGGGCGGCTCCCTGGATCACCTGATCGTCCAGGTCGGCGGGGGAGCGCTGGCCAGTTCCTGCGTTCACGCGCTGCGCGAGGCCGCGGAGCTGGGTGCGCTCGGCCACATGCCCGCCATCCACACCGTGCAGACGACCGGCGCGCACCCGTTGGAACGGGCCTACGCCCGGGTCCGGGCGCTGCTGCCCGGTGGCCCAGACCCGGACCCGGACCCGGAC
>PLDT01000601.1:0-14321 GCA_003136255.1 Actinomycetota bacterium
CTCGGCCAGGTGCACCGTCTTGATGCCGGCGCGCAGCCGCGACAGGCCGCCGCCGATATGCATCAGGCAGGAACTGTCGCTGGCCGAGCAGACCTCAGCACGGGTGCCGAGCACGTTCCGCATCTTGTCCGCCAGCATGGCGGTCGAGGTGTCGGAGTTCTTCAGGGCGAAGGTGCCGCCGAACCCACAGCAGACGTCCGCATCCGGCAGCTCCATCAGGTCCATACCCTCGACGTGACGAAGCAGCCGCAGCGGGCGGTCCCCGACCCGCAGCATCCGCAGTGAATGGCAGGTCGGGTGGTAGGTGACCCGGTGCGGATAATAGGCGCCGACATCATCTACCCCGAGCACGTCGATGAGCAGCTGTGACAGCTCGAATGTCCGTCGCGCGGTGGCCTCGGCGCGCCGTGCGAGATTCTCGTCGCCATAGGCCCTCGCGACCATCGCATGCTGGTGCCGGATCGAGCCGACGCAGGAACCCGACGGCGCCACGATCAGGTCACAATGTTCGAACGTCTCGACGTAACGGCGGACGAGCGGCAGCGCGTCCTTCTGATAGCCGGTGTTGACATGCATCTGGCCACAGCATGTCTGGCCTTCCGGGAATTCGACCTGATGGCCGAGCCGCTCCAGCAGCGTGACAGTCGCCCGCCCGACGTTCGGATACAGCGTGTCCGCCAGGCACGTAACGAAGAGCGCGATCCGCATGAGAAAGATACTGCCCTCTCCGCGCCCAACGCGGAAGTAGCGACCCCCGGGCTTCGCACCCACGCGGACAGGACCCGCGCACGCACGCCAGGGCGGGGACAGGCTTTGAGCACTAGCCTGGAACAACGCCTCCGGCAGCTACATCACGCCGGACCTCCACTCCTGCGAGTTCACTCGCAATTGTGCGACTTCGTGTCAGCACCACCACCACGTGGCGATCCATCAGTGGGGCTGGATCGTCACCCTCAACCCTGACGGCACCACCACCGCCCGCAGCCCCGACGGCACCAAAATCCTGCACAGCCACAGCCACAGCCACCGCCCGCCCGCCCGCGCCGGGTGAGTCCCGGACCGCCGGCGGCGATCACCTAGCCGGACCACCCGGCGGGGATGACCGGTGGAGGAGCTCGACGAGGTTGCCCTCCGGGTCGGCGACGAACGCCATCCGGACCCCGGCTTCGGGCGACGGGCCCGGTGGCATGACCGGCCGCGCCCCGCGGGCCACCGCCCGCTCGTAAGCAGCGTCCAGGTCGGTGACGTCGAACGCCACGTGCCCGTACCCCTCGCGCAGCGCGGCCTCAGCAGGAGTGACCGGCTTGCCGCGCGCCGTAGAACCTGGCCGGTGCAGCAGCTCGAGCCGATAGCCGTGCCCGGGATGGATGAGCATCTCGATGCTCAGATCTAGCGCTTCGACACGGACCGCGAGCTCGCGCACCAGCCCGAACACGTCGCAGAACCACGAGGCCTCCGCGGCCAGGTCCGCCACCGTCAGTCCGACATGATCGAATCGGACGCCGACCTCAACCATGGACGTTCAGCCCTTCCGGGTCGCGGGTCAGGTACGACGCGAACCGGCCAGACGGGTCGCGCGAAGCGCGGACCGCGGCTAGCCGCCGGTACGCCTCGTCGGACAGGAACCGGTCCTGCCGCCGGGTGAAGTCGGTGTCGCCCAGGTAGACACCGCTGCCGTGGGCGGCGGCCAGCGCGCCGGTCCGGCCGTGCACCCACTCGCTGTACCGGGCGTCATCGGCGGGGTCGGTGTAGATCACGTAGGTCGCCACGTAGACGTCCGCCTCTACCGAGAACGCCATGTCCGGAAGATCCCGGCGCGGCGCCCACCCGTACCAGATCGAGAACGAGTGCTCGGTATCCAGCTCGCTCCACAGCTTCTGCAGCATCGGGGCCAGCACGCGGGCTGGCGCGTCGGTCCACGTGCAGTCCACCGCGTACCGGTAGCCCTCCGGGTTCTGCACCGTCTGGGCCAGGTTCTCCTCGGCCACGCTCGTTGGGCCCCGCACGTGCCCGAGCGAACGCGCAGCCAGCGGGCCGTCCTGCAGCGGCGCGAGCAGCGCAAGCGCGACGGAGTCAGAGGAAGCCATCACCGTCGTGTGCAGCAGCAGGACTGTACCGGATGGACGCGTCGTACCGTCGTGCAGGGGAACGTCCGGCAGGCGAGTTGCCGCGACCACCGGCTCCACCCGCCGGTCCAGGCCAGGCAGGACGTCGTGCAGCCAGCTCAGCAGGTCTACCGCGTCCTCCAGCCCAAACGTCCACGTGTCGTGCCACATCACCCGCGGGGCCTGGTACGTCTGCAGCTGGAACCGGGTGACGACCCCGGGGAAGCCAGGCCCGGCGCCGCGCGCCGCCCACAGCAAGTCAGGGTTCTCGGAAGCGTCGGCGCGGACCAGGGCGCCATCCGCCAAGACCACGTCCAGGCCCACCACGCTCTGGCACGCCCACCCGCGCGCCCGCCCGTCCCAGCCCTGCCCGCCCTGCAGCAGGTAGCCGCCCAGGCCGACCGAGGCGCAGTGGCCGCCCGGGAAGGCACGGCCCCGCTCCGCCAGGAACGGCGCGAGTTCCAGGCCGCCTTGAGTGGCCGGCCGCGCCGAGACCACCCCGGTAGCCGGGTTGTACGCCAGGTCCCGCAGGCCGCCCAGGTCGATCAGCAAGGCGTCGTCGCGCAGGCTCCACGCGGCCCACGAGTGCCCACCGGAGCGCACACTCACCGGCCACCCGCGCGAGGCCGCCAACCGAACGCCCTCGGTTACGTCGCCATCGGAAGCCGCGAGCAGCACCGCCGCGGGGAACCTGTCCGGCCGGCGCCCGTTGAAGATGCGGCCCGTCCGGGCCTGTTCGTATCCCGGGTCACCACGCAGCAGCAGCCGCCCGGCCAGCGGCGAGCTCACCCGACCACCGCCGCGCCGCCGTCGACCGGGATGTTCGCGCCGCTCACGTGGGACGACTCGTCCGAGGCCAGGAACAAGATCGCGTTCGCCACGTCCTGCGGCTGTCCCCAGCGGCCCAGCGGCACGCGGGCGGCGATGCTCGCGGCCGGCCCGTCGGGATCGGCCAGCATCGGGGCGGTGTGCGGAGTCTCGGTCATCGCCGGGCTGACCGCGTTGACCCGGATACCGTGCGGGCCGCCCTCTACGACCAGCTGGTAGGTCAGCGCCAGCACGCCGCCCTTGGCCGCGCCGTGCGCGTTCTGCGGCATGAAGAACGCGCCGCGCGAGGCCGTGATCGAGGCGACGTTGACGATAGATCCGCCGCCGCCCGCCACCAGGTGCGGCCACGCGGCGCGGGTGACGAGGAAGACGATGTCCAGCTCGTGCCGGATCGTGAACGACCAGTCGGCGAAGGAGAGCGCGTCGATGGGGCCGAACCGGATCGCCGACGCGTTGTTGACCAGGATGTCGATCCCGCCCGTCAGGGCCACGGCCTCCTGCACCCAGCGCCGAGCCCCCTCCTCGGTGGCCAGGTCGACGGGCGCGATGGCGTCCATCCGCCCGCCCTCGGCCCGGGCCAGCTCGACGGTCTCGGCGGAGGTCTCCGGGTTCAGGTCACACCCCACCACGTGGGCCCCCTCCCGCGCGCATAGCAGCGCGGCCGCCCGCCCGATCCCGCCGCCGGTACCCGAGACGAGCGCCCGCTTGCCGTCCAGCCGACCCATGCCCGGCTCCTTCAATCCCGGTAGAGTATCTTCACTCTATGGAAGTTACTCTCTCACAGTGAGAGGATGGTCCACAAGCCGCCCGATCAGGAGGACAGATGTCGACCACGGACACCGGCCGCCGGATGCTCGGACTGGGCTGCGGTCAGCCGCACGGCAGCGCAGAGATCCTGCTTAAGGCGGCGCTGCGGGCGGCGCAGGACCAAGGCGCCGAGGTCGAACTGGTCCGGCTCAACGAAGTCCGCCTGCCCAGCGGGACCGCGGAAGCCGCCGAGCCGGACAACGCGTGGTGGCTGTGGGAGCGGATGATCGAGTGTGACGGGCTGATCGTCAGCACCCCGATCATCAGCCGGACGGTGGCGGCCCGGCTCAAGCTGTTCATCGACCGGGCGCTCGGACCGAACGCCGACGCCGCCATCATCGACGCCATGCTGGCGCTGCGCCGGGAGGGACGCGATCCGGCCGTCCCGTTCCGCGTCGACGAGCGGGTGCTCAAGCCCCGGGTGGCCGGCTTCCTCGCAGTGGGTGGCTCGCTGACCTCGCAGTGGAAGACGCTGGCCCTGCCGATCATGCACACCACCACGTTCTCGATGCATATCGCCGTCGTCGACCAGGTGCAGTTCGAGGGCGCCGGCACGCCGCGCTCGGTGGTCCTGGACCCGGCCGCCCTCGACCGGGCTGCCCTGCTCGGCCGCAACGTCGCGGGCCAGCTCGGCGTGCCCTTTGACCAGGCGCGTTACCTGGGGCCGCCCGGGCTGTGCCCGATGTGCCACCTCGACGTGATCGTGCTGCGCGGTGCGGACGTCGAGTGCGCCACCTGCGGCGCGCGCGGTCGGCTGGCGCCGGACCTCCAGGTGACCTGGACCGACCTGGCCAGCTCAGTCATCTCCATGGACGAGAAGCGGGCCCACGCCGCCGAGATCCAGGAAACGGCCGCCCGCCACCAAGCGCTGCGCGAGCAGATCGACGAGCGCGCCCGGGCGTTCGAGGCGTACGACCCGACCGTGCGTCCGGCGGGCGCCGTCAGCCGCTAGGCGCGGCCCCGGTCCAGTGGTGCCGCCCCGGCCCGACCTCCTGCGGCTCCCCGCCGGGCATGACCACGGTCGCGGTGGACCCGCCGGGCACAACCACGTCCAGCTCCATCGCTCCGTCGCCAACATGCCAGGCAAGATCGATGGGACCGAACGGGCCGTGGTAGCGAGCGGAAGCCCACGTGATTCCGCCGCCCGGCCGCGGGCGCACCTCGAACTGGCGGTGGCCGGGAGACGCCGGCCGCAGCCCCGCGACGTAGCGGTGCAGGAACGTGGCCACCGCGCCCTTGCTGTAGTGGTTCAGCGACCCGTGCGGGACGCCCCGGGCGTCCACGCCGTCCCAGTGCTCCCACAAAGTGGTCGCCCCCCGGTCCACCATCGTCAGCCAGGATGGTGTGGTGTCCTGTCGCAGCAGATCGTAGGCCAGGCCCAGGTGCCCGCTGTCGGCCAGCACCGGCAGCAGGTAGCCAGTCGACAAGAAGCCGGTCGCGAGGTGACCTCCGGCCAGGCCGACCAGCCTGGCCAGACGCCCGGCCACCGCCGGCCGGAGGTCCTCGGGCACCAGCCCGAAGGCCAGCGCCCGCACGTGGCAGGCCTGCGTCGCCGCCGCGAGCGTCCCGTCGTCCCGGACGAACTCCCGCCGCCACGCGTCCAGCGCCCCCTCGGCGATGGCCTGGTAGGGGCGCCACTGGTCCTCCCGCAGCCCGAGCACCCGGGCGACCCGGACCACGGTCGCCGCCGACCGGTACAGGTAGGCCGTGGCCACCTCGGACTTGTCCGCCCGGGCGAACGCCGGGAAGTCGGTGACCGTCACCCCCGGCTCCATCCATTCGCCCCAGTGGAAGCCGCTGTCCCACAGGTACCGCTCGTGCGCGGCGGGTTCGGGCCGGGCCGCGGCCCGGTCGGGATGCCGGCTGCCCGCGGCCGCGCCGGCGGCGAACCGGACCCAGGCTGTCATCGCACGCCACATCTCGGCTAGCAGCGACGTGTCGCCGTACGCCTGGTACAGGTCCCAGGGCACGGACACCACCGCGTCGCCCCAGCCCGCGGAGCCGTGCAGCCCGCCAAGCGGTCCGTCGAAGCCCTCGGACGGCGGGCAGGGCGACATGTTCGCGACGCACCCGTCGGCCCGCTGATCAAGCATCACGTCACCCAGCCACTTGCGGGTGAAAGCCAGCACGTCGTACAGGTAGGCGGCCGTCGGCGCGAAGACCTGCCAGTCTCCCGTCCAGCCCGCGCGCTCGCGCTGCGGGCAGTCGGTCGGGATGTCGCAGATGTTCGACCGCAGCGACCACACCACCGCCTCGTGCAGCCGGTTGACCCGGTCGTCGCTGCAGCTGAACCAGCCGGTCCGGCGCAGGTCGCAGTGCACGACGACGCCGGTGACGTCGTCGGGGCCCAGCGTCCCCGGATGACCCTCGATCCGCACGTACCGCATGCCGTGCGTGGTGAACCGCGGCTCGAACGTCTCCCCGCCAGGGCCGGGCACCACCTCGTCGACCTGCCCCAGCGGCAACGGCTCCGGGACGNNCGGCCGGATCTCCTCGATCGACCGGACCGGCGGTGCGACCGACCGAACGATGGCCACGTCGACGTCACGCGCCACGGCGCCGGCCCACGACCGGTCGTCGAACGACACAGCGTGCACCGCCGGCCGCGGCCCGCGGTGGTCCTCTCGCTGGCCGCCGATGAGGTCCGCCGCAATGATGTGCGACGACGCCACCCGCCAGCCCGGCCCGCTACCCGCCACCACCTGCCAGCCGGGCCCGCTATCCGCCGCGGCCCGCCCGCCCGCGTCGGTTCGCACCTCGAGCTGCGCGCGCAGCGCGAGGTCCCGGCCGTACTGGTCGGCGGCTCGCGGCAGCCCGACCTGGCCGCGGTACCAGCCGTCGGCCAGTAGGACCGCGAGGACATGCCGCCCCGGCGGCACCAGTGCAGTGACGTCGTACGCCTGGTACTGGACCCGTGCGCGGTACTGGGTGTAGCCAGGGGCGAGTTCCACGTCGCCGACGCGTCGTCCGTCCAGGAACGCCTCGTACAGGCCGAGGGCCGTGATGTACAGCCGGGCCGCGGTGAGCGGGGGAACGTCAAAGGTCGTCCTGAGCCAGTACGCGGGCCGCGACCCTGCCGCCGGCCGCGGGTCTTCCGGCACGCCGATCCACCGCGCCGACCAGTCCGCCTCCTTCAGTAGGCCGGCCTCGACCCTGACCGGCTCGCTCCACTCGCTCTCGCCCAGGTCGGTCCACACCTTGACCTGCGCCTCGGCGCAGCGCCGGGACCGGTCGAAGACCGGCAGCCGGACGAACGACTGGGCCCGGCCGTCTACCCGGCCGGTATCAAAGCCGTCATCGGTGCGCAGCCGGTAGGCGTGCTGGACCGACGCGCCGTCCGGCAGCCACCAGCACAGGGCCGGCTCCTGCCCGCGGCCCAGGGCGTCGCCCCCGACGATCTCCGCCCACACCATGGGCACCATGAGCATCGTTCCCTTGACGTAGTAGCGTTCCGGGCATGACGCGCGTGGCAGCGGTCACCGGGGGAGCCGGTGCCATCGGCGGCGCGATCGCCGCGGGCCTGCGCGCGGCCGGGCACGAGGTCGTGGTCCTCGACCGGGACGGCGACCCGCTCGAGGACCTCGCCGAGCGAGCCGAGGTCCGGGCCGCAGACTTGGCACCGGGTCCAGGCCGTCAACGTTGAGTCGGCCCTGTGGCTGGCCCAGGCCGTGGCCCCCGGCATGGCCGAGCGCGGCTTCGGGCGGATCGTGTTCGTCGTCTCGGACACCGTCTGGGAGCCGCCCGCCGGCGACCTGCTCGCGTACGTGGCCAGCAAGGCGGCCCTGATCGGCATCGCCCGCACGCTGGCCCGCTCGCTCGGACGCGACGGGATCACGGTCAACTGCGTCGCGCCCGGGCTCACCCCGACCCCGGCCGCGGTAGCCGACACGCCGCCTGAGGCGTTCGCCGCGGTCCGGGCACGCCAGGCCATCGGCCGGGACCTGGAGCCCGGCGACGTCGCCGCGGCAGTCAGTTTCCTCGTCTCCGACGCGGCCGGGGCGATCACGGGCCAGACGCTGTGCGCGGACGGCGGTCTGATTCTGCGCTGAGCTCGTCCCCTTCGGCCCCCGGCCCCGGGCTCCGTACCAGGGCGTCGGCCCCGGGCGCCGGGCTCTGCACCCGGCCCGCGAGCCGCCGCTTGGCGTACTCCCCGGTCAGGCGGTCCTGGAGCTTGGCCAGCGCCACCGCCGGGCCCTTGCCGGTCGCGGTGCCCGTGATGCCGTCCGGGTTCTGGACCGCGGTCAGTACCAGCGCCACGCCGGCCACGATGGCCTGGTACTTGCCCACGTTCAGGTGCAGGTTCAGGAACGTCACGAACAGGCCCGCGGCGGAGAACATGATGCCGGCCACGACCGCCCCGGCGATGCGCCCGACCCCGGCCACGAACACGATCGCCAGCAGGCCGATCGAGGTGAACGCGGCGAAGCTGTCGGCGGTGAGCTCGCCCTGCATGTAACCGGTCAGCGCGCCACCGATGCCGGCGATGAACGCGGCCAGCCCGAACGCCATCAGCTTGGCCTGGGCGACGTTGATCCCGACCGACCCGGCCGCGCGCTCGTTGGAGCGGATGGCCAGCAGCATGCGCCCGGCCGGGCCGCGCCGCAGCCGGGCCACGAGCAGCCCGAGCAGGATCACCACCAGCAGCACGAGCACGCCGAAGATCAGCGTGGGATACGCCTTGCCCTGGGTGATCCCCAGGTTCAGGCCGGGCAGGCGCGGCGCCGGGATGGGCAGGCCGGCCGTACTGCCGGTGAAGGACAAGTTGGTGAACAGGACGGCGTCCATCGCCGCGGCGAACCCGAGCGTCACCACGGCCAGGTTGACCCCGCGCAGCCGCAGCGCCGGCAGGCCGATGACCAGCCCGATCGGTACGGCGAACAGGCCGGCCAGGATCAGCGACCACGGGAACCCGATGTGCCAGTCGGTGGAGATGTGCCCGAGCATGAAGCCGCCGATTCCGGCCAGGGACATCTGGGCCAGCGACACCTGCCCGACGTAGCCGGTCAGCACGACCACCGACAGCGCGATGCACGTGACGGTCAGCGACGATATGAAGGCGAACCGCAGGACGCTGCTGAGCACCAGCAGCAGCAGCACCCCGAGAACGAAGCAGATCGCCGCGGTGCGCAGCGGCGTGTGCGGGCGGCCGATCGACGGGTTGCGCTCGGCCACGTCCCCGCCGCGGGCGAGCACGGTGCGCGAGCGCAGCGCCATGACCACGATGATGACGGCGAACGGGAGAGCGTCCGACAGCCCCTGCTGGGGCAACCAGCTCCAGACGGTGATGAGCTTGTCGATC
Organism: Actinomycetota bacterium; assembly: GCA_003136255.1. Lineage (GTDB taxonomy): Bacteria > Actinomycetota > Actinomycetes > Streptosporangiales > Streptosporangiaceae > Palsa-504. Next base: position 9,040 of record PLDT01000601.1, read on the forward strand.
TCGGACTGCGCGCAGCCCAGCAGCAGGCCGGCTAGCGCGGTGATCCAGAACGACTGGAACCGGCCGATCAGCGCGGCGGCCAGGGCCGGCACCACGAACAGGGTGTAGGAGGTCGGGTCGAGGCTGGCCACCGGTGCGATCAAGATGCCGGCCGCGCCGGCCAGGACCGTGGCGATGACCCAGTTCTGGCCCGCGATGACGTTGGCGGAGATGCCGGTCAGCGCGGCCCCCCGGTCGTTCTCGGCCCCGGCCCGGGTGGCCAGGCCGAACCGGGAGAAGCGGTAGACGATCGCCAGCGCCACCGAGATGAGGATGACCACGCCGGTGAAGAACAGCCGGTCCTCTGGGAACGTGATCTTGGCGATCGACAGCGGGGAACTCGGGAAGATCGGATTCGTCGCCACCGGCTCGGTGCTGTAGTTGAGCACCGCGATGGCCTGCAGGGCGAGCATGACCCCGACCGACGCGCACACCCGGGTGAGCGGCGAGGCGCCCCGCAGCGGCCGGTAGATGATGACGTACAGCACCAGGCCGAAGATCGCCGCGTACACCAGCGAGATCACGATGGCGAGCCCGGTGTTGAGCCCGGCGCCCCCGTTCAGCGAGATCTGGTGCGGGATCAGAATCACCGGCAGCTCGAGCTCGCCGAAGCTGCGCAGGTTGACGAAGACGTAGGCGATGAACATGGCCACGGCGCCGTGCGCGAAGTCGACCACGCCCGCGCTGCGGTACTTCAGGACGAGCCCCTGGCCGAGGATGGCATAGGTGGCGCCCGCGCCCAGGCCGAGGATCAGGAACAGGATGTAGCTAGACATGGTGTCTCGTTTACGTCTCGTCGATACGCACAGTGCTGCGGTCGGGTCCGCCCGCGGACCGTGCAGACCCGACCGCGGTCATCAGCCGCTAAGGCCCTGGAAGTAGCCCTTCGAGGTCACCCAGGTCGGGTCGGGCTGGGTGACGGCCCCGTTCTCGATCTGGTTCATGAGGTAGTAGTCGTTGCAGATCGCGGCCGCGCCCTTCAGCGCCTGCCCGTTGCACGTGTATGAGTGCGACAGGAAGTTCGGGTGCGTGCCTGACTTGAACGCGGCCAGGATGCTCGACGTCGTCGGCGTGCCCGAGATCGTGCTCAGCACCTGCTGGACGTTCATCACGGTGGCGAAGCCGGCCGTCGAGATCGAGTCGATCAGCGTGCCGGGTGCGGCCCACTTCTTCATCGCCGCCTCGAACAGTTGCGCCTGCTGGCTGGTCCCGCTCTGCAGCATGAACGGCGAGGCGATGTACATGCCTTCGGCTCCGCCGGCCGCCGCGGCGATCACCGGCGGCGCGCTGCACGGGTCGATGCCCATGATCTTGCCGGTGAAGCCGACGGACTTGAGCGCCTTGAGTACGTTGCCGCAGCCGTTCGGCACGTCGACGTAGACGAGCTGGGCGCCGCTGCTCTCCACCAGGGCCGCCTGCGGGCTCGGGTCCGGCGAGGTCGGCGACAGCGGGATGTCATGGATCGTCGTCACCCCGGCCGCCTTGAACACCGGCGTGATCTGGGGCAGGATCGACTCGCCCTGAGCATTGCTGAAGTAGATCAGCGCGACACTCTTGATGCCCAGCGTCTTGCCCGCGTACACGGCAGCCGCCGCGTTGTCGCCCACGCTGACCGACCAGAACTGGATCGAGTTCGACGCGGTCTCGGGGACCGGGGTGAACGGGATGCCGCCCAGGTAGGCCAGGTTGGCGTGCGCGTAGATCGGGATCGAGGCGGGCGCGCCGACGTCGGCCGCGCCCAGGATCGCCAGGGGGTGCGCGGCGACCAGCTGGTTAGCGCATCGCGCCGCGGTGGCCGGCGTGCCGTCGCCGGTGCACTCGTCGATCACGATCGGGTGCCCGTTGATGCCGTCGAGGTAGTTGTTGACGTAGTCGACCGCGGCGATCGCTCCCTGGCGTGCCTCGGGGAAGGTAACCGCGCCGGTCTCGTCGTTGATCATCCCGAAGGTGTACGGCGAGCCGGTCGCCTTCTTGGGGGTGCCGAACACCGAGGTGCTGGCCGCGGCCGTCGTGCTGCTCGACGCGGGCGTGCTCGTACTGCCCGAACTGCTCGAACCGCTTGAGCCGCTCGAACTGCAGGCCGCCGCGGTCAGCACGAGCACGGCGGCGCCTGTCACGCTGAGCCATCTATAAGGTTTCATCTGTGCTTCTTTCGGCGATGGTGTGTATCTGTGGTGCGGGATTGCCTGGAAGTCAGCCCGCTCAGGCGGCCGTCTCCCCGAGATAGCTGGCGGCGAGCAGCTCACGCCGCCCGCGGAGCTCGGCGGCGGCGCCCTCAAGCTGGATCCGGCCGTGGGTCAAGATGTAGGCGCGGTCGGAGATCTCCAGCGCCAGCGCGACGTGCTGCTCGACGAACAGCACGCTGCTGCCCAGCTCGCTGGCCGCTCGCCGCAGGATCGGGAGCAGCCGCTCGACGATCACCGGAGCCAGCCCGAGGCTCATCTCGTCGACCAGCAGCAGCCGCGGCCGGGTGACCAGAGCCCGGCCGACGGCCAGCATCTGCTGCTCGCCGCCGGACAGCAGGCCGGCCTTGCGCCCCAGGCACTTGCGCAGCTCGGGGAGCATTTCCAACAGCTCGTCCTCCGGCCGGGCCGATCCTCGCCCCCGCCGGCCCGCCAGCCGCAGATGCTCGTGGACGGTGAGCCCCGGGAACAGGGCGCGGCCCTCGGGTACCAGCGCGACGCCACGGCGCGCCAGGATGTGGGCCGGCTTGCCGCCGATGCCCTCGCCGGACAGCTCTACCGTGCCCGAGATCGGGCGGTGGAGCCCGGCGATGGTCTCCAAGGTGGTGGTCTTCCCGGCGCCGTTCGGGCCCAGCAGGGCCACCACCTCACCGGGCCGGACCTCCAGGTTGAGCTCGCGAACCACCGGCACTCCCCGGTAGCCGGCGTTCAGGTCCCGCACCGCGAGGGCGTGGCCGGACGGCTCCGCGCTACTGGCTGGTGCCGGCATGGTGTCCTCCTAGGTAGGCCTCGATCACGCGCTGATCGTCGCGGATCTCCGCCGGGGTCCCGGCTGCGATCTGACGTCCGAAGTCCAGGACCATGAGGTAGTCACACACGGTCAGGACCAGGCCCATGTCGTGGTCGATAAGGAACACCGTCACGCCGTACTCCTCGGGCAGGGCGCGCAGCCGGCGTCCGAGCTCGGTGCTCTCGTCGGTGTCCAGCCCGGCCGCGGGCTCGTCGAGCAGGACCAGCCGGGGCTGCCGGGCCAGGGCCCGGCCGATGCCCACCAGCTTGCGTTTACCGAGCGAGATCTCCGACGGGTACCGGTCGATGACATCCTCCAGGCCGCACACCGAGATGGCCCAGTCGACGCCGGTCCGGTTCGGCGGGCGGTGCGGCAGGAAAAGATCCCGCAGCGCCGAGGCGACGGTCACGTGCTCGCTGGCCACCAGCAGGTTCTCGTCCACGGTGAGGTCGTCGAACAGCTCCACCGACTGGAACGTGCGGGCCAGGCCGAGGCGCGCGCGCCGGTAGGGGCGCAAGGCCCCGATGTCCCGGCCGCCGAACACGATCCGCCCGGCGGCAGGCCTGGTGTACCCGGTCAGGGCGTCGACCATCGAGGTCTTGCCCGCGCCGTTGGGGCCGATCAGCCCGTAGACGGTGCCCTCGGTGACCTGCAGGTCGACGTCGGAGACGGCCACGACCCCGCCGTAGGTGACGCGCAGTCCGGCGACATCAAGCAGTGGCTGCCGGGTGGTCGGTGCGCCCATGACCCTCCCTAACTTTCATACAGTGAAAGTTATTTTCATTTCGATTACGTTACGGGATGAGAAGGCGGTTGTCCACCCTCCCGAGGTCACGAATTGGCGGCGCCGCGCGGCATCGCCAGGACCTGCGCGACTACTCCGACCAGGACTTCTCTAGGCCTTTGACCAGGGCAACCATGCAGTCGTGCCGCGGCGTGCGCACGCCGGCCCGGCGCCCCTCGGCGGCGATCCCGCCGTTCAGGACGTCGATCTCGGTCGCCCGGCGCGCGAGGACGTCCTGCAGCATGCTCGGCTTGTGGTCGTAGGCCTCCGCGATAGCCTCTTCCACCGCCTCCTGGGGCGGGCGGGCCAGCACGATCCCGGCCCGCTCGCACACCGCCAGCGCCTCCACGATCAGCTCGTCGACCTGCTGGCGCAGGGCGGCATCGGTGCAGACGCGGCCCACCGAGAGCCCGGTCAGCGCGGCGAGCGGGCTCGTCGCGGAGTTGAAAATGACTTTTGTCCACTGCGGTCCCCGGGCGTCCCGGAGTGCGCGCGTGCGCAGGCCGCCGGCCCCGAGCAGCCCGGCCAGCTGCTCGACCGCGGGCATCGGCGCCGGCCGCGGCTCGAACGGCCCGAACCACGAGTCCCCCTGGGCGTCGTACCGGACGACGCCCGGCGCCACGACCGCGCCGGCCGTGATGATGCTCCCGCGGATGACCCGCGGCACGAGCTCGGCGATGACCTCTTCGTTGCCGAGCCCGTTCTGCAGGCTGACCACCGAGGCGTTCGCCAGGGCCGTCCGCGCGCCCTCGACGGCCTCCCTGGTCTGCAGCGATTTGGTGGCGACCAGGCCGAAGTCGCAGGCCGGCAGGTCGCGGCCGTCGGTCCTGGCGTGGACCGCCGCCGTGAAGTCGGCCAGCCCGGTGACCCGCAGCCCTCGTGACTCCATCGCGGCCACGTGCTCGGCCCAGGGGTCGACCGCCCACACCTCGACGCCGCGCACGCGGGCCAGGTGCGCCGCGTACAGGCTGCCGATCGCGCCGCAGCCGATGACGGCGACGCGGACCGGGCCGGGGCCACCGCTGGTCATGAGACGGCCGCGAGCGCGTCTCGCGCGATGCCCTCGCAGACCGAAGGCTCGTCGCCGCCGACGCCGAAGCCGGCCACCACGTGCCCAGCGTCGCGGACCGGCAGGCCGCCGCGAACGCCCAGCACCGGCGGGGTCACGAGCGCCGCGACGGCCTCAACCGGGCCGAACCGGGCCGAGAGATCACCGCTGTCGCAGCCGAACAGCGCCGCGGCGCCCGCCACGGCCTGCGCCACGGCCACCCCGCCGGCCGGGCCGCCGTCCATCAGGTCCTGCTGGATCGGGTCGCCGCCGCGGTCCACCACGGCCACCGCCACCCGCATCCCGCGGCGCGAGGCCGCGTCCATCGCCGCGTCGCAGAGCGCCTTCGCCCAGTCCAGCTCGGCCTGGCGCTTGGCCGGGGGAGCGGGGGCCATGCCCAGGCTGTCGGCCGGATCGACGGTCAGTTCGCCGAAGCGC
>PLDT01000601.1:14355-15390 GCA_003136255.1 Actinomycetota bacterium
GCCGCCGGCGCTGACCGGCATCCCGCCCGCGCCGGGGAACAACGCCTCCGGCGACGCCTGCGCGAACCCGGCGGCGGCCGGCGGGGGGATCGTCGTCATCCGGTGCAGGTGCTCGGCGCTGGGGATCTGCTGGGTGGCGGAGATCCAGGCCTTCGACCGGGCCCGGGTCATCCCGCCCGGCCCGCCGGCGTCCATCCGGGACGCCGTGATCAGCGTCCCGCTCGCCCCCACCACGGCGATCGCCCCGCGCAGCCCGAGCTGCTCGGCCTTGTCCACCGCGCGCTGTATCAGCGCGCGGGCCTCGCCGAGGCCCAGGTCACGAGGGTGCGGGGTCATGCGCCGACCATGTTGTAGCCGCCGTCCGCCACCATGTACCCGCCGGTCATGTGCGAGGCGTCGTCGGTCGCCAGGAACAGCGCCGTACCCGCGAGCTCGGCCGGCCCGGGGATCCGCCCCATCGGGGTGAGCGAGCGCANNGCGAACGCGTGCGCGTACGACTTCGTGACGCCCAGGATCCCGTACTTCGCCGCGGCGTACTGCGGCGCCCGCGCGCTGCCGCGGACGATGACGGTCGAGCCGATGTTCACGATGCTGCCGTGCCCCTGGTCCAGCATCCGCGAGCCGAACTCGTGGACGCACAGCATCGTGCCCTTGATGTCGACGGCCAGGACGTGGTCGATGGACTCCTCGGTGATGTCGCGCCAGGACATCTGCTCACGGGCCACGTCCCCGACGTTGTTCACCAGCACGTCCACGCCGTCGAGCCGTTCGAAGGCCGCGTCGGCCATGGCCTTGATCTGCTCCCAGTCCACGATGTCGGCCTGGAGCAGCACCGGTGTGCTGCCTGCCGCCGTGATCCGGTCGGCGGTCCGCTTGGCGCCTTCGGTGGAGTTGCGGTAGTGGACGCCGACCGCGCGGGCCCCCTCCTGGGCGGCACGGACCGCGATCTCGGCGCCGAAGCCGGTGCCGGCGCCGGTGACGACCACCGACCGGCCCTGCAAGCGCCGCGGTACGGGAACGGGAGCGAGAGGCACG
>PLDT01000152.1:0-6492 GCA_003136255.1 Actinomycetota bacterium
TCCTGCTTGACGTAGATGCGCCGGTTCCGCAGGTCGGTCAGCGACCGCACCGATCGCGGCAGGTCCTGGATATACCGGACCGTGAAGCCGTGGTGGCTCACCACCGAGACCAGCATGCCCTGGGTCACCGCGCCACCGGAGTACCCTCCGCCGCTGAGCGCGGCGGCCGCCTCGCGCTCTATGACCTCGAAGTAGTTGTCCTGCTCGCGCATGGCGTCCCGCAGCGCCGCGTTGGCGACCCGCGCTTCTTCCGGGGTGGCGGTCGGCTTGGACCCCTGGGCCCGCAGTTCCGCCGCGACCGCGACCAAGTGCTCGAGCACGTCGGTGGGGACCCGCGCGCCGATCTTGAGCTGCGGCAGGCCGAGGCGCCGGTAGGACAGATCCTGCTGCGCGTCGGCCAGGGCGATCTCCAGCTGAGCNNGAGCGTCAGGCCCCGGGTCCGGCGTAGATGACGCAGCCTCTGGCCGAAGGTTACAAGGTCTATACCATCGGTCTGGACCAAATTCTGGCGATCTTTCATCGTGAAGCTAACTGTATCTTGCTACTTTGGAAAGATTCTACAATTTTTACGACCTTCTCCTCTATCTTGTTGTGCGCTGACCGGACACGCTGAGGTAAGCATCCCGCCCGAAACCGGGATCCCAGCATTTCCAGGAAGGCACCACAGTGGACACGATCAGCCAGCAGGCGGCCAGGCTAAGCGCGGAGTGGGCCACCGACGCCCGGTGGAAGGACACCTCACGGACCTATTCGGCCGAGGACGTCATCCGGCTGCGCGGCACGGTCCAGGAGGAGTACACGCTGGCCAGGCTCGGCGCCGAACGTCTCCGCCAGCTGCTGGAAGCCGAGGACGCGGTCACGGCCCTCGGCGCGGTCACGGGTATGCAGGCGGTCCAGCAGGTCAAGGCGGGCCTCAAGGCCATCTACCTGTCGGGCTGGCAGGTGGCGGCCGATGCGAACCTGGCCGGGCAGACCTACCCGGACCAGAGCCTGTACCCGGTCAACTCGGTGCCGCAGGTGGTGCGCAGGATCAACAACGCACTGCTGCGCGCCGACCAGATCAGCTGGTCGGAGTCGGCGGATGGCGACACGCGCACCTCGCCTTACTGGCTGGCCCCCATCGTGGCCGACGCCGAAGCCGGATTCGGTGGCGTGCTGAACGCGTATGAGCTGATGAAGTCCATGATCGCGGCGGGTGCGGCCGGGGTGCACTGGGAGGACCAGCTCGCGTCCGAGAAGAAGTGCGGTCACCTGGGCGGGAAGGTCCTCATCCCGACCAGCCAGCACGTCAAGACGCTGAACGCGGCCCGGCTGGCCGCCGACGTGTGCGGGGTGCCGACGCTGGTGGTCGCGCGCACCGACGCGGACGCGGCCACGCTGCTGACCTCGGACGTGGACGAGCGGGACCGGCCGTTCCTCACCGGGACACGCACCCCGGAGGGGTTCTACCGGGTGCGGAACGGGATCGAGCCGTGCATCGCCCGGGGCCTGGCCTACGCGCCGTACGCGGACCTGATCTGGATGGAGACCTCCATGCCCGACCTGGACGTGGCCCGCGAGTTTGCCGAGGCGATCAGGAGCGAGTACCCGAACCAACTACTCGCCTACAACTGCTCGCCGTCGTTTAACTGGCGCGCGCACCTGGACGAGGCGACGATCGCGAAGTTCGGCAAGGAGCTCGCAGCGATGGGCTACCGGTTCCAGTTCATCACGCTGGCCGGCTTCCACGCGCTCAACCATTCCATGTTCGAGCTGGCCAGCGGCTTCGCCACGGAGGGCATGCCCGCCTACGTCAAGCTCCAGGAGGCGGAGTTCGCGGCCGAGAAGCACGGCTACACCGCGACCCGGCACCAGCGCGAGGCGGGGACCGGCTACTTCGACCTGGTTACCTCAGCGATCTCCCCCAACGCCGAGACGGTGGCCCTGGCCGGCTCGACCGAAGCCGAGCAGTTCCACGCCGCCTAAGACGCCGTATTCACCTGGGCCGAGGCGAAGAAACTGGTGGCTTCGCGCGACGGGGGGTGCCGCGACTGACCGATCAGCTGTAACCGGAGGTGCTGCCCGGGTTCCCGGGATCCGCGGGGCCCCAGGGCGCCTGCGCCGACCCTGGCTCCGCCCGGGGCTGCGGCCTGGTCTCGGCCCAGTCGGTCAGCAGGCCGCCGCCCCCGATGGTCTGGGTGGTCCCTAGGTCCGGATAGTCGCCCGGGGTCGCCTCGTAAGGCGCAGCCGCCGTGACGACGCGCCGGCTCCGCCACCGGGACGGGACGAACAACGGGATGATCATGGCCAGGCCGGCCAGGGCCAGTACGCCGTCGAACAGCAGGGCCTCGAAACCGGTGGCGTAGGTCTGTGACTTCAGGGGGATGTACTGGACCGCGCGCCGCACGTTGAACAGGTACAGCCCGGTCCAGCCGAGCAGGGCCAGGCCGGGCAGGCCGGACGCGAGCGGGGAGATGACCGGCAAGGCCATCAGGAGCCCGGCCAGCAGGCCGACGGCGAGCAGTGCGCCGAACCCCTCCAGGACGGCGTGGTCGTGGATGAGGGAGCCTCCGCCGGCCGGCAGCACGCGGTTGGCCGGTCCGGCGAGCAGCTTGAGGTAACCCCAGGAGCCTGCGAAGAACACCACGGCGGCCATGACGATAGCCAGGGCCACACCGATCAGATGACGCATTTCCCTCAACCCCTTAGTCGCTCACAGAGGGAAGCTTACGGCCGGGCGCGCCGTACGTCATGGCTCCTTAGCGTGTCGTAACGAAGTGAGGCGCTGGCTCCGGGCCGACCTCCCAGCTGGAGCACAGGCGACACCCAATATGCTGTCCGGGTGCGCATTCACGCCATCTTCGGGGGAATCGGCGCGTTCGCCGTCAAGTTCCGCTGGTTCGTTATCGCGGCCTGGCTGATCGCGGCCTTCGCTGTGCCGCACTTCCTGCCGTCACTGTCCAGTGTCACCCAAGGTAACAACAGTGCCTTCCTGCCCGCCAGCGCGCCCAGCGAGCAGGCCGCCGAGCTCGCGGCGCCGTTCGGGGCCACCAACCTGGTCCCGGTACAGGTGGTCGCGGCGGTCAGCCAGGGCACCCTGAGCGCATCCGACACCACCTGGCTGGCCACGCTGCAGCACGACCTGGCGACGGTGCCGACCGTCGTCTCCGTGCGCGACCTGGGCCGGTCAGCCGACCAGCAGGCCGAGCAACTGCAGGTGCTGTCCGACGTCAACCAGGCCAGCCAGCCGGACCAGACCACGCTGATCAAGAACATCCGCGCGCAGATCGTGACGGCAGCGGCCCCGGCCGGGCTGCAGGTACACCTGGCCGGCCAGATCGCGATCAACGTCGACCAGCAGACCAAGTCGGGCAACACGGGGAATCAGGTCGAAGGCGTCTCCGTGATCTTCATCCTGATCCTGTTGCTGCTGATCTTCCGGTCATTGCTGGCCCCTCTGATCACGCTGATACCCGCGTTCTTCGCCGTGGCCATCGCCGGGCCGCTGGTCGGTGAGGCGGCGCACGCCGGCCTGAAGGTCTCCGTCATCGCCCAGCTGCTGCTGATCGTGCTGGTGCTCGGCGCGGGCACGGACTACGGGCTGTTCCTGGTGTTCCGCGTGCGCGAGAACATGCGCGAGGGGGCGGATCCCAAGGACGCGGTGCGCGCGGCGGTCATGCGGGTCGGCGAGACGATCACGTTCTCCGCCTTGACCGTCATTGCCGCGCTGCTGTCGCTGCTCGTCGCCACCTTCCAGATCTACTCCGAGCTCGGCATCCCGCTAGCCATCGGGATCGGCACCATGCTGCTGGCCGGGCTCACGCTGCTGCCCGCGCTGCTGGCGGTGTTCGGCCGGGCCGCGTTCTGGCCGAGCAAGACCAAGGCGGGTACCGGCAAGGCGGGCCTGTGGGGACGGATCGCGACCCGGCTCGTGCGCAGGCCGGCGATACCGCTGGTCATCGGCGTCGTCGTCTTCGGCGCGCTCGCGATCGGGGTGGCAAGCTACCAGCCCGGCGGGTTCGGCGGCTCGATCAGCGCGCCGGCCGGGAGCGACTCCGCGGCGGGCCAGGCGCTGCTGGCCAAGCACTTCCCGTCCAGCTCGGCCAACCCGACGAACCTGGTCTACAAGCTGTCCCAGCCTGTCTGGGCGGACCCCGCGGCGGTGGCCGCGGCCACTAGTCAGCTGGCCGCGAGCAGCCTGTTCACCGGCGTCACCGGGCCGCTGAACCCGGCGGGCGTCACGCTGACCCAAGCCCAGTACCAGGCGTTGCACACGGCCCTCGGCAATCCCGCGGCCCTGCCGAGCGTGCCGCCGGCGAACAGCAAGGTGCCGCTCCAAAGCTACGAGGTCTACCGGGCCACCGCGCAGTACGTCAGCCCGGACGGCAAGACGATCCAGTTCGAGACCGGTCTGAAGGCGGGCGACCCGTCGACCACCGCCGCGCTGAACGCGGTGCCCTCGATCCGGACCGAGGCCGCCGCGGTGGCCAAGACCCTGGGCGCAACTGCCTACGGGGTGGCTGGCGAGGCACCCGCGTTCTACGACATCAGCCATATCTCCGACAGCGACTTGGTACGCGTCTTCCCGGTCGCGATCATCGTGATCGGCCTGCTGCTCTGCCTGGTCATCCGTTCGCTGGTGGCGCCGCTGTACTTGATCGCTTCGGTCGCGCTGTCGTTCTTCGCCGCCCTGGGCCTGTCCGCCCTGCTGTTCATCAAGCTCGGCGGAGAGAGCGGCCTGACCTTCATCCTCCCGTTCTTGATGTTCATCTTCTTGCTCGCGCTGGGTGAGGACTACAACATCTTGGTGATGAGCCGGATCCGGGAGGAGGCTCAGAATTTTCCGCTACGCGAGGCAGTCAGCCGGGCAGTGGGCGCTACCGGCACCACGGTGACCTCGGCCGGCCTGGTGCTCGCCGGGACGTTCTCGGTGTTCGCGCTGGTCGGCGGGCGTCAGTCCGGTGGCAGCCAGATCGTCGACGTCGGCGTCGGGCTGGCCCTGGGCATACTGATGGACACGTTCGTCGTCCGCACCATCCTGGTCCCGTGCACGGTTGTGCTGCTGGGCCGGTGGAACTGGTGGCCCTCCAAGCTGGGCCGGGCCCACCAGCCGCCGGGCGCGGCCAGCGCACCGGCCACCGAGCCGGCCGCGCCGCACACCCGCTGATCCTTCCGCCGGGGTGAGGCCGGGCTTAGTCGGCCTGGGCGTCGATCGAGGAGGTCAGGTCGCGCAGGGCGGGGGCGGCGTCGCGCAGCGCGGCCCGGTCTCGCTGCGGAAGCGCGGCGAGCGCGGTCTGGATGATCGCCTCGTTCACCCGGTGCCAGCCGCTCACTGCCGCCGCCCCCTGGTCCGATAGGTCCAGCGTGACGGTACGGCGGTCACCGGTTCCGTCCGCGCCCGGACCGCCGGGCGTCCGGGTCACGTAGCCGGCCGTCTGGAGGCCGCTGAGCAGGGTAGCCACCGAACTGGGCGCGAGCCGCAGCATCCGGGCCAGCTGGCTCGGCCGGATTCCGGGGTGCTCGGCCATGCATGACAGCAGTTCGAGCTGGGCCACGGACAGCTCCAGAGCGGGGTCAGCGGCTCGCGCGGCGCGTCGCATGGCCCGGCGCAGGCGGGACACGATGTCGGCCAGCTCGGGGCCGATCTGCTCGTGCCCGAGCAGGTCCTGGGCTACGTTGCCCTCAGCTGAAGCCACCTGACGGGTCCGCCTCCCTGGGACGTCCGACCGGTCCCCGCGCCTGCGCGCGGCCAGCCAGCGCGAGCGCTGCCGCAGCCGCGGCGACGACGGCGAGCACGATGAACGCAGGCCGCGCCTGCGTTGACCCAGCGTACCCGTGACCAGCGCCGGCCAGGTGTAGCGCGAGCGCCATGAGGGAGATGCCGAGGGTCGTGCCGATCCCTCGGGCCATGCTGACCAGGCCGCCGAGCAGGGAGGCAGACGAGTCGACGGTAGTGCGCATGATGACCGTGTTGTTGGCGGGCACGAACAGGCCGAGGCCCAGGCCGGCCAGCGCGAGTTGCGGGATCACGGTCAGCGCCGTCACCGGCACGAAGACCGACGTGCCCATGACCGCACAGGTCACGATGGCACCCGCGAAGCCGCGCTGGCTATCGGTCCAGGCCCGCGGCAGCGCCGCGTCGCCGAACAGCGCGGCCAGGCCGAACCCGAGCGGCAGCGCGGAGAGCAGCAAGCCGGTCCGGGCCTCGCTACCGGGGGCATGGCTTAGCAACTGCGGGATCAGCACCAGCGGCCCGAACAGCACAAGGTACCCGCAGGCCGCGCCGGCCAGCCCGCGCGCCAGCGGCACGGAGCGGAGCAGCCAGACCGGTATCAGCGGGTGTCCGGTGCTCACCTCGCGCCGGATGAACGCAGCCATGCCCGCCAGTCCGAGCACCGCGAGCGTCGCGGTCATCCAAGCCGGCAGGCTCAGACCGGAGGCCGCGGACAGGACCAGCAGCAGCACGCTAGTCCACGCCACCAGTAGCAAGGTGCCCGGCCAGTCGAACCTCTC
>PLDT01000538.1:0-16092 GCA_003136255.1 Actinomycetota bacterium
CCCGTCTGGAACCAGAACGTGCCGTCTAGCCACAGGGCACCCACCGCGGTCACATGCGGGCTGCCGTCCTCGTTCACGGTGGCCAGCCAGGTCGTGCGGGAGTTCCTTGCGTCCGCGGCTGGCGCCGATCCCGCCTCGAGCTTCCCGGCGATCGCGGACCAGTCCACCGAAGGCAGCCCGTCCGCCCTGCCCAGATTGATGACCTCCATGAGGCACCCCTTCCTTGTCAGCGGACATCTTGGTTAACGGCGCTTGGTAGATAAGACGCACGGCGACCGGAAAGTCATCGTGCAGACGCGGATCACGAGCCGCCGGAGCGCGCGCACATCGGCAATGCAAGGCGTCTCCCTGGTCTTGAGCCGGGGAGACGCGGGCTGGTCAGGTTGCCGAGGACATGCAGGCGGCCAGGATGTAGTTCGGGTGCCGGTCAAGGTTGGTGCGGGCCCGCTCGGTGAGCAGCGCCTCGAACTGCAGGTGGGTGAACCCGAGCGTGAGTGATCCGGCGGGCACCGCGGGGCGGCGGACGTGCTCGGCGGGTGAGTGCTGCATGAGGCCGTCGATGACGCAGGTCCGGTAGAACCCGGCTGTCACGCAGAACCGGCGGGAGACGGTGGAGGGCTTGAACCGGCGGATCTCTTGCATCCACCGGATGCAGAGCTCGAGGTGCGGCCGCTGGGCGGCCAGCGGGTCCAGGCCGCGTTCGGCGCACCAGGACAGGTAGCAGCGCAGGTCGGATTCGGTGTGCGCGCGGCAGGAGCCCTTGAAGCGGGCCAGGTAGGCAGCTACCGCCAGTCGCAGCCGGTCGGTGAACGGCTCAGGAAGATCGCTGGCCGCTGAGGCCAGCTCGCTGAAGGTCATCATGCCCCGACACTGCGCCGAGTCCCGATCACCGTGAAGCCAACGAACACGCACCTGGCGGCATGAGAGTGTGCTGCGAACAGCGCGGCAAGCAGGAATTCGGCGCGTATTGAATAGCACGCGTGCCATGGCTCGGTTGCGTCCGGCGAGGGCTCGCCAGGTCGCCAGCGTCTATGGTGGCGGCTCGGCGAACAACTCGAGCTGAATGTTGTCTGGGTCGCGGAAGACGAGCACGGCGGCGCCCGGTACGGAGTTCGCCGCAGTGACCGGGGAATAGACGACACCGGCATCTGCCAGCCGCGCCGCCCAGGCGTCGAGTTCCCCGCGGTCCGCGACACCTTGCGGCGTGTCCCGTCCGGCGCCTTGAACTCGCCCGCGCGCCGGAAGCCGAGCACCTCCTCGTACCAGGCCGCGCTCGCGTCAACGTCACGAACCGTCAGCCCCAAATGATGGATACCCCTGATCATGCTCCTGCTCACCGCGTCTTTGTCAGGGCAGCCAGCCGCGCGGGCCTCGCGCTGAATCAGCCGTCTGGAACCCGCGGCCTGCTTACCGCTCGATCATCTCATCCAGCTGTCGCACGACACCCGGCGCGCCGTAGAGCGGATCATGGGCGACTCGCGGCCGGGCCGGATGCTTGCCCGCGCTGCCGGGCGGACCCATTGGTGACGCACCACTCGCGGCATGTGAGTGCGCGTAGAAAGAGATGGTTGCCAGGCAGCCATGACTTGACGGCCTTGTTATTTGCCTGTCCGGATACCCGCCAAAGCGATGACGTTCGACGACCTCGCGGGTTGTTCGTTCCCTGACTTGAGAGATGTTGGGGTGTATCCGTGGCAGATACAAGGAAGATGCGGAAGAATGTAGGTCTGGTGAAGGCCCACCGGCAGCGCAAGTCTGCTCGACGAGTCGGGGGTTTTGCCGTTTTAGCAGCGTGCTGACATCTTGATGGCCAGGGGAGAGCCGAATGCGCGAACCGAGCTTGAAGGCGAAATACCTGCTTCTGCCCAAGGAGCCATTTAGCCTTGATATTCCATACACCGACCGCCAGCGTGTGGTCATTGTTGCGGATGAGCAGGCCGCGGCAGAAAGAGTCTCGCGTGCCAGGGTAGAGGTGACCAGGGAAAACGCAAATTTGCCCACGGCGTCTATCCGGACGTTGCCGAACGACGACCTATCGGACCCTACGATCAGCACGACCACTCGGGCTGCACTTGCCGCTGCAGCCGGCCGCAGTGTTCACAGCGGGGTTCACGCCGTACAGCATGTGAGCGCGAATATGGCGCGAACGGTCAATGAACGGGCAGCCAGCATGGCCCTAAGGAGGCAGCTCGGCGCACTCATGATCGGACAAAGCGATTCTGAGATTCTGCATTTCGATCGAGGACATCCACTTAAGAACGTTCTCTACATCGGACATCCGGCGAAACCTGATCTCTATTTTCCGGCAGCAGAGTTCCATCGGCGCGTCTTCGAGCACAAGTTCATAGAGGCGGTAACTCTGCTCAGATCGCTGGGGGCGCGCCGAATAGTCGTTCAGCAGCAGCAAGGACATACCCAAGGGAAAGAGCGAACGGGTTTCATCGCGGGTCTCGGCTTCACCTTCACGCGAGGTGGCCGATCTCAATTCGACGCGTCCTTCGAGGCGGAATTCCCAGGCCACGGTAAACCCGTTATACCCGATGCTCTGTACTGGTATTCTGACGAGCCCACGTGGCGAATGATCTCCGATGCCCGCATATTGGGCGGCGCCGGGAAAACGTCCCTCGCGGTTACTTATATGACAGATTACGGCATTGATACGCGCGTCGTGAAGGCAGCAGGGAAATGCGGCGTAAATATCGGCGGCAAGTTCCAGGAGCAACAAAATACCATATGGCAGCTGGATGCAGAGTTTCCAGCATTGGCTACTTAACTCCGCGGCAAGCTCCTGTAGTCAAGGGATCTGAGCCAGGGGGGGATGTTCCGGGTCAGAGCGGTCTCATTTCTGTGCCGTCCCACTGAAGTCGACGGTATGGCCGTCGTCACCGTAGCCAGCCTCGCTCGGTTTCGAGACGCCCTAGTTGCGCCTGGCTGCGTCGTAATAGCAATGGTGCCAAGAGAGTTCGCCGCGTTCACCACGCTGGGACGGAGGGCGTGTGGCTGACCACTTGATTGCTGCAGTCTCGGCCCGGATCACCAGAGCCGTCATGGTGGCCTGATGGCCCCGATGTGGCCACCAAGGGGGCCCGTTATGCAACCAGCACGTGTCCATTTCGATGGCAGCGACAAGCCGGCCGATACCAAGTCAAGATGCGCGAGATCCGGTTGCCTAGCCGATCGCCTAGCCAGTCAGGCACATCTGGGTGTTTAATAGGCATATTGCATTAGATTTCTGGTCACGGGGGGCACGGTATGTGGGAGCTATACGAGCGACGGCTTGAGGCTGAGCATTATCTGGGTCCGGAAGTCAGGGCTAAAGTGCTGTTCGACCGGCTTATGGGCATGTCGGCCGAGACGACTGAGGAAGCATTCCGCGCCGAGCTTGGCAAGCTGGCCTACGCCGACCTGCGTGCTTTCTGCAACAGGGCGGCCAAGCTTGTCGACGACCCAGCCGGACAGACCGGAGGCGACGCGGATGCCGGCCGCAGGCAGTCGCACCGGGACCGGCTGCTCGTCTTGCATGCAGTCGGCCTTGCGGTAATAAACGAGGCGGTCAAGACCAGGACCGATCATCTCACCGCGCAAGATGCTGAGGCCGTCGCGGCGTGCGCGCCGATCGACAAGCAGATGGCGAACGCGTTCCGCGCCGCGTTCGAGCGCCGGGCGACGGCTGACGACGTTGACATTCTGGATGCCGCGGCCTGCGGCTATGAAGCTATCGGTAACCGCGCTTCGCTCTCGGAGGCTGGGCGCCGGGTGCTCATGCTCCGGAGGGCAGTGGCCCTTGACGGCCTGGCCAGAGCGTGTGAGAGAAACCATCGCCACGACGATGCCGATATCCGCTTCAGGGAAGCTGCCGCCCTGTACGCGCGAGCGGGGGACGAGCACCGGGCGGCGGCATGCCTCCGCGAACGGGGTGCCGCTGCGCAGCGGCACGTGCCGGACGCCGACGTCCGGCTCGGGCAGCTGCTTGCCGACCTGCGTGCTGCTCGCTCGCCGTCGGTAGGCCGGGCTACCGTCCTCGTTGACCTGGCGGAGCTGGCGAGCGGCAACCACGACGACTTCGAGGCGGAGCAGCGGCTGGACGACGCCGTCGCTGAGCTTGCCGGCGCCGGCTACGCCGTCTCGGAGCCGGGCGGTACCGACCGCGCGGTTATGAGATGGATGGAAGCGATACCGCCGGGCGACGGAGAAGACCCGATTCCCTTCCACCGTCAGATAAGCGTGCTGCTCGCCTTGCACCACCGGGTGGCCGGAATCCGGGTGAAGCTCGCCCTGAGGCGGCGCGACGATGACGGCCGGCCCGGACGCGCCGTCGCGGGCACCGAGGCTGAGCTTCAGATGAGCCGGCTGACCGAGATCATGAACGAGACCCCGGCCCATGCCGAGGCTGTGCGGGCCCGCTTGGAAGCACAGCTCGGCGAGTCCTCCACCCCCGGCTTCGATGCCGGCGATCAGTCCGTCCGGCCCCGTGAGTTCACAGCGATCATGAGCATGATCGGCGAGCTGCGCGACCTCACCGCAAAATCGCTTCCCGACAGTCCTGAAACTCTCGCGCGGTCGCGGCACCTGGCTGCCGATGTCATCGCCCGCGCGCGGGCCTACGGCCAGCCGGTCAACCTGGCGCAAGCCTTGGAAGCAGGCGCCTCGGTCGAGGCGGGCGCCGACGAGTTCCGAGCCGCCGTCGACCTGCTCCAAGAGGCGTACGAGCAGGTCGCAAGTGTCCCGGGCAAGCAGGCCGCCGACGAGGCGATCATTGCGCTGTCGAGGATGGCGAAAATTCAGTTCGTTGTCGCTGGCCTCAACGACAAGAAGGCGGCCTTGGACACGGCAAGCACCGCCATCGCGCTGATCGAACGGGATCGATACCGGGTCAGCGCGCCATTCCAGCAGGCCGCCCTGCTGGAGCCGCATGCTGACCTCTTTACGATCGGCGTCTTCGCCGCCTGGAAGATCGCCACCGACGACACCGCACCGGACCGCTCCGGCTATGACCGGATGCTTCAGCTGATGGAGCTGTCGAAGGCCAGGGCCTCGGTCCGGCAGCTCTTCCTCGCCACGACGTCGGCCAATGCAGGCCTTGACCGGGAGCTCCGCGCGCTCAACGATGCGATCCACGCGACCGGCCCAGTACCCCGGGCTGCCGACTCGGCCGAGGAGTACGAACGCCGGAGCGAGCAGGCGCGTCTGCGGCTGCGGCGCTTGGAGCTGTGGGACCGTCGCGCCATCTTCAGGAGTGACCCTGGTGCGGAGGTCCCGCCAGTGACGCTCGCGGGCCTGCAGGCGGCACTCGAGCCGGATGAGGCAGTCATCTACTACTACTGGCTCAGCCCGCTGAGCCTGCTCGTGGTGACGATCACCGCCGAAGCGATCGTGGTCGAGCGTAAGCTTCCGGGACAGGACCAGCGGACACGGCTGGAGCGCCTAATCCGGGAGCTGGGCTCGCTGACGGGCTCGAACTGGGGCCTGGACGCGGCGTTCATCGAGCCGCTTGCTCCGGTGCTGACCCCGGTTGAAGGCCTGCCTCTGCTCGAGGGCAAGCAACGCCTGATCGTGTCCCCGCACCGGCTGCTGCACTGGTATCCGTTCGCGGCCATGCCATACCAGGGCAGCCCTCTTGTCCGGTCCTTCGCGCTCCGGTATGCGCCCAACCTCACCAGCCTGCTCGTGCCGCGTCCCGATCCCTGCGCACCCCGGCTGGTGGTCCTGGGGGTCAGCGAATTCCCCGGACGGCCGGGGCTGGGAGAGCTGCCCGAAGTCCGCCGGGTAGCAGAAAACCTCACCGCCATTTACTCCGAGGCGGGTATCCCCTTGGAACTGATGCCCGAGCCGACTCGTGGCGAGGTGCTCGCCTCGATGCGCGACGGCGCGCTCGCCAGGGCGTGGTGCCTGCACCTGGACACCCACGGGTACAGCCTGATGGACGAGCCTTCCCGGGACGCCCCACTGGAATCCGTGCTCGAGCTCGCCGACAATTCCGTCGACGGCTACGAGATCGCGGCCGCCAACCTGGAATGCGAAGTCGTGGTGCTGACCGCGTGCTTCGCCGGCCAGCGCGCTATCGGCGGACGCGGCCGGGCCGAGCAGCCAGGCGATGAGCTATTCGGGCTTTCCGCAGCATTCCTTGACGCCCGGTGCCGAAGCGTCCTCGCGCCAGCCTGGCCGACTGACCATGAAGCCGTCTCCCAGATCATCACCGAGTTCCATCGCAGCCTGGCTCAAGGCTTCCCTGCTGACATCGCCCTGGCACACGCACAGCGAGCGTTTCTCGACACGGCCACCTTCGGCAACCGACCGGCCTCTTACTGGGCGCCGCTCGTCCTCACGGCAATCGGCCGCCCCATGCCGATACCGCGGAACGCACCCGCCTGACATGCGACCAGAGTAAGGAGACTCTCAGTGGCAGAAATAATAATCATTCACTGCATCCCCCAACCCGGAACGGACGCGGCGGAGGTCGCCGCAGAGCTGAATACCTACCTGCAAGACACCGACGGCGTAAATCCTGTCATGGTCAAGGTCGAGCATCCGCAGCTCGGGCTAGCCGAGGTCCTTGCAGTCCTCCAGATCGCCACTACCGCAATCAACCTGACCGAGAAGCTCACAGGCTATATCAAATCCCGCCAGGAAAAAGGAAAAGTGAAAGACATCGAGGTCGAGATCGACGGCGAGCGCGTCCCGATCGGCAGCCTTACCCAGACCAGCGAACCAGGCTCGCTGCCGCAATTTCCCAGGGCTCCTGAATGACGCCAAGTCGACCACCTTAACGAGACTTTGGTTGACCCAGGTGCTCTCCAGCGGTCCATTTGCTGAGACCGGTCTCGAATCTCGGGTCACGAGGAAGAGCCCATGCTGCAGCTGGTCATTGATTTACAGCGGGTCGCATAACCGGATGATTGCTTGCATACGTCCGCATTTGTGGAAACGTCCGCAGCACGCATCACCCGTCTACTACGCGATTTGCGCGACCAGAAGTGGTGACGAAGCATCGGTTTGGGCCCTTAGCCGCTTACGCCACACCGGGCGAGTGCCCGGTTCACCTAGTGCGCGGATTCGTTCACGGGGCTCACGGATCGTCGGCGTGGCGGAGCCCGAACTCCCAGATCGACGTGGTGGCGTCGATCTCCCGGGACGTACGGCCGAGGAACAGGCTCAGCAGCAGCCCGAGATGCCCGCCGGGCCAGGTGTGACCGGCCCCGCGTGAGGTCCACAGCGTCACCTCGCCTGGCTGCCCCTGCGCACCGTAGGTCGTCCGGGTGAGCGTCCGGCTCACGGCGACTTCGGCCGGCGGAGCCGTGATGGCGTTGGCCAGCGCCCAGGCCCGGGCGGCGTCGGGGACGCTCTCGTTCCAGCGTTGCGTGCCGCTGCCCCCGTACGGGTTGATCCTGTCGTTCGTGCCGTGGAACGACAGGACCGGGACCGGCCGGTGCACCCGGACGCCCGGCGAGCGCAGCCCTGCCACCGCACCTACCGCCTGGACGAGCTCAGGGTGAACGCTGGCGAACAGGCTCGACATCCGCGCACCGCCGGACATCCCCGTCAGGAGCACCCGGCCATGAGGCACCCGATGCCGGCTCACGAGCTCGGTGGCGAGCCCGGCAATATAGTCCACGTCCCGGCTGTGATCCCACTCGTACCCAGGTCCGATCGGCTCGATGGCCTGGGGAAACACCACCACGGCGCCTGCGGTCCGGGCGAGTTCCCCGAAACCGGACAGGCGTGCCTGGCGATCCGCGGTCGACCGGGTGCCATGCAGGCTCATGACGACCGCCGAGACCGGCGCGCCCGGCGCGGGCCCGGCCACGAGGTAGAAGCGATCGACGCCGCCTGCGGTGATGACCTGCTTCTGGAGAGCCACGGCGCCAGTATCGCCGACCGCGGTCTGCCCGACTGACGCCGGGCACCGGCCCGCGCCCCGGCCGGCGGAAGGGCGCCGGCCTCCCGCCCGTACGCACTATCTTCATGACGCCGAACGGCCGTGGTTCCCGCCCCCGGCCACCCTTCCCGAGCCGGCCGGGGGTCAGGGTGCGGAGTTCGACGATGCGCTCCGGCGTTATCACGCAGATACGCACGCGGCCTCCGTTTTACTCACAGACCCGGATAATCTTCGCCGAGCCACGGCTATCGGGGCGATTGTGGGCTAACCTGTCACTGGTGTGACGTCTTGGGACCACCACCAGAGGGGGAGAAACCATGGAAGAATACGAGGCCTCGTCGATACTTGACCAGGGTTCTCTGCGGAAACGCATTCGCAATTACATCGTGCATCGAGCTCCCGTCACCAGAGAAATCTTCGGCTTCCGGCATTATGAATATATGTACTCACCGTCACAGCTCGGGTTTCTCTGCGAACAGATCACGAACACGGCAGAGGTGCCCGGCTCGATCCTTGAAGTTGGCTGCGCCTGGGGCGCCACGACGGTGTTCCTCAATCGCCATATCGACGAACTTGGCCTCGACGTCGACTACTACGCGGTCGACACTTTCGAAGGCTTTACTGAGGACGATATCCGAACCGAGCACGCGCGCGGCCGTCGTTATTCGTACGATACCTCTTCGTTCCATGCGAACAGCAAGGAGTGGTTCGACCGGACCATGCGCCGCAATAGCGTCGCACGAGTCACATCCTTTCGCGCGGACGCCGCTACATTCGATTATAAGAAACTCGCCCCCTTCCGGCTCGTTCTGATCGATGTGGACCTGCACCGCCCGGTCCTAGCGGCGCTGGAAGCAATTTACGACCTCGTTTCCCCAGGCGGGACCATCATCATTGATGACTGCATGGAAGGCGGCGAGTGGGGGGGCGCTTACGAAGCGTTTCTCGAATTCGCGAAGGCAAATGGCCTTGAGGCTACCATCATGCACGGCAAACTAGGCCTGATTACCAGCGATCCTCAGTCGTGAGCGCCACTGCGCGCCGTCGGCGCGGCGGTCGTTAGCGGTGCTGTTATATGCCGCCGGAGCGGCTCGACGCTAATCGCGGGCGGGAGCCACACGGAGATGTGAGCGGGCTGGAAGGCCTGATGGACCGCAGCGGCTAGATCGTCCTGCACCGTGGCGGGGTCGACGGTCTGGCGCAGTCGCGTGGTGAAGGCGGCTACGACCGCCTCGGCGTTGTAGCGGGCGCGGTTGAACCGCCGGTCGACGGCCCGTTGCACCCGGCCGCGCAGCGGGTTGAACAGCGCCGCGGCGGCCAGCGTGGAGGCCGCCACTGCTACCGGTGTCTTGAACGGGAGCACCTGGGTGGCCAGGATCACCAGCCCGGCGAACACACCGGCGAGCACGGCCGTGATGATGGTGTAGGAGATCACCCGGCTGATGATGCGGTCGATCGCGTACAGCCGGTACTTCAGCACCGCCACGCCGATGCAGACCGGCAAGGCCGCCGCCCCGAGGTTGAACAGATCGTTGACCACCGGCGGCCCAGATCCGGCGGAATCCCCCAAGGCCAGCGGAATGATGAAGATGTCAAGCAGCACGGAGACCAGGAAAACGGTGCCGCCGCTGTAAAGCCACTTGAGCTGCTGGCGGCGCTGATCGGCCGACCGCCGGTAGCTGGGCACCTGCACGACAAGCCAGGCAACCAAGGCCGCTATGGTCCCGACCGCCACTGCGATTTGGAGAACCGCCCAGACCCCGCCCTGCTCGGTGGTAAGGGTGCCGTTGGCGTCAATGCGGATATCGTGCCCGGCGACGGCCACCACGCCAGGAGCCGAGGCTGCCAGCCCGAGCAGCACCCCGGTAGCGACCAGAGCCACAGCCATGCGATGCCAGCGTCCCGGCGGGAGCCGCCCGTCGGGGAACAGCCACAGGAGGATGGCGATGAGGGGCAGGAAAAGCGGCCAGCCATCTCCGAGCACCACCACCGCCCAGCCCAGGGGCAGTGTCCCGTGATGCATCCGGTAATCCAGGACGGCGTACTGGTTCGTGGGGCTGACGCCGAGGAGAAGGATCGTGAGCAGGATCCATCCGATGGGATTGCGTGGGCGGCGGGCGGCTAGCAGGGTGCCCACTGCCACCGCGGGGACCACGACCGCGGCCGTGCTCAGCCCGTCGGCCACCGGCCCGCCGGGCCCGGTCTTATGCGTGAGGCTATCGAGTGGCACAACGGCCAGATCCAGGCCGAGCGTGAGCACGCCGAACGCGACCGCCGCGACCGGTGCCGCCCGCCAGANNCGGAGCGTTCCGGGACCGTTACGGCTTCGAGGTGACCGAGCACCGTCCCGCCGCCGGGCATTCGCGGTTAGGCTGCCGCGTGTGGCGACGATCGTTGCGTTCCATGCTCATCCCGACGATGAAGTGCTGCTGACCGGGGGGACGATTGCCTGGCTCGCGGCCGAGGGCCATCGGGTGATCATCGTGGTGGCCTGTGACGGTGAGGTATGGCCTGACCAGCATCGGGGCCAGCGGCTGGAGGAGCTGCGGGCGAGCGCGGCGATCCTCGGCGCGGATAAGGCCGTGCATCTGGGCTACGCCGACAGCGGGCACGGACCCGTGCTGTTCGAGGATCCGCCCGGCGGCATCCGGTTCGCGCGGGCGGATGTTGAGGAGGCCGCGGGAAAGCTCGCCGGCCTCCTGACGGACGAGGGCGCCGGCCTGCTGCTCAGCTACGACCCGCACGGCGGCTACGGCCATCGCGACCATGTCCGGGTGCACCAGGTCGGCGCGCGGGCGGCCCAGCTGGCTGGAGTGCGAGTCGTGGAGGCGACGGTGCCGCGCGAGCTGGTCGTCCGGTTCGCCCGCCTGCTGCTCCTGCTTCGCCTCGTGACGCGCCATCGTCTGGATGAGATGCGCGGGTACGGGATGCCGCAGTCCGCGATCACGCACCGGGTCGACGTTCGCCGCTATGCGGCGCAAAAGCGAGCAGCGCTAGCCGCGCACCGCACGGAGGTGTCCGGCCGGGGCAGGGGGGCCAGGTTGTTCCGGTGGCTGACCAGATCTCCCCTGCCGGTGTTCCGGATCGCCTGCGGGACGGAGTGGTTCGCCGAACCCGGCGGACGGACCGCCGAACTCGTCGCCCGCAGCCAGACGACCAGGGCCTGACCGACCGGATTAGCGCCACTTCAGCCTCCTCTGCTCAAGAAACAGCGATCCTCAGTCGTGAGCTCTGGTGCTCCATCCTCAGATCGTCATGACCCGGGATGCAGACTAGGCCCATGCCTGCGTACAAGCCGATGCCACTCCACCTTGAGACCGAGCGGCTGAGCCTGCAGCCATGAACCGAGTCGGACGCCGATGAGCTCCGCGTCCTTCACTCCGAACGCGGTAGCGGGACGCCGACGGTCGAGCGCGCCCGGGAGATCATCGCGAAGCAGCTCGCGGCGACGGCGGCAACGGGGATCGCCTTGTTGCCCATCCGGCGCCGCGCCGAAGGCGACTTCATCGGTTATTGCGGGCTGATCGTCGGCCGCTCCACCGTTGAGGAGCCGGAGATCGCATATGAGCTGCTGCAGCGTGCGCACGGCCGCGGCTACGCCACCGAGGCGGCTGGCGCGGTGCTCGATGCCGCGATCGCGACAGGGCGGAAACGGCTCTGGTCGACTGTCGGTACCTGGAACACCCGGTCGTTCCGTGTCCTGGAGAAGATCGGTTTCGAGCGGGATCACGTAGACGACGGCGGCGAATTTGTGTGGCTCACGCGCTCGCTGCCGTTACGCGGGCCGCCCTAGGGCTCTGATGTCTCACTGATCAAGTGCGCTCACGGTCTCGCCGACATTGGCCGGGCATCGAGGACCGCGACGACCTGCGCTAGGCGTGGATGTCAGAATGTAATCTGAATACACTGGACTCATGACCGCTGAGCCTGCCGACGCCGTGACGTTTTCTGATCTGTCCCGTAACCCCCGGGCCGTCGCCGACCGAGCCAGGCGTCTTGGCCGGCTGCGCGTCACCCACCGCGATGCCACGGACTTCTACCTGACAGCGGCTGACCGGGAAGAAGAGCGGGACGAGAACCTCATGACCGCCTCCCGGATGTTCGCCGCGCTGGCCCGCAGCGAATCGGGGGCGCGCGCGGTAGTGTCCGCGCTCACTGATGTGTTCCCGTGGGCGGGCCACCTGTCGGAGGCTGAGCGCTCGGATTTCGCGGCGGAGCTTATTACCGCACTATCTGATGCCGCCGAGTTGACTATTGACGGCAATGCGCACGAGGTCATCGCGGGATGGCGAGCCACCGCGCGCATCAAGGCCGACAAGAGCATGTACGCGCAAGCGCTGGCGGCGACGGAGGGCGACTTCGGCCCGGTCGGGGCGTGAGTCCCCGGCGCGGTGACCGAGTCACCGTCCCGCCGCCGGCAGGTCAGTGGGATGTCCGGTTCGGCACTAGCGATGCCGCCGGCGGCTGGGACGAACTGTGTCGGCATGCGCTCACGAATACCAGGCGCTGCCTGGAGATACTTCGCTCAGAACCACGCTCGGCAGCTAACCATGACCGGCAGCATCGGCTGCGTGGAGACCTGGCGACGCATCGCCACAACGGCAGGGATCTTGAGCAATGGGAGTACCAGGTAACCAGCGGAGGCAGGGTCCGGTACGTCATCGATGATCAGGATCACACGGTGTGGCTGGTGTACGCCTCGCCTCGGCATCCCAAAGATACAGACCGCTGACAGGCAAGCGGAAGCCGCCGGTCAGCACTCTGTGTCCTGACTAAGGTGTCGTCACGCCTACCGAGTCGACTGGTTCCGCGGGCTCTGCCTCGGTTGTAACCGGCTCGAACGGCGGACGGACACGTCGACGGATCCTCCTACGGCGTCAGGAGAAGGCGGACGTCGGCGAGGAGTTCCCAGGACTTCGGGGAGGGCGCGGGGTCGCAGACCACGACGATCAGGTCCGCGCCGGCCAGCTGCAGCCGGCCGCCCGCGCTGTGCTGCAAGGTGGCGACCTGCTTGGCGGCCCACGCCAGCGGCCGCAGCGACGGCACGAAGACCGCGTACCCGAGCGCGATGCTGCTGGTGACCGCAGCCGTTACGGCGAGGGTAAGGCCACTGTCCAACACGGAAAGCTCGCCGGTGGCCAGCCGGTCACCCACCCACACGCCGTCAAGGCCGGCCTGTTCTGCGAGCACGGCCAGGCCCGCGATGTCCGGCAGCGGCGTCCCGGGCACGATCGATTCAGGAAACGAGACCCCGATGCTGATCGGCACTGCACCCACCTCTGGAGTAGCCGGCCTGTCCATAGTGCCCGGCAGGTCTGACATTTCCAGCCGGCGCGGCCTCGCGACAGCGCAGGGTGGCCCGCCCGATCTGACCTGCCGGCCACTGCCAATTAATTGGCTGTGCCGTTGACGCGGTGCCAGGATGACGTTTATGCCTGCTTTCCAGGCCTTTGACGGAACCAAGCTGGCGTACCGCGTTCAGGGCGAGGGCGCGCCGCTTGTCTGCGTGCCCGGCGGGCCGATGCGCGATTCTGTCTACCTCGGTGACCTCGGCGGCCTGGCCGCTGTGCGGCGGCTGATCATGCTGGACCTGCGGGGCACCGGTCAGTCGGCGGTGCCTGCCGACCCGTCGAGCTATCGGTGTGACCGCCTGGTCGATGACCTCGCCGCGCTGCAGGAGTACCTCGATCTTGAACGTATCGACGTACTGGCTCATTCGGCAGGCGCCAACATTGTGGTGCAGTACGCCGCGCGCCATCCGCTGCGGGTCGGCAAGCTGGTCTTGGTTACGCCGAGCACCCGCGTGGTCGGCCTGGCCGCCAGCAGCGAGATGCGACGCGAGATCGTCAACCTCCGCCGGGGCGAGCCCTGGTTCGCCGACGCGGCCGCCGCCTTCGAGCGGATCCAGGCTGGTTCGGACGCCGACGAGGACTGGGACGCGATCGCGCCGTTCTTCTACGGACGCTGGGACGCCACGGCCCAGGCCCACGCCGCCGCGAATGAAGAGCAGGTCAACCAGGAGGCGGCCGGCGTGTTCGGGGGGCCGGGCGCGTTCGGCCCGGAGGCCACCCGCGCGGCGCTCGCCGCGTTGTCCTCGCCCGTGCTGATGCTCGCTGGTGAGGCGGATGCGAACACTGTTCCGCTGATCGCCGCCGAGTTCGCGGGACTGTTCCCCGGCGCTAAGCTGGTCGTCCAGCCAGGTGCCGGGCACTACCCCTGGCTCGATGACGGCGGCTGGTTCACCGCAGCCGTCGCGGGCTTCCTCGACGACCCTGGCTCGCTGATAGGCCTGATAACGTCCTCGGCTTAGTCGACGACGGACTGCTGCGCGCCTTGCCCGGGCGGGGGTGCGTCGAGCCGCTGCAGGTGCCGCACGCTCGGCGCCGCGAGCATCGCAGCGACTGCGACAAGGTCGACCGCGGCTGCGATCCAGAGTGTGCGGCTCATCCCGATCGCAGCCGCCACCACTCCAGCGAGGGCGAGTCCGATCGGATCGCAGAACAGAGAGCCGAACCAGTCATAGGCACTGACGCGCGAGAGCGACGCCTGCGGGATGTGCTGCTGCAGCGTCGTCTCCCAGAGTGTATTGAAGAGCATGTTCCCGAAGCCCGTGACCAGCGCTGTGACAACGAGGATCTGCCAGGGTAGCTTCAGCGCGAGCACAATGACCTCCGCGGCATTCGGAACCACCGCAATGGACCCCAGCAGGAGCGGGCGCCGCGGCTTGAGGCGAAGCGCCGTCGCGCCGGCGACGAGCGCGCCGGCGGCCGAGACGACGAGGATCACCGTCCACGCGCCGGCACCACCGTGGCCCCCCTTGATCCACACCGCGGCGAGCACCAGCCACACCGAGCCCATCATGTTCTGAAGGGACACACTGACCACGGTCAGCCAGACCCAGGTACGGGCGNNGACGTGCGGCGGCAGGTGCAGGCGCGCGAGGTAGAACGCGCTAACCCCGAAACTCGCCGCATCAATAGCAAGCGCGTACCCCGGCCCCACGGTGACGATGAGAATGCCTGCCAGCGCCGGGCCGGCGAACTGCGTCGACGCCGTCGACATCCCGCGCAGGGCGTTTGCCTCCTGCAGCCGCCCCGCGCTCACGGTCATCGGCGTGAGCCCGGTCGAGGCGGGGTTGAAGAAGGCCGTCCCGGTTCCGGCGAGCGCCTGCAGTACGACCAGCTCCCAGATGCGCGCGGTGTGCGAGAGCAGCAGCGCCGCGGTCGCCGCCTGGACGGTCATGCGCGCAACGTCGGCGGTGAGCATCACGGCTCGCCGCGGCAGACGGTCAGCGAAAACGCCGCCGACGAGCAAGAAAACTACGAGCGGGGCGATCTTCGCGGCCAGCACGAAGCCCAGGTCGCGTGCGGATCCCGTCAGGTCGAGCACCGCCCAGGCGAGCGCGAACGGCGTGACCGCATCGCCGAGTAGCGACACCAGCTGTCCCGTGAAGAACAGGCGGAACTCGCGCTCCTGGAGCGCACCGAGCGGAATCCGCCGCACCTAGGGAGCCCTACTTGGGTTTGACTGGGTCGGGTTCTGCTAGCAGCCGCGCGTAGTTCGCCATCGACCGCTGGTAGCGCGGGAGGTGCGGGGCCAGAGCCAGCAGGGCCACTGACACAGCCTCGCGTTCCCTGCCGAGGTCGGCCAGGCACAGAGCCAGGACGGCCGAGACGGCATCAGCCAGCACTGCGGCGTCCGGGTCGTGGTTGTGCGCCTCCGCGGTGAGCAGCTCCGCCGATTCCGTCACCCGGCCTATGTTCCGCAGCGAGCTCGCCATCTGGATTACCGCCCGGCGGCGCCGCATCCCCGCCAGCCCGCGCTTCAGCGCCTCTTGGTAGAGCGGGACAGCCTTGTCGGAGTGACCTGTGGAGTCCCAAGCACAAGCACGCTCGAAGGCAGCGACCGGGTTGTCTTGCGGCAGTTCGTCGGCCAGCGCGCCGATCAGCTCGCGGAAGTCGGTCTTGACGCATGCGGAGCAGCCTTTCACACGCGTCTGTACCCGTCCGCGGATCCCTGCGGCGGCCATGCCTGCCGTGCTGGCTGTCAAATGGACGGTGCGCGGGTGCGGGCTGGCAGGTCAGTGGGATATCCGGTTCGGCACTAGCGATGCCGTCGCCGGCTCAGCTGGCGGGGTGGCTTTCCCTGATCTGGGCGACAAAGGTCTTGACGGCGGGGAAGGCGAGGTCCGGGCGGTCGCGGAAGATGGTGTGACG
>PLDT01000549.1:0-4222 GCA_003136255.1 Actinomycetota bacterium
GCTTGAACCCGTGCGTGCGCGAGCGGGCGCTGCTTGCTTTGGCTGTCGCCAGGCTACTCGGCGGGGCGGCGAGGGAGAAGCCGGGCGTGCCGCCGACCTTGGGCGGGGAGTACGTCAGCCACTCGCCGAACGTCACCACCGGGCCCAGGTAGTGGTCCCGGGCCCATTCGGCCAGCTTGGAGGAAGCCGAACCGCCACCTGGGGCGGTCATCGCCTGCCCGACGGAGAAAGCCGCCCAGCAGCACAGGATGGCGATCAGGGCCAGCCCGGCCCGGACCGCACGGCGGTGCAGCAGGCGGATCCGGCCCCGGCGACGCCGGGCTCCCGGCCCCCGGGACCCCCCTGGGCCGGTGTCGTTCGGGATGGGGCCGCCCGGCCCGGTGTCGTGACGGCCAGCATGCCGGAATCCAGGTCGGGCCACTTTGGCTGTCCTCCTCGGAAATGCGACTGCGTTCCCGAAGAGGGTCTACCGGCCCGACATGAAGGAACCATGACGCGATTGCCCGTACGGCCGTGCCACTGACCTCGGGGCGGCACGACGGTCACGGTTTCCGTGCGCTCGTATGCACGGTGACCGCCATTTATTGATGTCCGGATTCACGATCTGCCGCCGCGATGGCACCCGGCGCTGACCCGATATGCTCTGGTCAGGCAAATGCTGACCTGGTCGGGCAGCCCGGCAGCCTCAGGTCCAGTCATCCTCATGAGCCGGGACGCTGTCCGGCAACGGCAGGAACGGCCGGCGGCTAGAGCCCGTGCAACGGCCGCGTTCGTGCCACGCCAGTTCAGGCTCGAAGACCTGCAAGGCGCTGCGGACGAACCGGATCGTGCCGTCCGGATGGCTGCACGCTCCCCGGCCGGCCACCAGCCCGGCCCAGCGCTCGAGGTCGGCGCGGGTCTGCCGGCGGGGCCGGGGCCCGGCCAGCTCGGCCAGGGCGGCGGCGATGCGGGGCAGCCCATTCAGGCACGGCCCGCACTGGCCGGCGGACTCCGCCGCCAGGTAGGCGACGACCCGCGCGGTCTCGGTCAGGCCGCAATGATGTGATGGCAGCGCGGCAAGCACGCCCGCGCCGGCTGCGGCGCCGTGCCGGCGCAGCGACCCGTTGTCCAGCGTGAGGCCGACCGAGTCCGGCAGCGCCAGCCAGCTGCCGTGGTACCCGCCCACCAGCCAGG
This sequence comes from Actinomycetota bacterium, assembly GCA_003136255.1. Taxonomy (GTDB): domain Bacteria; phylum Actinomycetota; class Actinomycetes; order Streptosporangiales; family Streptosporangiaceae; genus Palsa-504. The sequence goes on from PLDT01000549.1 coordinate 1,174, forward strand.
CTTGCGTCTCAGCGTCAGAGCTGAGCAGCGTCCGCAGCGGCGTCCCGATTGCGGTCTCGATGACCCGGCAGCCGCCGCCTGCCGGGTACAGCGTCGTGAGCATGCTGCCAGGCTCGGCCGCCGTGCCGATCGCCCGGAACCAGCGCGGGCCATAGCGGGCGATCAGGGCCAGGTGAGCGAGGGTCTCCACGTTCTGCACCAGGGTGGGCTGACCGTGCAGGCCGCGCTCGGTCACCCGCGGCGGGGTGAAGAGCGGCAGCGCCGGGCCGCCGCCGATGAGGTTCACCACGGCTGATTCCTGGCCGGCCAGGAATCGCGGTGGCGTTTCGGTGATGGTGACCTCGAGCCGGTCCACCCCTCGGGCCCGGCGTCCGGCCAGTGCGCGCCGGACACCGGATCCGGCACCCCGGTGCAGGTACAGGCGCGCCTCGCCGGCCCCGACCGCCTCGCCGGCCAGCTGCAGCCCATCCAGCACCAGGTGCGGCGCGACCTGCAGCAGGAGCTCGTCCTTGCGGCTCGCGGGTTCGCTTTCGGCGCCGTTGGCCACCACGACCTTCCGGCCCCGCGCGGCGGCCACGATGGCCAGCTTGCGGTGCGCCGGAAAGGCCGCTCCGCCCCGGCCGGTAAGGCCGGACGCTTCGATGTGCGGGATCAGCACCCCGGCGGACCCGCTGTACGGGACAGGACCGAATCTAGCCAGGTGACCGCGGAGGTCTTCCGGCCGGGACGGCAGCAGGCGGGGCAGCCCGGCGGGTGGCCAGGCAACCCGGTCCCGGGACTGCTCGGACGCGGCGGCGGTCACCGCGACACCGGCCGGCGGCCAAGACGGGCAGGGCGGCTTGACTGCGACATGTGTTCCGCGAAGACGGCGGCTACCCGGCAGCACCGCGATACCGGGCGGCCCGCGGCGGGCAGCCGCCAAGCAACGGCCGCCACCACGACCAGCACGCAGCCGACGGCCAGTCCGAGCAACCGCTCCTGCGGCAATCCCAGGATCCGGCGGTTCCTGGTCACGACCAGGCCCAGCACTAGCACGGTGAGCAGCAGTGTCACGATGCCGGTAGCCCGGCTGGCGTACCAGAAGACGATCGAACCGGTCATGTCACGAGCCGCCAAAGGTGACCGGGCGCTGCCTGAGCCTAGGGGCCGGCAGCGGACTCAGGCTGAAACCGTCCGACCCGGAGCAGGCCGGGGCAGGAGAGCTGAAAGCGGAGGTGGCTGGCCGGCTGAGCCTGCTGGCACCCGAGCCAGGGGCGGCCCCCTGTCCCGCCCCAGGCGAACTGCTGCCCGGAGCCGCCATCCGGGTTTCCCGGGCCGCCCCGGGCCGCGCGACCGCCACGGCGCCTGCGGCAACGACACTGGCCAGGACGACAGACGTGGCGACTGAGCCCACCCTGGCCGGGCCTTCTTCCCGGGCTGCGACCCGCTGGCGAAGCTCGTTCATAGTCGAGCTGTGGTTTATGGGCGACACGCACGGCGAGGTTAGGCGGCCATCATGAAGGAGACCTTAAGCGCCAGGTCAGCGGGATGCCCGGGCGCAGATCCGCAGCCTGATCATGAAGGAAGCATGACAACGGGCCGTTCGCGGCGGCCGTGCCGCCTACCCTCCAGGCATGGTCAAGCAGCTCGCATCCATCAACGGGATCGACTTCCTCCCGCGGCACTCCCAGCCGAGAACCTCCCGGGTGGTGATGGCCACCCTTGCCGCCGTCGCCGGATCCCTGGCCGCGGACGCCCTGCTGGTGGTCATCGGGCAGGCCGTCTTCCCCGGCACCAGGGGATACGTGCATTTCCAGTTCCACGACTACGCCAAGCTGACCGTGATCGGGGTCATCATCGCGTGCACAGCATGGCCTGTCGTCACGCGGATCTCATCCACCCCCCGGTGGCTGTTCCTCCGCCTGGCCATCCTAGTTACGCTCATTCTGTGGCTGCCCGACGTCTACATCCTGTACCAGGGCCAGCCCGCCGACGCGGTCGCCGTCCTGTTCATGATGCACCTGGCCATTGCCCTGGTCACCTACAACGTGCTCGTACGGCTGGCACCCACCGGTCCCGCCCCGCAGCAAGCCAGCGGTGAGCCGCAGGTCATCTTCAAGGCGGATGCCCCCTAGGCCCGGGCGGGAACCGGCCCGTGCGGCGGTGTCGTGTTCACCCTGAACCCCCACCCGGGGTGTGGCCATGAGCAGCCAGCGCCGGCTGGTTAAGTGGACGGCATGAGTGCTGATGAGGTCATGCCCTCGGATGCTCAGGTCCAGGCGGCCGCCGAAGGGCAGGCCACGCATCCCGGGGAACCGCATGCGGCCGGTACTGCGGGGCGGCTGAACTGGCTGCGGGCCGGCGTGCTGGGGGCCAACGACGGGATCGTGTCGGTGGCCGGCATCGTCGTCGGGGTGGCGGGGGCCACGTCCGCCCGCGGGCCCATCTTCACCGCCGGGCTCGCCGGGCTGGTCGCCGGGGCCGTGTCGATGGCGCTGGGTGAGTACGTGTCGGTCTCCAGCCAGCGGGACAGCGAGCGCGCCGAGATAAGCCAGGAGAAACGCGAACTCGCCGACACCCCCGAGGCCGAACTCGCCGAGCTCACCGCCCTGTACGAGGCCAAGGGCCTGTCCGCGGCCACCGCGCGCACCGTCGCCGCCGAACTGACCGCCCGGGACGCTTTGGCCGCCCACCTCGACGCTGAACTGCACATCGACCCCGATGACATCCCCAGCCCGGTCCAGGCCGCCGCCGCCTCCGCGCTGTCGTTCACCTCCGGCGCGCTACTGCCAATGCTGGCCATCCTGCTGCCCCCGGCCCCGGCGCGGGTACCGGTCACCTTCGTCGCCGTGCTGATCGCCCTGGGCCTGGCGGGTGCCCTCAGCGCCCGCATCGGCGGCAGCAACATCCGCCGGGCCGTGCTGCGGGTCGTCATCGGCGGCGCCCTCGGCCTGGCCTTCACCTACGGCATCGGGCTCCTGTTCGGCACCGCCATCGGCTAACCGGTACTGGTCGGCCACGGGAACCAGCGGCGGCCGGGCGTACAACCATGCCCAGCCGCGGTCCCAGG
>PLDT01000408.1:0-15855 GCA_003136255.1 Actinomycetota bacterium
CACCCTCCTCGTATCGCCATCCCGAGCACACGACACGGACCAGTGAGTCATCGGCCGATTATTTGCATCAATCATGATTTCCGGCTGGGCTGCGTGACATCGTACAAATCGCCGGTATATGTATCGGCCGCCGCCAGCGCTGACGGCCGGGATGCCTTATGCCGCTGTGGCACCGGCCGGAATGTATGGCGCTTCCCTGATCAGGCCTTATTGCGACGGCGCTCCTGCATCACCGTTCCGTCGGCCGGGTGGCACCGTACTATGGCCCGGTGACAGCGCCTGGATACCTGAGTTTCCCGCATATAGCGAACGACATCGTGGTTTTCGTTGCTGCCGACGACGTCTGGCTGGCACCGCTCGCCGGCGGGCGGGCCTGGCGGTTCACCACGGACGAGGCACACGCGGCGACGCCGAGGCTGACGCCGGACGGCACGCAGGTGGCCTGGGTCAGCGCCAAGGACGGCAGCCCGGAGGTCTACGTGGCCAGTCTCGCCGACGGAACCAGTACCCGGCTTACCTACTGGGCGACGTCGTGGGCTCGGGTCAGCGGCTGGACTCCGGCCGGGGAGGTGCTGGCCGTCAGCGCGGCGAACCAGCCGTTCAGGCACTACGTCCGGGCCCGCGCGCTGACGACCACGCTGTCGGGCCGCCCGGGTGCAGAACGCGTGCTGCCGTTCGGCCTGGTATCCGACCTGTCGCTGGGTACGAGCGGGGACGGCGCTCGAGGCGAGACGGCCGCTGCGGGCGGCCGCGGGGCTGGCCCGGTCGGCCTGCTTACCGGTACCTGGGGAAGTTTCAACGCCGATCCGGCCACCTGGAAGCGCTACCGCGGTGGCACCGCCGGACGCTTGTGGGTTGGCCCGGCGACGGCGATAGTCTCCGATGCGCAGGATGCGGCTGGCCAGATCTCGGATCCGTTCCGGCGCGTGCTGGCGGACCTGCCGGGCCAGTTCGCCAGCCCCATGATCGTCGGCGGACGACTCGCGTTTATCGGTGACCACGAGGGCACTGGCAACGTCTACTCCTGCGCGCTGGACGGCAGTGACCTGCGGCGCCACACCGATCACGAGGGCTGGTACGTACGCCAGGCCAGCACCGACGGGCAGCGGATCAGCTACGCGCGCGGCGGCGAGCTGTGGCTGCTCGAAAGCCTGCAGGCAGTTGGGCCGGTCCGGCTCGACATCACCCTCGGCGCCCCCGTGCGCGGCCGGGCCCTGCGCCTGGTCACCGCCGAGGACCATGTTGGCTCGCTGTCGGTCGACCATGGCGGGCGGGCCAGCTCGATCGAGGTTCGCGGCACCGTGCACTGGCTGACCCACCGGGATGGGCCGGCTCGGGCGGTGTCGGTTGTGCCTGGCGTCCGGGCGCGGTTCCCGCAGGTACTAGGGACCGGCGGGCAGGTCGTCTGGGCGACCGACGCTGAGGGCAGCGACGCCCTGGAGATCGGCTCCGGCGACCCGGCACGTCCGGCCGACCCAGCCGATCCGGCCGCCGCTCCGCGGCGGATCGCGGTCGGCCAGGTGGGCCGCATTACCGAGTTGGCGTCGGCACCGGACGGCAGGACGGTCGCGGTCGCGGCGCAGGACGGGCGGCTGCGGGTCGTCGACGTCGGCTCCGGCGAGGTGCGAGAGATCGCCGCGTCGGACAACGGGGTCGTGACCGGACTCGCCTGGTCGCCGGATTCTGCCTGGCTGGCGTGGTCTCACCCGGCCGACTACCCCATCACCATGGCCCCCAATTCGCTCCGCCGGCTGCGGCTGGCGCGGATCACCGACGGCCAGNNATGCGCGATTTCGATCCGATCCCCGACGCGCACTCCTTCGACCTCACGTTCCCGTACGGGGGCAGGCCTTACCTGCTGCCCCTGGACGGGGCCACTCCGTCACCCTTCGCACCCGAACTTGGCGGGCGGCCCATCGGCGAGCCCGCGGACAGGCGTGCGGGGGTCGCGGCGGATGGCGACGAGCAGGCGAGTGCTGGCGGCACTGCCGCCGACGCCGCAGCCGACGGGGACGGGGACGGGGACGGGCAGCACGTTGCGCCGGTGCCGGTGGAGACGACTGGGATGGCTGACCGTATCGTCGCGCTCCCGGTGCCCGAGGCCCGGTACTCGGGGCTGCGCGCGGTGAAGGACGGGCTGGCCTGGCTGCGGGTGCCGGTCACGGGCGATCTCGGCCTCGGCGGCGCGCAGCTAGCCGATGACGCGCCGCGGCCGGTGCTTGAGCGGTTCGACTTTGCCCAGCGTGACGTGTGCGAGCTCGCCGACGAAGTGGACTGGTTCGAGGCCAGCGGAGACGGTACCAGGCTCGTCACCAGCGATCACGGGCAGCTGACCGTGATTTCGGCGGAGGGCAAGGCCGACGGCGACAATCCCCACGGCAAGATCGAGATCGACCGGAGCCGGGCCAGGTTCCTGCTCGATCCGCCCGCGATGTGGCGTCAGGCCTACGCAGAGGCGGGCCGCATCATGCGGCACGACTTCTGGGTGCCCGACATGGCGGACGTGGACTGGGACGCCGTGCAGGACGAATACCGGCCCCTCCTTGACCGGATTACCACGGGGTCCGAATTCATCGATGTGCTCTGGGAAGTTTTCGGCGAGCTTGGCACCTCGCATGCCTACGCCTTGCCGGCGAACCGCGGCGGGCCGACCGACGGGCCCGGGCTGCTTGGCGCGGACATCGAGCGCAGCGGCGACGCCTGGCGGCTCACCCGGGTGGTGCGCGGGGACACTTCCGATCCCCGGGCTCGCGCACCGCTTGCGGCGCCCGGCGCCGCAATCGCCGCCGGCGATGTGCTGCTGGCCGTGGATGGCCGGCCGATCGGGCCCGACGGGCCCGGGCCGCTGCTGATGGGCGCCGCGGGCAAGCCTGTCGAGCTAAGCGTCGCGCCCGCCGACGGGAGCCGACCGCGCAGCGTGCCGGTGGTGCCGTTGCGGAGCGATACCAGGCTGCGCTACCTGGACTGGGTCCGCACGAAGCGAGAGCAGGTCCGGGAGCTCAGCGGGGGCCGGATCGGCTACCTGCACGTGCCGGACATGGTGAGCCAAGGCTGGGCGGACTTCCACCGCGACCTGCGTACCGAGATGCTGCGCGATGCGCTGATCGTGGACGTGCGCGGCAACACCGGAGGAGAGAACTCAGAGCTCGTGGTGGAGAAGCTGGCCCGCAAGGTGATCGCCTGGGACGTGCCGAGCGGCCTCATCCCGGCTACCTATCCAGAGGACGCGCCGCGGGGGCCGGTCGTCGCCATCGCCGACGAATGCTCGGCGTCCGACGGCGACATCGTCACCGGCGCCATCCGCCTGCTCCGGCTCGGCCCCGTCGTCGGCGCCAGGACCTGGGGCGGCGTCATCGGTTACGACGACGAGCACGAGCTGATCGACGGAACGCGGATCACCGTACCGCGGCTGGCCTTCTGGTTCGAGGAGTACGGCTGGGGCGTGGAAAACTACGGCGTCGACCCTGACGTCGAGGTCATCATGTCGCCTGACGACTGGGCTGCGCAGCGGGACACCCAGCTGGAGACCGCGGTCAGGCTCGCGCTGGAAGCCCTGCAGCAGCGCCCCGCGGTGCGACCTCCTGACCCGCGCACCAGGCCGTCCAAGCGCCGGCCGCCGCTACCGCCGCGAGCCTAAATCGGTGGGGGGTTCCGGTCCTGAGCCGTAACGTTCCCGGAACGGTGCGGACGTAGCGTGCGGTTCGTGGGTTGGAGTACAGCTAGCGGCCTTGATCGGCGACGGGCAATCGAGATCAGAGCCCGGACGGCCCGGTGGGTGCCCCGGTGCGCCGCGGCAGGATCGGTCGCGCTGATCGGCGGCGGGCTGGTGCTGGCCTACGTGGACCGGCATCTGGTGCCCGCCAGCCTGACCGGCTGGACGGTCTCCAACATCTCCGGGCAGGTAGTGAACATGGCCGTCCCGGTGACGGGCTTTGTCCTCGCGTCCCGGCGGCCGGAGAACCGGATCGGCTGGCTGTTCCTGGTGGCGGGGCTGGCGCTGGGCGTGAGTGGCTTCTCGAACCAGTACGCGCTGCGCGCGCTGGTCGCGGACCGGGGGTCCTGGCCGGCGGGCCAGGTATTTGCCTGGCTGTCCAATTGGACCTGGGTGATCGCAGTCGCTGCGCTCGCCTTCTTGTTCTTGTTGTTCCCGACCGGGCAGCTGCGCTCACGGCGGTGGCGCCGGGCCGCGTGGTTTGTAGGCGGCGCATTGGCGCTGGCCGCGGTAGGTGTGGTGATCGCCGCCAACAGCCAGTGGGCGCGCCCGTTCGCCTTGTCCGGCCAGGGGAGCCCGGGCGGTCTGACCACGTTGTTCTTCCTGACGGCGGCCTTCCTGGTCAGTGCCGGGGTGCTGGTCAGCGTGTCGGCGCTCGTGGTCAGGTTCGCTAAGTCCGCGGGCGAGGAGCGGTTGCAGCTGAAGTGGTGCGCGACGGCCGCGCTCTTGCTGGTCGTCGTATTTGTGGCATCGATCTGGGTGAACTCGGCGTTCGTGAATGTGCTGCAAAGCGTGGCGTTCTTGTGCCTGTGGACGGCCATCGCCACCGCGGTCCTCAAGTACCGGCTGTATGAAATCGACCGGATCATCAGCCGGACGCTTGCCTACGCGATCGTCACCGGCCTGTTGATCGGGCTGTATGCGGGCCTAGTCCTGCTGGCCACGCGCGTGTTGTCGTTTTCCTCCCCGGTGGCGGTGGCTGCCGCCACGCTGGCCGCCGCGGCACTGTTCAGCCCGGTGCGGCGCCGGGTGCAGCGGGTGGTGGACCGGCGGTTCAACCGAGCCCGGTATGACGCCGACATGACAGTGGCGTTGTTCGCGGCCCACCTGAAGGACGCTGTAACCCTCGATTCGGTCCAAGATGACCTGGCCAGTGTCGTGCAGCGGGCTCTGGAACCCGCCCATGTCTCGGTATGGATCAGCCAGCGCGACTGAGGCTGGCTGCTGCTGCCGTCGGCAAGCCCGCTGAGGCGGCCGAAATGCCGGCACCTGGGAAGAAGGAGCCTGCTCCGGATAAACATACGATCTGTGCGTATCCAGGCCTGCCCGTTCCCGGCGATCGAGGGAGTGGTTGATGACCAGCAAGCGGATCACGACGGTGCTCGGGCAGCTGGGACTGATTCAGGTCCGGTACGTGTCACCGGTTCGCCGCGGCGCCGCGCAAGGCCTGGCCGGCCGGGTCTACGAACAGGTCGAGCGGGAATTCGGGGTGCTGGCACCGTCGCTCGCCTTGCTCTCCCCCGCACCGCAGGTGCTGGCCGCGAGCTGGCTGATGCTGCGTGAGACGCTGCTGGTGACCCGCGAGGTCGACCGGGCCACTAAGGAGACCGTCGCCACGACGGTCTCGCTCGGCAATACCTGTCCTTGGTGCGTCACCGTGCACAGCACCATGGCCTCCGGGCTGACTGGGGGGCTGGTACTCGCGGACCGCCCCGCCGAGGCGATCACCGACCCCCGGCTGCGGGCGGCCGCGACGTGGGCGCGGGACTGCGGGACCGAGGAAGGCGCCCTGGTGCATGAACCGGCATGTCCCGCCGAGGAGGCGCCGGAACTGATCGGGACCGCGGTCCTGTTCCACTACTACAACCGCATGGTGAATGTGTTTCTCACCGAGGTCCCGCTGCCGCCGGGAGCTCCGAGGATGGCGCTGGGCCCGGTGATGTGGATCCTGGACCGCAGGTTGCGGCCCGCGGCCGGCCGTCCGTACCAGCCGGGAACGGCGCTAGAGCTGTTGCCGGCGGCGCCGCTACCTGGCGACCTAGCCTGGGCGCGCGGTGATCCTGTGACGGCCGATGCCTTCGCCCGCGGCTGTGCCGCCGTTGACGCAGCCGGCGCCAGGTCCGTGCCAGCATCGGTCCGCGACCTGGTCATGGCCGAGCTGGAAAACTGGCACGGCGAGCGGCGCGGCCCGAGCCGGGCCTGGGTCGAGAGTGCCGTGTCCGGCCTGCCGACGGCGGACCGGGCCGCCGGCCGTCTCGCACTGCTCACCGCGCTGGCCTCCGCTCAGGTCGACCGTTCCGTGGTCAAGATGTTCCGGGCCAGCCGGCCTGGCGACTCCACGCTGGTCGAGCTGACCGCGTGGGCCAGCCTCGCGGCGGCACGGCGAGTCGGCACCTGGATTCCCCGCGGCGCGGCCGAAGCAGACCTCGACCGCGGCAGCACCGGCACCCACCACGCGGGCCCCTGACCCTCCGTAACGACCTGGCAATATAGGCGTACGACCACCCTGGGAGGAGCATGTCATGTTCGCAGACACCGAGGCATTCAGCGGGTTCTCCGTCAGCGATATCGATGAGGCCAGGAAGTTCTACGCCGAGACCCTCGGCCTGCGGGTAACCGAACAGTACGGCCTGCTCACGCTGCGGCTGGCCGGCGGCCGGGACACCCTGATCTATCCGAAGGCCGATCACACCCCGGCCAACTTCACCATCCTCAACTTCCGGGTCGACGACATCGACGCGGCCGTCGACGAGCTGACCAGCCGAGGGGTGAGCTTCGAGCGCTACGAGGGGATGGGGCAGGACGCCAAGGGCATCAACCGGGCCGGCGGCCCGTTCATCGCCTGGTTCACCGATCCGGCAGGAAACATCCTGTCGGTCCTGCAGGACCGGTAACCATAAGGCCACTGCGGGCACGCGTGACGGCAGGCCTTCCCGGATTCCAGCTATCAAGGTCGGCTCACCTGTTATCGTCGGCGTGGCCTGTCTTGTGCTTACCGTCGGAAGGATCGCCCGATGCGGTTGTCCAGAGCGAGTTCCGTCCGGCTGGTGGTCGCTGGTGCTGCCGTGCTGACCGCCGTCGCAGGCGGCATCGCCGCGATCGGCAGCACCGCTGCGCTCGGCAGCAGTGCAAGCCACGCGAGCGATCCGGGCAAGTTGATCGTGCACCCGGCGGTGCACCAGGTCCGCGGCGCGTTCATGGCGCCGGTCCCGTTCAGTGACGCCCAGTGCGAGGCTGTCTTCGGGATCGATTGCTACGTTCCCGACCAGGTCGAGGCGGCCTACAACCTGCCCGCCCTCTACGGCCGCGGCATCACCGGCAAGGGCCAGACCATCGTGATCGTCGACGCGTTCGGATCACCGGCGATCGCCGATGACCTGCTCCAGTTCGACCAGTATCTGGGCCTGGGCACGCCGCCGCTGCGTATCGTCCAGGTCGGGCACGTGCCGGCCTTCGACTCCGGCAACGCCGACATGATCGGGTGGGCCGCCGAGACCACGCTGGACGTGGAGTACGCGCACGCTGGCGCACCGGACGCGAAGATCGTGCTGGTCGAGGTGGCCGAGGATGACATACAACATCTCGCGCTCGCGGTCCGGTACGCGGTCCAGCACCGGCTTGGCGACGTGATCAGCTTGAGCTGGGGGGAGACCGAGCAGGCTCTCGGGCGCAAATTCGTCAGCTCGGACAGCTCTATCTTCAGCCAGGCCGCCCGCAGCCACATCACGATCGTCGCCTCCTCCGGCGACAGCGGGGCGTCCGGTCAGGAAAACAATGGCAACTATTACCGCCATCCGGTCGCGAGCTGGCCCGCCACCAGCCCGTTCGTGACGGCGGTCGGCGGCACCCGGCTCAACCTGAATGCCGTCGGCGCTCGCAACGGTCTCGACACGGCCTGGAACGATACATACAGCACCGCGGTGAGCGACTTTTTCTTCGGCAACGACGGCCCGAACCCGCTCGCCACCGGCGGCGGGAAGTCCGCTTACTACGGCAGGCCCGGCTATCAGAACGGCGTGCGGAGCATCACCGGTAACCAGCGCGGCATCCCGGACATCTCGATGAGCGCCTCGTGCAGCGTCGCGGTGAACGTCTTCGAGACCTATACCGGCGGGAATGGCGGCTGGACCGCGTCGTGCGGTACCAGCGAGTCGGCGCCGATGTTCGCGGCCATTATCGCGCTCGCCGACCAGGTGGCTGGCCATCCGCTCGGGCTGGTCAACCCGGCGCTGTACGCGCTGGCCGCAAGCCACGCACCGGGCATCGTCCCGGTGGCGTCCGGCAACAACAACGTCTCATTCTCCGGCGGAACGGTGCACGGCTACTCGGTCCGGCACGGCTACAACCTGGTCACCGGGCTCGGCACCGTCAACGGACAATACCTCGTCCCAGAACTCGCGCGTTCGGCATAGCACGTCAGCGAAGCCGGACCGAAAAGCATTCGATGGTACCGGTTCTAAGGTCGAGATCGTCTGGGGGCGGTGACGTGCTCGGCGAGTAGCTCGGCCAGGTGCCGGCCGCGGGTGCTGGCGAGTTGTTCGAGTTGGGTGCGGCAGGAGAATCCGTCGGCCAGCACGGTCGCACCGGGCCCAGCGGCCCGAACGGCGGGGAGCAGCGCGGTTTCGGCGACGGCCACGGAGACGTCGTAGTGGCCGCGTTCGACGCCGAAGTTGCCGGCCAGGCCGCAGCATCCTCCGACGGCGTCGATGTCGGCGCCGGCCGTGGTGAGCAGGGCGGCGTCGGCGTCCCAGCCGAGGACGGCGTAGTGATGGCAGTGGGGCTGGGCGACGCCGTGGACGCCGGTGAGGTCCGGTGGCCGGTAGCCGTCGGTGCGGGTGAGCAGCTCGGCCAGGGTGTGGGTGGCGGCGGCGACGGTCGTGGTCCGCGGGTCATCGGGCAGCAGGCGGGTGACGTCGTCGCGGAGCGTCGCGGTGCAGGAGGGTTCGAGTCCGACGATCGGGATGCCCTGGTCGAGAGCGGGCTGGAGGGCCTTGAGGCTGCGGCGCAGTTGGCGGCGGGCACCGTCGAGTTGGCCGGTGGAGATCCAGGTGAGGCCGCAGCAGACGGGGCGACGGGTGATCTGCACCGAATAGCCGGCGTCTTCAAGGACGCGGACGGCGGCGACGCCGACCCCGGGGCTGAAGTGGTTGGTGAAGGTGTCGACCCACAGCAGAACGGGCTGGCCGGCCGCGGGTTGGTGGCGGGCGAACCAGTGGCGGAAGGTGTGCCCGGCGAAGGCCGGGACGGTGCGGCGGTGGTCGATACCGCCGAGCCGCTTGGCCGTACCGCCCAGTACCCGGCTGCGCATGCTGGCGTTGGCGAGTCGCGGCGTCGCGGCGGCGTAGCGGGCTAGGCGGGGCAGCCATCCGAGGGCGTAGTGGCTGGCCGGCCGGAGGCGGTGCCGGTAGCGCTGGTAGAGAGCTTCGGCTTTGTAGGTGGCCATGTCGACGCCGGCCGGGCAGTCAGCAGAGCAGCCTTTGCAGGACAGGCAGAGGTCGAGGGCTTCGGCGACGGCGTCCGAGCGAAATCCGGTGACCAGAGAGCCGTTGGCGAGTTCTTGCAGGACGCGGGCCCGGCCGCGGGTGGAGTCCTTCTCGTCGCGGGTGGCCAGGTAGGAGGGGCACATCACGCCGCCGGCCGTGGTGTTGTCGGCGCGGCACTTGCCGACGCCGACGCAGCGGTGCACGGCGATGGAGAGGTCGTCGTGGTCGTGGGGGTAGCTGAATCCCAGCCGGTTCCGCAGCGGGCGGGCGGCTGGCAGCCGCAGCCCGACGTCGAGCGGCTCGGGGTCAACCAGGACGCCGGGGTTGAGCCGGTTGCCGGGGTCGAATAGGTGCTTGACGGCTGCGAAGGTGGCGATCGCGGCGGGCGAGTACATGATCGCAAGCAGCTCGCCGCGCGCTCGCCCGTCGCCGTGCTCGCCGGACAGTGAGCCGCCGTGGCCGGCGACCAGGTGGGCGGCTTCGGTGACGAAGGCCCGGTAGCGCTCAGCGTGGTCGGCAAGCGGGAAATCGATACGGGCATGCACGCATCCGTCGCCGAAGTGTCCGTAGACCAGGCCGTCGAGGCGGTGCTGGGCCATGAGAGCCTGGAACTCGCGCAGGTAGGCGGCAAGATGGTCGGGTGGGACGGCGGCGTCCTCCCAGCCGGGCCAGGCGGGGTCGCCGGCCGGGGTGCGGCCACCCAGACCGGCGCCGTCTTCGCGGATACGCCACACAAGCCTGGCGGCCGGTCCGGCGACGATGAGCGAGTCGAGGCAATGGGCGTCGGCGACGAGCCGTCGGGCGGCATCGAGGGCGTCGGCTTCGGTGTCACCGGCGGTCTCGATGAATAGCCAGCCGCCACCCTTGGGCAACTGGGGCACTGCGGCGTCGCCACGGCGACTACGCAGCACCTCGACCAGGCGGGCGTCCATGCCTTCCAGGGCGACCGGGTGGTGCGGGAGCAGGCTGCCGGTGTCCTCGGCCGCGGCGATCATGTCGGGGTAGCCGAGGACGGCCAGCGCGACCGCACCCGGGGCGCGCACGAGGTTGACGGTGGCGGCGGTGATCACGCCCAGCGTGCCCTCGGTGCCGGCCAAGAAGCGGGCCAAGTCGGCGCCGCTTTCCGGGAGCAGGTGCTCGAGGGAATAGCCGGAGATCTGGCGGCCGAAACGGCCGAACTCAGTGCGGATCATCTCGAGCCTGCTCGCGACGATGCGCTCCAGCTCCACCCCGAGCGGACCCGCCGCGCTGAGCCCATCTCGCCCGTAACGGCGGGCGGCGAGGCCCTCGCCAGCCGCGGTGAGGACGTCGAGAGCGATCACGTTGTCGGCGGTGCGCCCGTAGGCCAGCGCCCGGGAGCCGCACGCGTTGTTGCCGATCGATCCGCCGATGGTGGCGCGGGCGTGGGTGGACGGATCCGGGCCGAAGCGCAGGCCGTAGGGTGCAGCGGCCCGGGTGATGTCGTCGAGCACGGCGCCGGGCTGGACGACGGCCGTTCGAGTGTCGGGGTCGACGGCGAGGATCCGGTTCATGTGACGGGAGAAGTCGAGCACGATCCCGGCGCCGATCGAGTTGCCGGCTATGGAGGTGCCGCCGCCCCGGGTCGTCAGGGCCACGGCGTGCTCGCGGGCGACGGCCAAGGCACCGGCCACCTCGGCGGCGTCGTGGGGGTAGGCAACGACCAACGGCGGGACCCGGTAGTTGGAGGCGTCGCTGCTGTATTCGGCGCGGGCCCGCACGCTGGCGTCGAGATCGGTGAGGTGGGCCTGGGCCAGGGCAGCGGCGAGCTCACGTGGGTGGATCGATGGCGAGGTGCTCACGCTGGTGGTCCGTTCGTATGAATCGAGAACAGTAGCCCGTAGTGCCGTGACTCATTTTGTCGGCAGCAGGCGGCTCCTTCCTGCCGAAAAATCGTTTGGCCGGGGGGCGGGTCTAAGTAAATGAAGGATAAGAGAGAGGAACCGATAATGCGTAAGTCCCGTTCCGCTAGCAGGGCAGACGCCGCTCGCGAGGTCCGCAAGCCGGATGAGCAGTGGCGCCAGGAACTGACTCCGATGCAGTACAGCGTCCTGCGTCAGGCTCACACCGAGCGGCCGTTCACCGGTGAGTACGTCCACAACCATCAGGACGGTTCCTACCGGTGCGCCGGCTGCGGCAGCAAGCTGTTCGGCTCGGACGCCAAGTTCGATTCGGGTACCGGGTGGCCTAGCTTCTCCGAACCCGCGGTCGCCGAGGCGGTCGAGCTGCGCTCGGACTACAGCCTGTTCATGCCCCGCACCGAGGTCGTCTGCCGTCGCTGCGGCGGTCATCTCGGCCACGTCTTCCACGATGGGCCGACCCGGACCGGGGACCGGTATTGCATCAACTCCTGCTCGCTGGCTTTCGAGCCCGCGGCGGCGAGCCCGGAGCAGGGCGGCGACGAGGCGGCCCAGCCCGGCTCGGCCCGCGCCTGACCATCGCGGCCAGCTCGGCCCGGGGTGGTCTACGGTGAGTGCGGCAGTCCGGCCCTGAACCGCGAGGAGATGTGATGGGCATGCCCGGCCGTACCGGTGACCACCAGTGGTCACAGCAGCATCTGTCGCACTACGTCGAGGGAGAGCTGCGCCCACGCGCCCGCCGCCGCCTTGACCGTCACGCACGGTCGTGTGTGGAGTGCGGGCGCGGGATCCGCGCGATGCGCGCCCTGGTGTACGCGGTCCAGGGCCTGGACGGCCTGGCGGGCGTTCGCGCGCCTGCGACGATCTTCGACCGGGTCCGGCTGGCCGGGCCCGGCGGCTCATCCTCGTCCCAGCACACCTGATGCCGCCGGCCGGCAGCCGCGCCCCCGATTCCGCAGAAACCGACGCGAGCCTGCTCGCCCGGGCCCAGGCCGGGGACGTCAGTGCCTTTGAGCGCCTATCCAGCGCCTACGCCGACCGCCTGTTCATGTTGCTGCTGCGGCTGCTGGGCGACCGCGGCGAGGCCGAGGACGTGGCCCAGGAGGTTATGCTGCGCGCCTGGCGGGGCATCGCCCGCTTCCAGGGCCAGTCCAGCTACTTCACCTGGCTCTACCGGATCGCGGTCAACGAGGCCAACCGGGCGCTGGAGAAGAAGGCCCGGCGGCCGGCGGGCGTCTCGATCGGGGCGCAAGAGCTGCAGCTGCCCGCTTCCCCCGCTTATGACCCATCCCGGCAGGCCGAGAACAGCGAACTGCGCCGGGTCCTGGGCCAAGCCCTGGCCGAACTGCCGCCCGCGCTGCGGACCGCCATCGTGCTGCGCGATGTCGAGGGGCTCTCCACGCAAGAGGCCGCTGAGATCGCCGGCGTCAGCCAGGCCGCTTTCAAGAGCCGACTACACCAGGCACGGCTGCGCGTCAGGGCCGCCGTCGGCGACCAGACCCTCGTCACCACCGGAGGATGACACGCCAACCGAACCGCCAGTGAGGCATCAAGAGCTTGAAGTCCTGTTTAGCTCGCTGCGCTGAGCGGCCGGATGCCGTCGAGCTCGGTGCCCAGCCTGTCTTTCTCGATCTCCAGGTCGTAGCGGGCCTGCAGGTTTATCCAGAATCGCTCGGAGGTGCCGAAGTACCGGGACAGCCGGAGCGCGGTGTCCGCGGTGATGCGGCGCTGGCCGTGGACGATCTCGTTGATCCGCCTGGCGGGGACATCTATCGCCTTGGCCAGCTGGTACTGGCTGACGGCCAGCGGCGCGAGGAACTCCTCCAGCAGGATCTCCCCCGGGTGCACCGGCGACATGACCGTATTCTCTGCCACTGGCTCCTCCTTAGTGATAGTCAACGATCTCGACATCTTCCGGGCCCGCGTCTGACCAGGTGAAGCAGATCCGCCACTGCTGGTTGATCCGGATGCTGTACTGCCCGGCGCGGCCCCCGGTGAGCTTTTCTAGCCGGTTGCCCGGCGGAATGAGCAGGTCGGTTAAGGTTTCCGCGGCATCGAGGATCGCGAGCTTGCGCCAGGCGACACGCTGCACCGGCCCGTCTAGCCTGCGTGATCGCTGCCGATGCCAGATGGCCTCGGTTTCCTTGTCCCGGAATGAGCGCAGCACATACCTATGATAACGCCGCACGTTATTAACGCAACGCGTTATCATCGGCACGGCCGGGCGCTCAGCGGAGCTTGCGCAGGAACGGGTCCTGCGCTCGGTACGGCCTGACCTTGATCCGGGCGTCCACCACGAAGACCCCGTCCGGCCGGGCGATGACCGGGTTCAGGTCGAGTTCGGTGATCTCGGGCAGGTCGTCGGCCAGCCGCGACACGCGGAGTAGCAGATCGCGGAGGGCGCCGAGGTCGGCCGCTGGCTGGCCATGGTAGCCGCGCAGCAGGGGCGCCGAGCGAATCGATCCGATGAGCTGGTCCGCGTCGATGTTGGTCAGGGGCGTGAGCCGGGCCGCGTGGTCGG
Organism: Actinomycetota bacterium; assembly: GCA_003136255.1. GTDB lineage: Bacteria > Actinomycetota > Actinomycetes > Streptosporangiales > Streptosporangiaceae > Palsa-504. Next base: position 13,594 of record PLDT01000408.1, read on the forward strand.
CGAGCACCTCGGTGGCCACGCCACCGAGCCCGAACACCACCAGCGGGCCGAACATGTGATCGTCGGTCACACCGACGATCACCTCGGTGCCGTCGGCGATCATCGGCTGGACGAGAACCTGCCGCTGCCGCTCGCCGAAGCGCTCGGCCAGCCTGCGGTAGGCGGCCCGCACCTCGTCCTCGGTACGCAGCTCGACCGCGCCCGCGTCGGTCTTGTGCAGGAGCCCGGGCACGTCGGCCTTGAGCACGACCGGTCCGGCTGCCGCCCGGAAGGCCTCGACCGCCTCGTCTTCACTGCTCGCGCCGGCCAGCTCGACCAGCGGGACACCGTAGCAGCGCAGCAGTTCAGCAGCCTGGTCCGGCGGCATCCAGTCGCCGCCGAGCGTGGTGCGGAGAAACCGGCGTACCAGCGTGCGAGCGTTTTCGGTGTTGACGTCGAGGAAGCTGGGGACCTGGCCCCGCGGCTCGGTGCGCCAGGCCCCGTACCGGGCGGCACGGGCCATCGCGGCCGCGGCCGCCTCCGGGTACCCGTAGGCGGGGATCCGGCCTGCGCCGTCCGCGCGCGGGAGCAGACGGACGGAGTCCGGCTGGTCGAGGACGACCGCGGCCAGCGGGACGCTGACATCGGCCTGCTGGATGGCCGTGACCAGGTCGCCGGTGGCGGCGGTCGGCAGCACCAACGCGATCATCGCGTCGACTTCGTCGTCGGCCCCGAGCAGTTCCAGGCACTGCCGGAAGGTCTCGGCCGAGATGGCGGCCGTGGTGTCGACCGGGCCGTCGGTCGCGCCGGTGCCGGGGACGAGCGTACGGAGCCGACGGCTGGTCAGGCCGTGCGGGCGGTGCACGGTCAGGCCGTGGTCGGTGCAGGCTTCCGCGGCGAGCGCTGCGGCGGAGCCCAAGTTGGACACGATCGCGATCGTGCGCCCGGCCGGCACCGGCTGGCTGGCGAGCAGCGCGGTGGTCTCCACCAGGTCGCCGAAGCCGCGCATACCGATGATGCCGGCCTGCTCGAACAGGGCTTCCCGGCGGGCTTCCGGCGGCCCGCCGTCCACGGCCAGGACGGGCATGCTGGCGCCGACCCGGCGGGCCGTCCGGGCGAACTTGCGCGGGTTGCCGAACGACTCGATGTACAGCACGGCAAGCTTGGTGATGCCGTCGTGTTCCCACCACATCAGCATGTCGTTGCTCGAGACGTCGAGCTTGTTGCCCACCGACGCGAACGAGGAGATCCCGATGCCGAGCCGGGACAGCTGATCGAGCAGGGCAACGCCGAGGCCGCCGGACTGCATGACCAGCCCGACGGAGCCGGGCTGCGGTTGCTGGGCGGCGAAGGTGGCGTCCAGCCCGATGCCGGGCACGGCCACGCCGAAGCAGTTCGGGCCGATTAGTCGCATGCCGTGCCGCCGACACGCGGCGAGCAGGTCGGCGCAGGCGCCGGCGTCCAGCCCGGACGTGATCACCACCAGAGACCGTACACCGCGCTGGCCGCACTGTTCGGCCACGTCCAGGACCGTCCCGGCCGGGACCGCGATCACGGCCAGGTCGGCGGGCTCGGGCAGGTCGAGCACCGAGGACAGGCAGTGCTCACCGTTGATCTGCCGGGCGCGGGGGTTGACCACGTAGAGGCGGCCGGCGTACCCGCCGGTGCGGATGTTGTCCAGGATCGCCCGGCCCACCGTGCCCCGCTGCCGGCTGGCGCCGATCACCACGACCGATTCGGGCGCCAGTATGTGCCGCAGGCTGGCCGTGTCGGCGTGGCGTTCCCGCTCGGCCACCGCGTCCAGGTAGCTGTCCAGGGCGGTGCCGCCGACCTCACTGGGCAGAGGAATGGTCATCTCCATGACGCCGTCCTCGCAGTGACACTGGACCGGCAGGCCGGCGTCGGCGAACACTCTGAGCATCGGGGTGTTGTCGGCCAGGGTCTGCGCGGTGAACGTGGTGATCTGGTGAAGTCGGGCGAACGAGACCAGGTGCTCGAGCAGCAGGGTGGCGATGCCGCGGTGGTGCATGCGGTCCGCCACCGCGAACGCGACCTCGGCCGCATTCCGGGGGCCGTCCGGCCCAGCGGGCACCTGGTAGCTGCCGCAGCCGACCACCTCGCCCGCCGACAGCGCCAGCAGCGCTACCCGGCCGGCCTGGGGATCGCGGCAGATCCGCCGCGCCTCGGTCTCGGCCGCCTGCCGGTTGAGGTTGAAGAACCGCATGTAGGTGTTGTCCGTGGACATCGCCTCGTGCATGGCCCTGACCGCGTCGAAGTCGGCCG
>PLDT01000536.1:0-2571 GCA_003136255.1 Actinomycetota bacterium
TGGCCAGGCCGGCCAGGGCCAGCAGGACGAGCTCCCCCGGGTGGTACACGTTCAGCACCGAGGGCGGCAGGCCGGTCTGGGCGGCGTGCCCCATGACCGGCAGCACGTAGTTGTGCACGGCGATCCCGGCCGGGATCGCGATCAGGCCGGCGACCAGGCCGATGCCGGCCACCGAGCACACCACCATGGCGATCGTCTGCCGCGGCGTCATGCCGATCGCCTTGAACACCCCGAGGTCGTGCACCCGCTCCCTGGTCTGCAGCACGACGGTGTTGAGCACGCCGAGCCCGGCCACGGCGACCAGCAGCAGGGTCAGCGTGGCGACCAGGCCGATGATGGCGAAGAACTGCGAAGAACTGTTGCCGTTGGCGTTGACCGAGTAGTTCAGCCCGAGCTTGGCACCTACCGCGTCCGCATAAGCCTGGGCGTCGGTGCCCGGCGTCAGCGCCACGTCGTACTGATCGGGGCTCAGGCCGGGATCGAGCGCGGCCAGGGTGGACTGGCCGGCGATGATCTCCGCCTGGCCGCCGCTCGGGTCGAAGACCTCCCCGGCGATCTGGATGGTGAGGTTCCTGCTGCCCGAGGTGAGCGTGTAGCTGTCTCCCACCTTGGCGCCGGTGTCGGTGAGGAAGGCGGTGTTCACGTCGGCTTGGTCGCCGCCGGCGTACCAGTGACCGGTGATGAGGGCGTAGCCGGTCCAGCTGGCGTCGCCGCCGAAACCGATCAGGGACACGTGGTCGGACACCCCCAGGACCGTGATGCTGTCGTCGGATTCGGCCACGTAGTGCAGCGTGCCGGGCTGGGCGCGCAGCGCGGCGGTGACCGCCTGCTCCTGGGCGGCCAGGCTGGGCGCGGCCGGACCTGGACCCGGACCAACCTGCACCGCACCGCCGCCGCCACGGCCGTTCTGGCCGGGCGCGCCGGGAATGTTCACCTGGACCGGCTCGGAGGCCGAGTGCGACAGGTCGTTGTAGACCAGGTTCAGGGACGCGCCCAGACCCGCGCCGAACGTGACCGCCACGCCGCCGAACAAGATGGCGGCCAGGGTGATCGCGGTCCGGGTGGGCCGCGCGAACGGCCCGGCCAGGCCGATGGTCACCGACCGCGGCAGCCGGGCCCAGGGACCCCGGCCCAGCACCCGGTGCGCGGCGTAACCGTGCTTCGGCCGCGGCGCGCGGCCGGTCGCGATGGCCTGCACCGCGCTCATCCGGCCCGCGCGCAGCGCGAGCAGCACCGCGGCGACGCCCGCCAGGCCGAGCATGGCCAGCGGTACGGCCACGTCGACCCACACCGGGACGGCCAGCGTGCCCACGCCGTACACCTGCGCGGTCTGGCCGAGCAACGGCACGGCCAGCAGGTTCCCGGCCACCACGCCGATCACGCAGCCCACGAACGCGGGCACCGCGACCTGGATCACGTACGAGGCCACTACCTGCCCGGGCGAGAACCCGATGGACTTCAGCACGCCGATCCGGCGCGTGCCCGCCACCACGGCCCCGCTGACCACGTTGGCCACGATCAGCGCCGACATGGCCAGCCCGAGCACCCCGAAGGCCACGATGAACGGGACCCAGGGCGCGATCGAGCTCGTGTCCTGCAGCTTGACGGTCAGGTAGGACTCGGCGCCGAGTACGGAGCCGCGGGGCAGCGCGGCGCGGACCGCCGCGACGTCTGCGTTGATCTGGCTAGCGGTGGCGGCGCTGGCGAAGCGGTACAGCATCTGGCTGGTGTCCGGCGCTCCTGCCGCGCGCAGCGCGGCGACCTCGGACGGCAGCACCCAGGCCTGGGCCGTTTGGGTAATCGAGGTGGCGAAGCCGACGATGGTCAGCCTGGGCGACCCGGACACGCCGGTCACGGTGAGCTGGGCCCCGATCGCCGCTCGCGGCATGCCGGCGTCGTCCAGCACGACCTGATCCGGCTGGGTGGGCCAGTGGCCGGACGCCAGCGTGAGGTCGTCCACCGGGCCGCCCGCAGAGGGACGGCCGACCACGGTCAGCTGCGTCTGGAAGACCCCGGCGGGCGGGCCGGACTGGACGGGCGGGCCGGACTGGCCCGGTGGCCCGGTCACGGGGATGGTCGCGGCGACGCTCGTCTCGGGGAAGGGCCCGGCGGCCGCGGTCACCCCCGGCAGGTGCGCGGTGGCGGCGAGCTGGGCGGTCGTCGCCTGGACCGTCGCGGTCACCTGCGAGCCGTGCTGGGCGGCGAAGGCGTGGTCGAACGGCGCGTTCGAGTCGACCAGCAGGCCCAGGGCCAGCGTCGAGGCGGCGGTCGAGACGAGCAGGACCACGCCGATGACCATGGTCTGCACGCGACGGCCGGATAGCCCGCTGCGCGCGGCCCGGACGGCTGGGCCCGCCGATCGCGGCGGCCAGCTAAACCGCGCCGCCGCAGTCGGTCGGGTAGACAGGGCCCTCATCGCCGGGCCGCCGCGCCTGCTGAGTTCTGCGGAGTGTCGCTGGCCACCCGGCCGTCCACGATCTCGATGACCCGGCGCGCGTAGCGGGCGGCCAGGTCGGGGTTGTGGGTGACCAGGATCAGGGTCTGGCCGGATTCGTTGAGGTCCAGCAGCAG
>PLDT01000346.1:0-7093 GCA_003136255.1 Actinomycetota bacterium
GGTGCGGGAGCGCTGGCAGGCCGGTGACCGGGACGGCGCGGCCCAGCTGGTCACCGACGAGATGGTGCTGGCCACGACGCTGATCGGGACCGAGGACATGGTGCGCGAGCGGCTGCGGGTCTGGCGCGACGCCGGGGTCGACACCGTCCGGCTCTATCCGGCTGGCGAGACGCTGGCCGACCGGCTGGATACGTTGGGGCGGGCGCTGGACCTGGTCCGCGCGCTGTCGTTAGGCCAGGCTGTTGTAGAAGTTGCGGAGGTCGTCGGCCAGGACCTGGGGTTCGGTGTGGGCGGCGTAGTGGCCGCCGGGCTCTTGGTGCAGGTTCCACTGGGTGATGTTCTTGTGGTCGCGTTCGGCGAACCGGCGGACGCCGGAGAAGTCGCCGTTGAAGCCCGCCAGTCCCAGCGGGATCGTGGTGGGCTCGGCGGCAAAGTACAGGGCGACGTTGTTCAGGATGAAGTGTCGTCCAGGCTCCGCTCCCCCATCGCGTCGTCGGTCATGAGCTGCGCGTTCCAGCCGAGCAGGCCGGCCGGGGAGTCGGCCAGTGCGTGCGCGATCGTCTGCGGCTGCTGGGAGTGCAGCTGGTTGAACGAGATCTTGTTGTCCATGAACCACTGGAGCTTGGCCAGCGCGGCCAGGTCCGCCTCGTCCATTCCGTTGAATTCAGCTGGGTCGCCGGACGGGAACGAGAAGACCTGGGTCACGTGCACCCCGCCTTGGGCATGGGCGGCGCGGAGGGCCTCCAGGAGGGGCGGGGGTTCGGGCGGGTGTCGCCAGTTGGGGATGATGACCAGGTCAGCGGCCCGGACCGCGTCCAGGTCATACGGCACCGGGCAGGCCAGCCCGCCGCCGGTCAGCGCGCCGCCGGTCAGCGCGGCACTATCCTCCCCGGAGACGATCCGGACGTCGATGTCGGGCAGCACCCCGTAGTACGCGGCCAGGTCGAACACACCGAACGCAAACGACATGATGCCTAGCGAAATCCCGTCGAACACGACCACGACGTACCGCTGGGTCCGAGACTTCGCCACGATCGCAGGGTAACGACGGCAGCGCTGGCCGCGCAAAGGCGAGCCGGACGGCGCGGGCGGCGGGCGGACTCGTCGGCCCGCCCGGCGGCCCCCGTACCCCCGGCCATCCCTGCTCGCCAGTCACAGGCGTCCCGTCGACGCGGAGGATCCGGCGTATGTGGAGGATCCGGGCAGCTGGGTGAGCGCTCCGAATAACTTGACGTTGCGGCGCGTCGCGATAGGGTGCCCGTTCTATACCCAATCACCCTATTTGTTCAGCCGGACGGCACCCCGGCGCGGCCAGCCGAACATGGTGGATGGGCCGTTGTACAAGTATGAGCTGGTACAACGGCCCATCAACCAGGTGACCAGGACCTGCCGCACCCGGCGCAAAAGCCGAAAAAGGTGGCAGATACCGACCGGCGGCAGGCTCGTGGAACCGCAGCAGGCCGTGAGGGGCGAGTGCGGGCCGGGGCCAGGGGCCAGCGAGATGCCGGGCTCGCGCGGGGGGCAGGACTCAGGGAGGCGAGGGTGGCACGGCACGGCGCTATGACGCGGGCATCACCTCCGTCAGTTCTTGGAGGCGGGGCCAGAGGTACCCGAGGGCCTCGTTGACCTCCATCGCTGGCAAGCGGCCCGCTTCGCCGCCATCTTCTAGTTCGTGGACCAGGTCGGTCATTGGCCCTTCTCCCAGGGTTCGTAGCGCCCTCTCGTAACCGGGCGTGAGGGTCGGGCCGAGCCGGGATACCAAGGTAGCGAAGGTTCCGAGCTCGTCGCGGCGCGGTCCGATCCTGGCCGGCTGGGTCCGTCGCGCTTCGCGCGGGGAGAGCTTGCCGAATTCGTGGCATCCGTCCCAGTAGTGATCCGGCCCCGCGAACCGCACGGTGCTGATCGGGCCGAGCCGGATGGCGGCCGCGCACTGTACGCACGGCTGCAGCGTCGTGGTCAGAACCAGGTCCCGCTGGCGGCGGAACGGCAGCCGCGCCAGCACGTTCGTCTCGGCGTGGGCCAGCGTCGAGCCGAATATCTCCCCAGGCGGTCCTTCGGCGTCGTTCACCCGGTTGCGGGCCGAGCGTACGATCTCGCCGTCCAGGGTCGAGGCACAGGCACCCACGGCGATGTTCCCGCTCCGCAGTGCCTCCCAGGCCTGGCGGAACGCCTCTTGCCAAGGCTTATCCAGGCCCGCCCAGAGCCCTGCGGCCGAGGCTGGCGGGTCGGCGGGCAGGAGGTCCACCGCACCAGTCTCGTCGGACGCTCGGTCACTAGGCAATTGGGCGGGTCCGCCCCGGCGAGCCAGGGGCCGCTTGCGCGGGCCACGCTACCCGCAGGGGCTCCTGCAGCGTCATCTCTGCTCCGTGAGGTGCCAGCGCACGATGCAGAAGCCGTGTTGCAGCGCGGCGTCGAGGGCGTCGGGGTCGAGACGGCCGTCGGGGCGCCGCGGGATGGGGATGAACCTGGCCGCCCGCGGGTTCTTTTCGGCGATCACGCCGAGCAGACGCTCGAGCTCGGCGGGATCGGTAACGAGTTCCGGACGGGCGGACACGTCGCGGCCACGCAACCGGATCCGGGTCGGCCGCCCGTCGGCCAGGTTGAGCGTCCAGCGGCCGCCGCCCGGGGTGAGCAGCACGTCGCCGTCGCGGACGTAGCTGACCGGCTGCCGGTAGGCCTTCCCGCTCTTGCGGCCGGTGTAATGGATGAGCATCAGGTTCGCGTTGAGCGGCGTCGGGAACGGCAGGCTGAGCGCGGCCCGCATGGGTACGTTGACCGCGCGCATGATCCGCGCGCGGCGCTGCATCGCGGCTTGGTTGACCGCCATGATCGGACTCCTTGCTGAGGGTGGTTAGAGCTGAGGGTGGTTAGAGCTGAGGATGGTTAGACGAGGACGGCGCCGCCGGCGACGTCGATGATCACGCCGGTGATCCAGGCGGCCTCGTCCGAGGCGAGGAACGCCGCGGCGGTCGCGACGTCTTGCGGTGTGCCGAGGCGTTTGAGGGGGTGCGCGCCNNGCGAGTGATGCTTGCACCTCGGCCGGGATCCGATCCTGGTTGCCCTCGGTGAGGATGGTCTCGGGAGCGATGCAGTTGGCGCGAATCCCGAACGGGCCCGCCTGGGCGGCGACGTCCTGCGTCAGCAGCGCGATGCCCGCCTTGGCCGCCGCGTAAGGAATCGGGGAGCGAGGGTCCGCGCGGCGCCCCGCGGTTGAGCCGATGGTGATGATCGTGCCACCGCGGCGCTCCTTCATCCCGGGCAGGAAGCTCTTCAGCGTGAGGAACGTGGCCAGCAGGTTGGCGTCGACCGTCGCGCGCCACCCGTCTTCGGGGATCTGCTCGAGCGGGGCGGGCGGGGTGAAGCTGCCGCCGGCGTTGGCGACCAGAATGCCGACCGGCCCCCAGGCGTCCTCGATCTGGCGNNCGGATGATCGCGGCCGCCACGCGGTCCGCGGCTACCTGGTCGCGCCCGTGCACGACGACGGCGGCCCCGCGGCGCGCGAACTCGGCGGCGATGGCCGCCCCGATGCCCCGCGTGCTGCCGGTTACCAGGGCGATCTGCCCGTCGAGCGCGCTCATGCCGTCTCTCCTTCTTCTGTTAGCGGCCTGTGCGGCCGCCATCACTGAATATTAGACATCTAATGGTTAGCTGTCAATCAATTAGACGTTGATGCTTGGTGATATGCTGGCTGACATGCCTGCGCCGTTTCCCCTGCCGATCGGGCTCCGCCTGAACCAGACGGCCCGCATCGTAGAGCGCGCGTTCGACGATGCCCTCGGCGAAGTGGGCGGTACCCTGCCGGTCTGGCTGATCCTGCTCAACCTGAAGCTCCGCAAGCCCGCCAACCAGCGGGAACTCGCCGAGGCGGTAGGAGTGCGCGAGGCCACGCTGACGCACCACCTGAACGCCATGGAGGCCCGCGGGCTGCTCACCCGGACCCGCGNNGCGTTCGTGCGTATGCGGGACACCGCGATGGCCTTCGACGCCAAGCTGCGAGCGGGCCTCGCCGACGCCGACCTGGCGACGCTCAGTACCCTGCTCGGCCAGCTAGCCGCTAACGCCGGCGCTGGGGAAGCCGCCTCACCCTGGATCGGCCTGGCCGACCACCGCCCGGAGTAACTGACAGCGACACGGGCGGCCGCGGCCAGCTGAACTAAGCTACGGGTTGTGACGAAGGCCAGTGATCCGTGACGGTCCCGGTATGGGTCTGGGCGGTGGCGGCGGCGGGTCTGGCCGCGGCCATCGCGGCGGAGGTCGCGGCGGGCCGGAGATCGGCGCGCTCTGGCGCCTCCGGCGCGCTGCGCTCTGGCGAGGGCACCACTCGCTGGGCGATCGGCTGGGTCGGGGCCTACGTGTCGCTGGCCGTGCTGTTCGGGCTGGCCGTCGGGGTCACGGCGGGCTGGGTGACGGCGGGGCAGTTCTATACCGGTTATCTCACCGAGTACAGCCTGAGCCTGGACAACCTGTTCGTGTTCTCGGTGATCATGACCTGGTTCGCGGTCCCGCCNNCGGTCCTGGTGTGGACCGCGATCGCTCTGATCGCGAGTGGCCGGGCCAGGCCGGACGGCCAGTCCGGGAGACGCGCCCGGCTGGCGGCGCGGCTGGCGCGGAAGGTGCGGCGATCCGGGCAGCCGGGGACCACCCCGCTGGTCCTCCTGGCCGTGGCGATCGGGCTGGCTGACCTGCTGTTCGCGTTCGACTCGATCCCGGCCGTGTTCGGCATCACGACCAACGCGCTCCTGGTCGTGGCGTGCAACGTGTTCGCCCTGATGGGGCTGCGTCAGCTGTACGCGCTGCTGGCCGGGGTGCTGGGCCGGATCGTCTACCTGAACACCGGCCTCGGCCTGATCTGCGCTTTCATCGGGGTGAAGCTGCTGTTGCGCGCGCTGCACGACTCCGGGGTGAGCTGGGCGGCGGAAATCCCGGCCTGGCTGTCGATTCTGGTGGTGGCCGGGGTGCTGCTCGTCACGGTCCTCGCGGGCGTCGCCGGCGGCCGCCGGACGCATACCGCCGCCGAACGGGCCATGCTGGAGCGACGCTTCGCCGTCATCGACACCGACGGAAACGGGGTGTGGCAGCGCGAGGACTACCGACTGCTGACCCGGCGGCTGTGCGAGACCTTCGGCCTGGCCGCCGATTCGCCGACGGGACATGCCCTGGCCAGCGCACAGCGCGCCCTGTTCGACGCGATGCTGTCGCACATGGACGCCAATCACGACCAAGAAATCAGCCGGGAGGAGTTCGTCGCGGGCCTGCGCCGCGCGATCAAGGACCGCGCGGGCTTCGAGGTCGCCGTCGGCACCGCCGCGCGGACCCTGATCCAGGTGGCCGACCAGGACGGCAACGGAGTGCTCGACGCCGGGGAGTACGCCCGGCTGGCGGCGGTGTACGGCGCTGGCGTCGATGAGGCCGAACAAGCCTTCGGCCGACTGGACCAGGACCACAACGGCGTACTGGACGCTGCCGAACTCACGGCGGCGATCGGCCAGTTCTTCGCCAGCCGAGACCCTGGCGCTCGCGGTAGCGTCGCGTTCGGGCGACTGTGAACCGTGGGGACTGGCCGATGTTCTCCCGCCCGGCCGAGCTGGCCGGGCGGGTCGCTACGCTCGCGGGACGCGGGAGTGCTCAGTAGCCGTAGCCACCGCTTGTGCCAGTGCTGGTGCTGGCGTGGACGGCCGGCTTGGCGCCAGAGACCGTCATCTCGTACCACAGGCCGCCCGAGAGGTTGAGCCCGTTGCCCTTGGCCTGCCCGGCCGCCGTGTCACCGACGTAGGTGTACAGCGGGTGCCCATCGTAGGTGGCCTGCGTCGTGCCGTCGGAACGGGTGATGGTGCCCAGCGTGCCGGTTACGCCGGACCCGGCGGTCGCCGGGCCGGTCACCGGCGGCCAGTAGGTCGCGCACTGCCCCGTGCATTTGGAGGTGGTCGAGGTGTCCGGCGCGTACCAGTACAGCGTCTTGCCCGCGGAGTTGGTCAGCACCGCGGTGCCGTTGATGGTGGTCATGTTCACCGTGGTCCCGCTGCTGGTCGACGCCGCCGCGCTGCTGCCCGCCGCGGCCGGGGCGGCCGTGGCCGTGGCCGGGGTGCTGGACGAGCTGGACGAGCTCGCGCACGCCGTCAGCGCCAGGGCGAGGGTTGCCAGTCCGGCGGCACCCAATATCTTCCGCATTCGAATTCTCCTCTTCACCGTGCTCGTGGTCTCCCATCGGGAATCACGTACCGGTCAGCCGTTCAGTTCACGTTCGGTTCAGCTGGTCTCGGGCGGCAGGCCGAGCTGGTTAGCGGCGGCGACGCTGCGCGAGCTGGAGCCAGGCGGTCAGCGCAAGCAGGACGACCGCCGCCCCCTCGACCACCAGGACCGTGTAGGCCAGCCCGGAGGAGAACGTGAGCTTGAAGCCGAAGATGCCGACGCTGCGGGCCAGCAGGAAGCCCACGATGGTCCCGGCCATCAGCGCGGCGGCGCCCAGCACGACCAGCACGTGCCGGGTTACCAGCAGCGTCAGCGCGGCCAGCAGGCACAGGATGACCTGGACCAAGAACAGCACGTCGAGGGTCTTGACGTGCCGGTAGGCGATGTCCCACAGGTGCAGGTGGATCAGCCCGGAGGCGACCAGCAGCCCCGCGTCGCAGACGTAGAGCAGCCACATCAGGCCGGTGCGGGTGCCCTGGCCGGGCCGCCGGGTGCTCTGGATGGTGGTCACCGCGTCTCCGGTGGTGGTGGTGTGGTGAAGGGCTCAGCGAGCTGGATCAGCATGGTCCGGATCAGGCGCGGTCGCGGACCGGATTGCTCGACCGGGACCGGCCGGCCCGCCAGGCCCGTCTCGATCACCGCCGGGCGGCAGGCCCGGGCGGGATAAACGGCGCGGCGGGACAGCAGGTCCCAGATCGCGAAGACCGTGCCGAGGTTGATGTCCAGCCGTCCGGTGGCNNGCGGCCGGCGTCGCGGCGTTGCCCTCGATGGCCAGGACCGGGATCGCGGAGAGCAGGAAGCTGACGTGGACCAGCGGGTGCGCCCGGTAGGTGGTGAGGATGCTCAGTTCCTCCTGCGAGTGATGCACGGCGTGCAGCCGCCACAGCGCGGTGAGGCGGTGGTT
>PLDT01000346.1:7135-7695 GCA_003136255.1 Actinomycetota bacterium
AGGTGCCCGCGGGCGAACAGCCGCCGGCGCTCCGCGGGACAGATCTGCTCGAGGACGCAGACGGCCAGCACGAAGCCGAGCACCACCGGCCCGGCCAGCTGAAACCGGCCGGCGTCGACCGAACGGGCCAGGCCGTCCCGCCCCATCGCCTGCCAGCCCCGCCAGCTCAGCCAGGCGGCCAGCCCGGTGATCGCGATCGTCGGCAGGTAAAGCCCGCGGCTTACCCGCCGGACCGCTTCCGCCGCCTGCGGGTCGTGCTCCACCGCTTCCAGCTGCACATCAAGGGAACGTGCGGATCAGCCGGGCGGTTCACCCCGCGGGCCAGCTGGCCAGCAACTCGGCGGCCCGCGGGGCGAGCTCGGGCAGGCGTTCGGCGTACAGGTTGTACCAGACGGTCAGGTGCAGCCGTCGCAGCTGCTCGCAGACGGCCAGCTGGCCAGGGTCAACGGGCTCGCCGTAGGCGGCCAGTACGCGCGGCCCGGCCTGGTACTGGCTCGAGGTGGAGGCGGCCAGGTCCCAGGCCATCGGACCGGAGCAGGTGTCCTCGAAGTCGTGCCAGA
>PLDT01000350.1:0-73677 GCA_003136255.1 Actinomycetota bacterium
AGGCCGACCTGTTCGACGGCCGCGGCCACCGCCCGCGGCACCCGGCCCGGCGGCATGTCCTTGAGCAGCGCGAAGTACTCGACGAATTCGGCGACGGTGAAACCCGGGTAGTAGCCGAGATTCTGCGGCAGGTAGCCCAGCCTGCGCCGGATCTCCCGCCGCGGCCCGTGGCTGCCCGGATCACGTCCGAGCAGCCGCAGCCGGCCCGACGTCGGCGGCAGCACGGTGGCCATCATCCGCAGCAGCGAGGTCTTGCCCGCTCCGTTCGGGCCCAGCAGGCCGAACACCCCAGGGCCGGCCTCCATGCTCACCCCGGCTACTGCGTACGTCCGGCCGAACCGCCGGGTCAGGTCGGTGAGCTCGATGTTCATGAGGCTCCTCTCGGGATCCGGGTCGCGTACCACGCGACCGCGCCGCAGCACGCGGCGAACGCCAGGTAGGGCAGGACTAGCGAGGAATCGGTGATCGCGGCGGTGAGCCGCCCGGCGCTGGCCTGCCCGGCCATTACCGTGATCGCCCAGCCGGACATGCCCGCGGCCACCCCGACGTTCGCCGACCGGGAAACCGTCGCCGCGGCCAGCGCCAGCGCGCACACCGCGGTCATCGGCACCAGCCAGCCGAACGTCACCGCGGCCGCCGCCCCCGAGGCGGCCGTGGCGACCAGGCCGGCCGCGGCGTTCAGCCCGAACACCGCCAGCGCCCGCACCAGCAGCACCATCCGGTCGCTGACCGCCATCGACTGCGACAGCTCCCAGGTCGGGTCGATCCCCGGCCCGTAGGCGTACGCGATGCCCGCCCCCGCGACCGCCGGGGCGAACAAGGCCACCCACGGCGTCCCGGTGCTCCGCGTGACCGCCGCGCCCGCGGCGAGCACGACCACGGTGGCGATCACCCAGCCGAGCAGCAGCGACGGCGTGGTCACCAGCGCGCGAGCCAGGCCCGGCGAACGCAGCAGCCGCGCAGCCAGCCGTTCGGCCGGCCCCGGTCGGCGGCGCCAGACCTCCGCGGCCACGCCGGTCCACACCCGGCCCAGGTCAACGTCTGACGGGGACCCGGATCCTGTCCAGTCCATGCCTTCACCGGTCATCGTGCACCTCCCGCCGCCGGATCGCCGCGCAGCGCGGCCCGCAGCAGCCGCCTGGCCCGGTGGGCGCGGCTCTTCACCGTTCCCTCCGGGACGCCCATCAGCTCCGCGACCTCCGCGACCGACCTGTCTTCTACGTACATAAGCCGCCACACCTCGCGATTCGGGCTGCCCTCGGGTCCCAGCACGCCGACCGCGTCATTGATCACGACCCGGGACAACGCGGCCTCCGCAGGATCGGCGGCCTGGCGGCCGTCCGCCGCGACCACCGCGGGCAGTACCAGTTCGGCCGGACCGCGGCGGCGCAGGAACAACGCGGCCTGACGGCGTGCCACCCCCCACAGCCACCCGCCCGCCGCGCCCTGCGGCCGGTAGCTACCCGCGCCGCGCCAGACCGCCAGGAACGTCTCCTGCAACACGTCCTCCACGTCCGCCGCGGACAGCAACGACCGCAACCGCGCCGCCAGCCACGGCGCGTGCCGGGCGAACAACGCCCGCAACGCGGTGTCGTCACCGGCCGCCACCGCGGCGATCAGCGCATCGTCATCCATCGCTTCTCTATTGCATCCCGCCGCCACCCGGTTCACCCAACCGGCGAGATTCTTTTAGCCAGGGAAGCGACAGGACGGGGTCAGCGGCTGAGCCGCCGGTCGATCCACCAGGTGCAGAATCCGGCGAGAAGCAGGGCGAGCAGGAGGTATATCGCGGTTTCCAGCCACTGGAATGCCCAGTAGCGGCTGCCGGGCTGGTAGACGACCACTTGCCGGAGGTGGAGCCTGCCGATCGCGGCCTGGCAGACGCTCGTCGGCCCAGCTGTTGGACTGTTCGCAGGTCCGGAGATGCATGCCTGCGGCGCCAGGCCGAGGGAGGTGCTGCCGCTTGGGGTGGTGACCTGGTTGGAGTAGACCCAGGCGCCGGGGATGTTCACCGTCGTGCTCACGCCCAGGCTGTTTTCGGGAAACGAGCTTCCCACGCTGATGTTGCTGAGGTTGAGCGACGATACGGTGCGGACGGGCGGGATGAGGTGCGGCCGCACCCAGAGGGGCACGGCGACCAGGACGGCGGCGAAGATCGCGAGGCTGATCGCGATGGCGGGGATGGCGCGGCGGGTGAGCAGCCCGATGGTGACGCCGAGGGCGAAGGCGAAGGCGGTAGAGCCGACCGGGACGAGGTCACGGGCGCCGAACAACACCGCCGATAGCCGGTAGCCGCCGAGCGGGTTGCGCTGGTCCATGGGGCTGGACCACCAGGTCACCACCAGGCTGAGCAGCCCGGCGGTGGCCATCGCGGCCAGGGCGGTCAGGCCGAGCTTGACGGCCACCCAGCGGGTGCGGGAGATGCTCTGGGTCCAGGCCAGCCGGAACGTGCCCGTCTCCAGCTCGCGGCTGATCAGCGGCGCTCCCCAGAAGATCCCGATGATGGCGGGCGTCAGGTACAGCACGACGATGCCGGCCGTGTAAAGCCAATTGGATACGCCGAAATTCGCCTGCCGGTGCGGGCTGGTGATTGCTAGCACGACCACGACGGCCGCGAGCGCCGCGGCGGCGGTCACGGCCTGCGCACGGAACTGGAGCCAGCTGAACCTGATCATGACGCCACTCCTAGCTGGGGCCTGCGGGCCGGGATGTCGCTCGCCGGGCTCATGTAGGCGATCACCAGGTCCTCCAGGCTGACCGGGGTGACGGTCCAGGCCGGGTCGTGGACCGGCTCGCTGGTGCGGATCAGCAGGACGCTCTGCTTGTCGGTGTGGCTTTCCTCGATGACGTCCTGGCCCGCGGGCAGCGTGGTCGGGTCGCGGCGCGGCCCGGACAGCCGGCGGTGCGAAGCGAGCAGCGCGGTGACTTCCCCGGCGATGCGGACCCGGGAGGCGACGAGCACGATCAGGTAGTCGCAGACTCGTTCCAGGTCGGCAACCAGATGGGAGGACATCACGACGCTGGTGCCGTGCTCGGCGACCGCCTCCATCAGGCTCCGCAGGAACTCGCGGCGGGCGAGCGGGTCCAGGCTGGCGACCGGCTCGTCGAGCAGGAGGAGCTCGGGCCGTTTGGCGAGCGCCAGGGTGAGGGCGAGCTGGGCGCGCTGGCCGCCGGACAGCGATCCGGCCCGCTGCTTCGGGTCCAGGCCGAGCTGCCCGATCCGCCGCTGCGCCAGCTCGTCGTCCCAGCCGGGGTTGAGCCACGCACCCATCCGCAGGTGATCCGCGACCCGCATGCGGGCGTATACCGGTGTGTCCTGGGCGACGAAGCCGACCTGGGCCAGCTGGGCCGGGCTCGCGGCGGGAGGCTCGCCGAGGACGCTGATCGTGCCGCGGGTGGGCGTGAGCAGTCCGGTGGCCAGCTGCAGCAAGGTGGTCTTGCCCGCGCCGTTCGGGCCGACCAGCCCGACGACGCAGCCGTCGGGGATGGTGAGCGTGCAATCGCGCAGCGCCCACGTCCGCCGGTACTGCTTGCCGAGCCCGCTGGCCTCGATGACGCCGCTCATCACGCGACTCCCTCGGCGAAGCAGGTGCGGAACGCGGTGCGGTAGATCGCCTCGATGTCATCGGGACCCAGTCCCGCCGCGCGTGCCGAGCGTAGCCAGTCGGTCATCGCGGTCAGGAACCGTGCTTGCGCGGCCGGGTCGGTCCCGGACGGCGACCGGGTGATGAACGTGCCGAGCCCGGGGCGGGCGCGCGCCAGCCCTTCGCGCTCCAGCTCGCGGTAGGCCTTGTGCACGGTATTCGGGTTGATGGCCAGCTTGGCGACGACCTGCTGCGCGGTCGGGAGCTGGTCGCCCGGCTCGAGCATCCCCATCCGCAGGGCCTGGTGAACCTGCTGAACGAGCTGCAGGTAGGTGGCCACGCCCGAGGTCTGGTCAAGCTGGAACTCGATCACCGCTACTCTCATTCCACTAAGGGGTTAGTGAAACAAGAGTAGCAGTCGGCGCAACGAACGTTTACGTGCGCGCCGACGCCACGGCTGAGGGTGACTGAGCACGACGATCAGGCACTACCGACCAGCAGGCCTGCAGGAGCACCTGGGCGAACTGCTGCGGCGCGGTGATGCACACCGCGTGATCGGCGTCCAGTTCGTAGACCGACGCGCCCGGTAGCGCCCGGGCCAGCTTGCGCTGACGGCCGGGCGGCGCGATCCGGTCCATCGTCGTGACCACCACCGCGGCCGGGACATCGACCTGGCCGATCCAGGTGTGCGAGGTGAACTGGCAGACCGCTTGGATGGCCGAGAGGGCGGTGCGGAGCGGAGTCCGGCGCAACTGGGCGCGGGCCCACCTCGCGGTGGCCGGGTCGTCAACCGGCCCCAGCAGCGCCATGCCGAGAATCTCGGCGCTGAACGACTGCAGCAGCGGGTTCCACCAGAAGGCGGTCACCGCCGCCGCGGGCAGCGCGAGAGCAGCCAGCTTTTCGGCCGGTGACCCGAGGACGTTGCGCGTGGTCGCGCACAGCACCAGGCCGGACAACATCGGCGCGTGCCGCCGGGCCACCAGTTGAGCGACCATGCCGCCCATCGAATAGCCCACGGCGATGAACTTGGCGATGCCCAGGACCTGAGCCAGCGCGGCCACGTCGTCCGCGCAATCTTCGAGCCGGAAGCCCGAGCCGACCCCGATCCCGTCGCCATGTCCGCGCAGGTCCATGGCCACGACCCGGAACTCACGCGACAGCGGCGCGAAGACCTTCGCCCAGTTCAGCTCGGCGGTGATCGCCACCCCGTGGATGAGGATGAGGGTCTCGGCTCCGGGCGGGCCGGCGCACTCCCACACCCGGGTGACCCCCCGGCCTGGCAGCTCGATCAGCCGGGTCACCACCGGATTCGCGGTCTCTTCTGACACCCGCCGCACTGCGCCTCGCTCTCACTGCCATGCCATCAGCGCCAGCAGCAACCAGCGATCGGCACCCGGCCCGCAGTCGTCCGCGTCTGGACGCTTGCGGACCAGGCTCCGCGCAGCGTCGGCAGACCGAAAGATCGGGATACTACCTAGTTTCCCCAAACTCATGATGAATAAGCGCGCGGACTGACTCGGCGCGCCAATGTGACATAAGTCAACTAACGGGGAAGAGGTGCCTCCAGGTGCGTCGGCGTGTGCCCCGTCACGACATATCCGCTGCCGAAGCCCATCTCCCGGACGTGGACGTCCTCGACGAACTCCTCCAAATGCCGCCATGGCCGGTCAAATCCGTGGAAGCTCCGCACGTACGGAGCGTGGAGCAGCCTGACCGCCGAGTTGACCGCCACCATCAGCGGCGTGGCCCACTTGCCCCCGCCGGCCGCTACCCAGGCCCCCGGGCTCAGCTTCGCCGCGACATTTCGCAGCGCGTGCGGAGACTGCAAGATGTCGTGAACGGCGCAGAACAGCGCGGCGTCCGCGGTCGCCTCGAGCTGGACCTCCTCGGCGGGGGACTGCACGATCGTGACGTTGCTCCAGCCTTCGCGCGCGACGTGCTCGCGGGCCACCGCCGCCATCTCCGGCGACTCCTCGATGCCGATGACCGATCCCTGCGGGCCTACCTTTTCCCGCAGCAAGCCGCAGCACAGCCCGGTCCCGCACCCCACGTCGAGGACCAGCTGCCCGCTCTGGAGCGGGAGCGCCTCGACGACCGCGCGGCGATACGGCTGGAACAGGCCGGTATCACGGTCGTAGGACCGGGCATGCTCGTGATAGGCCGGCTGGTGCCCGGCCTGACCGGCCACCGACCGCGCTGGGGGACGTGCTGATTCATCCACGACTCCAACGTAACTACCATTCGTGGCGTTCGCGTAAACAGCGTGTGAGGTTAGCGTTGCGGCTAAGCACGATTCAACGCCCCGCGCTGCGTACGGTTCTTCGCCGCGCGGACGGCTGGCCCTCTTCGGCCTGGCCCTCGTCGGCCTGGCCGGATTCGTCGGACAGCAGCGGGGAGCGAATCAGCATCATCACGGCGGTGGCCAGCGCGAGCCCGCTGACCACGGCCAGGCCGGCGAACCAGCCGAGCCGGACCCGCTCGCCGAAGACCAGCACCCCCCACAGCACCGACACGATCGGATCGGACAGGGTCAGGCCGGGCTGAGCGGCGATCAGCCGTCCGGCGTTCATCGCAGACTGAAGCAGGAACATCCCCAGCACGCCGGTCGCGATCATGCCGTACACCGGCCAGTGCGTCACCAGCGCAACGATCCCATGGGCCAGGGTGCCGGTCATGGCCTTCATCAGCGCCGCCGTCAGTCCGAACATCGAGCCGGCCGCCACCCCGAGCACAGCCGACTGACGCGCGCTGCCCTTCTTGTCCGTGCGGCCGCCGCCGGCGGGGCCGCGGCGTCCGTACGCGACCAGGGCGCCTGCCACCGCGAGGTTGAGGCCGATGGCGGTGAGCCAGATGTACCAGTGCACCCCGGATTTCGGTCCGGCCTTCGGCGACAAGGCGTAGAGGATGCTCCCCAGGGCCACCGCCATGACCAGGACACAGGCCCATTCCCGCCGTCCCAGCCGCGTGCGGAACACCCACCCGCCCAGGATCAAGGTCGCGGGCAGTTCCAGGACCAGGATCGGCTCGACGACCGACAGTTGCCCGTGACCCAGTGCGGCGGCCTGCAACAGGAAACCGGCGGTGATAGCGAGCACGCCGCCGAACCACGTCGGCTGGTGCGCCAGGCTCCAGATCAGCCGCGGGGTCAGGTTCTGCTTCTTGGGCACCTCGCGGTTCGCCTTGCGCTGCAGCACCGACGACGTGGCGTTNNGGCGCACGCCTGGTGGCCGTTCGGAAAAATATTAATTATGCCGAACGGCCGTGGTGTTACGGTCCGGCCCGTCCGTGTTTGCCCGGCGCGGTCCTGGGCAGCAGGGGTTTTCAGCACTAGGGGGGACCTATGTACGGAGTCGTTGACCTGACCGCCGGTGAGCCAGACGCCGCTGCCGACGGGACGGCCCGCTGGCCAGGTTCGGCGGTCGCCGCGGCATTCGCGGACGCGGTCGAGTCGGGCCGGCTGAACCTGCCGCTGCCCGGCGGCGGGTGGACCCGGGAGCGCTGGTCGGTCCTGGCCGACTTGGCCGGTGACGATCTTTCGCTGGCCCGGCTGGCCGAAGGTCACGCCGACGCGCTGGCCATCCTGGCTGAGCTCGGTCACGGGACGCCTCCGGCCGGAAACCACCGTTGGGGGGTCTGGGCCGCGCAGCCGCCTGGCCCCGGGCTGACCGCCAGCCGGGCCGGCCGGGGCTGGCGCCTGGACGGCATCAAGCAGTACTGCTCCGGCGCGCATTCGGTCACCGATGCGCTGGTCACGGCGACGGCACCGGACGGGAACCGGCTGTTCGCGGCCAGCACGACCGATCTGGTTCCCGTCGCCGGTACCTGGCCGGCGGTCGGCATGGCGGCCAGCGACACGCTCGACGTCCGGTTCGCCGGCATCCCGGCCGAGCCGGTAGGCGGCCCCGGCGGCTACACCGACCGGCCGGGCTTCGCGCACGGCGGTGCCGGGGTGGCGGCCTGCTGGTACGGCGGAGCCCGCGGGGTTGGCCGGACCCTGCTGGCCGCCGCCGCCGCGCGGGACGTCGGCCCGCACGCCCTGGCCCATCTCGGCGCGGTCGACATCGCGCTCCATACCGCCAGGACGGCGCTCGACGTGGCCGCCGCGGAGATCGACGCGGATCCGCAGGATCGCGACGACGGCGGCAAGCTGCGTGCCCTGCGGGTGCGCGCGGTGGTGGAGGCGGTGTCCACCGAGGTCATGCTGCGGGTCGGCCGGGCGCTGGGCGCGGGGCCGCTGTGTCACGAGCAGGCGCATGCGCGCCGGGTCGCGGACCTGACCGTGTACCTGCGCCAGCATCACGCCGAGCGCAACCTGGCCGAGCTAGGCGCGCTGGTGGCCGACCGCGGCGTCTCGTGGTGACCGGGCTCCGGCCGAACCGCATCGACCGCCCCGGTACCGCCGAACAAGCCTGGGCTTCGTGGCCCGGGTTGCGGTCTTTGCCGCCCGCCGATCCGCTGGCCTGGCCGGGCGCGGTGGTGGTCGCCGCGCATCCCGACGACGAGGTGCTGGGGGCCGGCGGGACGATCGCGATGCTGGCCGCCGCGGGGGTGCGGCTGCGGCTGATCGCGGTCACCGACGGGGAGGCCTCGCACCCGGGCGCCGATCCGGCCCGGCTCGGGCAGGTGCGGGCCGCGGAGCGGACCGTCGCTCTGGCGGCGCTGGGCGCGGGAAGTGCCGAAGTGATCAGGCTGGGGTTCCCCGATACCGGACTCGCCGCCCGCGAGGGTGACCTGGCCGCCGTCTTGCGCGAGCAGTGCGCTGGGTTCGGGGTGTGCCTCGCGCCGTGGGACGGGGATGCCCACGCCGATCACGAGGCAGCGGGCCGCGCCGCGCGGCGCGCGGGCCTGCCCGTGCTGAGCTACCCGATCTGGATGTGGCACTGGGCGACACCAGCCGACGCGCGGGTTCCCTGGCCGCGGGCTCGTCAGATACCGCTGCCGCCGGAGGCCATGGCCCAGAAGCGGTCGGCCATCGGAGCCTTCGCCAGCCAGCTCACTGACCGCGGGGCCGGGGCCGGCCCGGTGCTGCCGGGCGGTTTCGTCGCGCATTTCACCCGCTCGCAGGAGGTGTTTTTCAGTTGACCGCGCCGGTCACCCTTCCGGGAGAGTACTTCGACGCCGTATACCAGGCGGCGAGCGATCCGTGGGGCTTCCAGGACCGCTGGTACGAGCAGCGCAAGTACGCCATCAGTCTCGCGCTGCTTCCCGAACGCCGGTACCGCAGCGCCTTCGAGCCGGGTTGTTCCATCGGCGTGCTCACCGCGATGCTCGCCGGGCGCTGTGACCGTCTGCTGTCGTGCGACGGCGCGCAAGCAGCGGTCCGGGCCGCCGCCGCCCGCACCGCGGACCTGCCGCAGGTCCTGGTCGAGCGGCGCGAGATCCCGCGGCAGTGGCCGGCCGGGCGTTTCGATCTCGTCGTGTTCTCCGAGATCTTGTACTACTTCGGGGACGCCGACCTGGACCAGGTCATCGGCCACGCGGTACGGGCGCTGGCGCCGGGCGGAACCCTGCTCGCCGTCCACTGGCGGCACCCGGTCGCCGACTACCCCAGGTCCGGCGACGACGTCCACCAGGCGCTGGCCGCGCGCCCCGGGCTGGCCCGGCTCGTACGCCACCAGGAGCCCGACTTCTCGGCCGAGGTCTACCTCCGCACCGACGCCGCCCCGGTTTCGGTCGCCCAGGCGACGGGCCTGGTGTGATCAAGGCCGCGGGGATCGTGGTGCCGGCCCACGACGAGGAACTGTTGCTGCCCTCGTGCCTGAGCGCGCTGCGCCAGGCCGTCAGTTCGGTCGCCATCGGCGTGCACGTGCTGGTGGTCGCCGACTCGTGCACCGACGGCACCGTGGCGGCGGCCCTGGCCTGCGGGGCGCGGGTGATCAGCGTCCAGGGCCGCAGCGTCGGCGCGGCGCGGGCCGCCGGGATGACCGAAGTGCTCCGGCTGACGGGCGCCGCGGATCCGGCGGCCGTGTGGCTGGCCACCACCGACGCGGACACCGTGGTGCCCCCCGGCTGGCTGCGACGCCAGCTCGCCTGCGCCGACCAGGGCTGGGATGTCGTCCTGGGCACGGTGACCGTCACGGACTGGAGCGAGCATCCGCCGCAGGTGCCGACCGCGTTCGAGGCCCGGTACGCATCCCCCGGTCGGCCGCACGCCCACGTGCACGGCGCCAACCTTGGCATCCGGGCCTCGGCCTACCTGGCCGCCGGCGGGTTCACCCCGTTGCGCACCGCCGAAGACCACGCCCTGGTCGCGGCCGCGGCCCGGGCCGGATGCTCGGTCCTGCGCGCCAGCGACATTCCGGTGCAGACCTCCGCCCGCCGCCAGGCCCGCGCGCCGCTCGGGTTCAGCCACCTGCTGCGGACCCTGGCCCCTCCCGCCAGCGCCGGTCAGTTAACTCGTTTCTGCGGAGTGATGAGGTACTTCTCGCCGGTCGCATGCCGCGCGTAGACGGAGAAAGCGTCCGGTTGCAGCGCTTGCGCCAGCGAGACTTCCCTGGTGTAGGTGCTGGCGAAGGTGGTCTGCAGCTCCGATGCCACCCGCTGCCGGAGGGTGTGGAACGCCTCAGGTCCGATGCTCTGCAGGAAAGGAGTGAGCAGCCAGCCTCCGATACCCCACGCCATGCCGAAGTTGCGGTTGAGTACCGTCGGTCCGCGGTCCAGGCTGCCGTAGATATAGACCTGCTTGTGGGTGGTGGACCCGTAGCGGCTGTATTCTCCGGACTTTGCCGTCAAGGCCGCTTCCATGCAGGTCAGGATATGACCAGCCAATTGTCCTCCGCCGGTGGCGTCGAAGGCCAGGGTGGCCGAGGTCTCGATGAGCGCCTGGGTGAGGTCGGCCATGAACGATGGTGCTGTCGAGTTGCACACATAGGCCGCCCCGATGGCCCGCAGCACATCCTCCTGCTCGGGTTTGCGGACGATGTTGACCAGCGGCACGCCTTCTTCAAGGCAAAGCCGGTTCAGCATTTGTCCCAGATTGGAGGCGGCAGCGGTGTGAACGAGGGCGCTGTGGCCTTCCCGGCGCATCGTCTCCACCATCCCCAGGGCGGTGAGCGGGTTGACGAAGGCGGAAGCGCCCGCCGTCGCCGGGGTGCCTGCTGGCAGTTCCAGGCACTGGGAGGCATCGATGCAGCGATACTGCGCGTACATGGCCCCGCCCGCCACGGCCACCGTCCGGCCCGCCAACGCCTGGGCGCCGGCCGAAGACCCGGCCTTGACCACCGTCCCGGCCCCTTCGTTTCCGACTGGCATCGACTTGCCCACCCGGCCGGCCAGGGCCCTCATCGCAGCCGGCGGGATGCTTGCCGTGACGACGGGATTATCGATGGGCCCGGAGACTTTCGCGGCGTCCATGTCCGCTCCGGCGAACAGAAGCCAGAGATCCGAGGGGTTAATGGGGGATGCTTCAATTCGGATAACCACCTCATTGGCCTCTGGTTCTGGAATGGGAACCGCCCGCAGTGAAAGTTCGAGCATTCCGTCCTCGGTCACCAAAGAACGCAACTGCTGCCCCGTGTCCGGCCCGTCTGTAGTCATAGTAAGAGTTATGCCATACGGCCGACCTGCTGACGCGGCCGGGTCGTCCGGGCCAGCTACGCAGCTGCGGCGGGGCAAAGTGCAGTCAGCATGCGGATACCCCGGCCGCCTCCCGTGGCCCACGATGTCAAGACGCGATGCGAGTCACGCATCTGAGCGCGGGAGGCCGCCATGCCGATGATCGATGTCTACGCCAGTGCCGGGACGTTCGCCGACCACCACCAGCTGGCGGTGGACCTGGCCAGCACGCTGATGCGGATCGAGCAGGTGCCCGACATCCCGATGTTCCGCAAGAACACCGCGGCGTTCGTGCATGACCTGCCGTCGGATTCGCTGTCCAACGTGGACGGGGACAGCACCTACGTGCGGGTCCAGGTGCTGACCAACGCAGCTGCGCTGGACCGGGACAAGCAGCTCAAGGTGGTGCGGCAGTTCACCGATATCATCGCCGCGGCTGCGGGCGACCCGAGCCTGACCGACCGGACCTGGGTGCTGCTCACCGAGGCCCCCGACGGGGGCTGGGGCCTGGCCGGGCACGCCAACACCAACGCCGAGCTCGTCACCGCCGCCCGCGCCCAGATCGCCGAACTCGCCGCCGCCGCGCAAGCTGGCCACACCCCCCAGTAGGCAGCACCCCCCAGCAGGCGGCACCCCCGGGAGGCAGGGCGCCGGTGCCCAGCGCCGGGCACCGGCGTCCGTCCGCACGTCAGCCCGGCCCGCGCAGGAAGGCGTCGACATCGCTGGCGAACTCGTCGTGATGCTGGAACAGGAACCCGTGGGCTGCGTCCGGGTAGATCTTGACCTGGGCCTGCGGAATCAGGCCCGCGAGCAGGTACGAATAGTGCGGCAAGATCATCGGATCGCTGTCGCCGTTCGCCACGAACACCGGCACGTCGATAGCACCCGGTCTCTGCAGCAGTGAGTGATTCGGGATGCCCCAGGTGCAGACCGCGTCATACTGCGCCTCGCGGGTCGCCCAGCTTGTTGCCGCGTCCCGGTCCTGAGTTCTGGCGTACATGCGCTGCAGTGCTTCCTGGCCTGCTTTCCGGCTGGAGGATGATCGCGCGAAGAACACGTCGAGGTACTCGTCGGGGCTGGTTTGCGGCGTGCCGATGGCCCCGATGACGTCCGGGGCCCAGCCGTGCATGCCGGCCGCGCCCCGCGGAGCCGAGGACGCCAGGATCAGCCTGCGGACGATCGCCGGCCTGGCCAGTGCCGTTTCTTGCGCGATGAAGCTGCCGATCGAGAACCCGAGAATATCGACCTGGCCGAGCTCCAGGGCGGTTATGAAGGTAATGGCATCGTGTGCCATCTGCTGGATGACGTTCGGCGTGGTCCCGGTTGAGCCGCCGACTCCTGCGTTATCGAAGGTCACCACGCGCCGGGTCGAGGCCAGCGCGTCGATCAGCGCGGGATCCCAGCTGTCGAGATTCCCGCGGAAGTGCTGAAGCATAACCAAAGGCACCGGGCCGTCGCCCGCATCTCGATATGCGTATTCGACGCCGTTCGCCGCGCTGACCGACTTGTTGGGCAGCTCGGAATAGGTATCTGTCACAAGTATTCTTCCTTTCTCTCAGCTAACTGATGTTGTTCCGCCGGCTGCGCCGATCTTGCGATGAACTCCGCCACGGCCTGGTTGACCTCGTCGGCGTGGGTCCAGGTGATCGCGTGCGGGCCGCCCGCGATACGGATGTAGCGACTGTTCCGCAGCAGCGGGGGGAGCCGGTCGCCGGTGGCCTCGGGGGGCAGGGCGCGGTCCTGGTCGCCCTGGACGACCAGGACGGGAACGTCGATTCTGGCCAGGTCGCCGCGGAAGTCCTCCATGCAGGCCGGAACGCAGGCCAGCGCGGCCGCGGGCGCGGCCACGATCGCCGAGTGGAAGCTGGCCTGCCAGGCCTGGTCGCTGACGCGGCTGCCGCCGAGAACATCGATGTTGTAGAAGCGGTCCAAGAGGGTCTTCATGACGGCCGGGCGGTCGGCGGTGATACCGGCCATGACCTCCTCAAAGACGCTGCGGTCGATACCGTGGGGGTTGTCGCTGGTCTTGAGCAGGAACGGCGGGACGGGCGCGATCATCGCTGCGCAGCTGACGCGCCGCGAACCATAGGTCGCCAGATAGCGGGCTACCTCACCGGTCCCCATGCCGAACCCGGCCAGCACCACGTCACGCAGATCGAGCTCATTGAGCAGGACGTTGAGGTCCGCGGCGAAGGTGTCGTAGTCGTAGCCCACGCTGGGCTGGCTGGAGGCGCCGAAGCCCCGCCGGTCGTAAGCGATCACCCGGCGACCGGCCGCCAGCAGGGCACCAGCCTGCTTTTCCCACCAGTGCCCGCTGAGCGGATAGCCATGGATGAGCACGACGGGAACGCCAGAACCGTGGTCCTCGTAGTGGATCCGGATGGCACCGGAATTCTCCCGGCCGACAGTGACGAAAGGCATCGTGACCTCTCATTGAGGGCGTTCCCGGGATGGCGCGGCGGTGGAGATGGTCCGACTGTGCCCTCCAGGCCGGTCCCGGCGGTATCCGCAACGTGACTGCACTTTGTCGCGCCCACGCGCCTTGGTCAGCTCGGTAGATATGGCACGACCATGCGATGTGCGCGGGCGCGATCACGCAGACATTGGGTACACCGGCCGACCCGCTGTTGAGGTGACGAGATGTCCGAGGTGATCAGCCCGGGGGCGGCGTGGCCGGGTGTTCCGGCCCGCGGTCCGCTGGTCGGCAGGGACGTTGAGCTGTCCCTGCTCCGGGGCCTGGTTGACCCCATCCCGGTGGCCAGCCGCGTGCTGGTCGTACTCGGTGACGCGGGCATCGGTAAGAGCGTGCTCCTGGCGGATATGGCGCACCGAGCCCGGTCGGCCGGCTCGCGAGTGCTGGCGGTCACGGGTCGGGAGCCGGAGACGAACCTGCCCTTCGCGGCCCTGCATCAGCTGCTGCGCCCGGTCGTGGACAGCACGGTTGACCTGCCCGCGCGGCAGAGCAAGGCGCTACGCGGGGTGCTCGGCCTGACCTCGGAGCCGGTCCCTCCCGACCGGCTCCTGACCGGAATCGCCGCGCTTACCCTGCTGTCAGAGCTATCGGAGGGGTCCCCGCTGCTCGTCACCGTCGACGACGCCCACTTGCTCGATCGCAGCTCGCTGGACGTGCTTTCCTTCGTCGGCCGCCGCCTCGACGCTGAGCGCGTGGTACTGGTCCTGGGCGGGCGGGGGCCAGCCCCGCTGCCCGGCCTGGACTCGGGGTTCCCGGAGTTGCGCATTGAGCCGCTGCCGACGTCAGACGCGAACCGGCTACTGGACGAGCAGCCGCATCCGCCTCGCGGACGTGCTCGCGGCCAGGTGCTCGCCCAGGCGGCCGGCAACCCCCTGGCCCTGATCGAGCTAGCCCAGGTGATCGCCGCCGATCCCGCCGCGGGGCGTCGCTGGGCCGCCGAGCCACTACCCCTGAGCCGCAAGCTCGCCGCTGTCCTGGCCGCCCGGTTCGCGGGCCTGCCCGAGCCGACGCGGGCGGCATTGCTGCTGGCCGCCATTGCCGACCGTCCGGGCCCCGGTCCAGGTTCCGGCCCCGCGACCGGCGGCACGTACGGGCTCGTGGCTGACGTCCTGGCCCCGGCCGAGCGATTGGGCCTGGTCAAGGTGAACCGGTCAGGGCTGCAGTTTTCCCATCCCCTGGTCCGTTCGGCCATGTACCACACCGCGCCGTTCGCCGAGCGCGCCGCGGCGCACCGCCGGCTGGCCGACGCGCTTGCCGATCAGCCGGACCGGCGTGCGTGGCACCTGGCCGCGGCGGCCCTGGAACCCGACGAACGGCTGGCGTCGCTGCTCGAGGCCACCGCCGCGCAGGCGCAGCGCCGCGACGGCGCGGCGGCCGCGGCGCTAGCCCTGGAACGTGCCGCCGAGCTCAGCCCGGACCGTGAGGACCAGGCCAGGCGGCTGATATCCGCCGCCTCGGTCGCCGTCCCCACCGGGCAGGCGGACTGGGTCGAAGATCTGGCCGGCCGGGCCCTGGCCATCACGGCGGACCCGGGGCTGCAGATCGCCGCCCGCCGGGCGGTGGGCTGGGCCCTCGCCTGGACCAGCCAGCATGTCGCCGCGCTGTCGGTCCTGATCGCCGTCGCGGAAGAGGCTTCGGCCGGCCGGCCGGACCTGGCCTGGGGTGCCCTCGGGACGGCAACGGCCGTCGCCTACCAGTCCGGCACGCCCGCCAGCCGTCAGGCTGTCGCCCGCACCCTGGATCATCTCGAGCGACGAGGGTCGCCACCGCCCGCTGGCGCACCGTCCGCGGACCTCGACGCGCTGCAGGTCTGGATCCGGGCCGGCACCAATCCGTTCGTCGGCCGAAACGAGCTCGTCTCGCGCCTGCACCGCCTTACCGCGGCCGAGCTTGACGACCCGTCGGTGCCCGGTGCCGCAGCGTGGCTCCTCGACGAGCCGGAACTGGCGGTCGAACTCCTCCAGGAAGCCGTGCACCGGCTCGCGTCCTCTGGCGTTCGCGGCGCCAGCGGCGCAGCGCTCTCGGCGCTCGGGTGGAGCTATATCGACACCGGCCGCTGGGACGACGCCCTGGCCGTCTGCGCCGAGGCCAGCGACCTGGCCGAGGCGTACCAGATGGATATCGTGGCGGCGGCCGCCGACGTGAGCGTGGCCACCGTCCTGGCCGGGCGCGCAGACTCGTCCGCCGCCCGCGCCCACGCGGCCAGGGCCCTGGCCCGCATCGATCCCGCGCAGAGCCGGGGTGTCACCGCCCGGGCCTGGCACGCGCTCGGTATCGCCGCCCTCGCGGACGGCGATCACCTCGTGGCCTACGCTCAGCTGCGCCAGCTGTTCTATCCGGACTGCAGCCCGCTGCATTACCACGTCTCCTACCTCGGCCTCGCCGACCTCGCCGCCGCCGCGGTCCGGGCGGGCCGGCAGCTGGAAGGCCGCGAAATCCTCGACCGTGCGCTGCGCCACCTAGATGGGACGCCATCTCCGCGCCTGGAGCAGCTCCTGGCCCGGGCCCATGGCCTACTCGCCGACCCGGCCAGCGCCGAACCCCACTTCGACAAGGCGCTGTGCGACCCGGCGGGGGAGTGCTGGCCGTTCGAGCGAGCCCAGCTTCAGCTCGACTACGCCGAATGGATGCGCCGCCAGCGCCGGATCAACGAGGCCAAGCCCCTGCTCATGGCCGCCCTGGACACCTTCCGGCGACTGCGGGCCAGATCCTGGACGCAACGTGCCGAAACCGAGCTGCGCGCGTGCGGGGTCGCCATCCCCGACGCCGCCGATCCGGCCGACGCCCTGTCCGAGCTCACTCCCCAGCAACGCCAGATCATCCACCTGGCGAGCGATGGCCTGACCAACCGCGAGATCGCCGACCGGCTGTACCTGTCCCCGCGGACGGTCGGCTCGCACCTGTACCGCTCCTACCCCAAGCTCGGCGTGGCCGGCCGCCATCAGCTCCGCGACGTGATCACCCGCGCCGCAGCCCGGCCGGCCGCAGACCCCGATCGGTAAGTGCAGTCAAGATGCCGATACCTCTGCCGTCACCCGGAACCGGACCATGACCCTAGACGACGCCCTCAGCTGAACCAGGAGAGGAACTACCCACATGGCTGCCCGACCGAATATCGTCCTTGTCCACGGCGCGTGGGCTGACGGCTCCAGCTGGAGCGGCGTCATCGAGCGCCTGCAGGCCGACGGCTACAACGTCATAGCACCCCAGTTCCCGATGACCGCACTGGCGGACGACGTCGCCCGGCTGCGCCACGTGCTGGACCGTCAGGATGGCCCGACGATCGTCGCCGGCCACTCCTACGGCGGCCAGATCATGACCGCCCTCGGCACCGACGCGCCGAACGTCGTCGGCTTGGTCTACATCGCCGCGTTCGGGATTGACGAGGGCGAATCGCTCGGCGCGCTCCTGTCGCAGGGGCCTGTGACCCCCGCCCTGGCCCACCTGTTCACCGACAAGCAGGGTTTTGGCTGGCTGTCGGAAGACGACTTCGTGCACCACTTCGCGGCCGACGTCGATCCGGTCCAGGCCAAGGTGATGTACGCCGTGCAGCAAGCGCTGGCCGGATCCGCCTTCACCGACGTGATGGGCGTCCCGGCCTGGAAATCTCTGCCGTCCTGGTATCTGGTCGCCACCGAAGACCAGGCGATCCCGCCCGATGCCGAGCGTCTTTTCGCCAGCCGGATGGGGGCGAGCACGGTCGAGGTCCCGTCGAGTCACGTGGCGATGGTTTCCCATCCCGACGAGGTGGCGCAGCTCATCGAGACTGCCGCCGCCACCGTGCCCGCCGCGAGCTAGACCGCCGATGCCACCCGCGTGAGAAGGTCAGCGATCTGCACCGGCGGCGACCCGGGCCAGGTCGAATCGCGAATTGACGCCGAGCTTGCCAAAGACATGGCGCAGATGGCCGCTCACGGTGTGCGGCGACAGGAAGAGGTGCTCGGCCACCTCCCGGTTGCTCAGGCCCTGAGCTACCAGCCGCGCCACGGCCAGCTCGGAGTCCGTCAAAGCAGCCCAGCCACGATCGGGGCGCCGGGCCGGGACCAGGCGGCGGCGCACGCCGACCGACCACAGTCGCCGCCGCACCCGGCCGGCATCCCAGCTCGCCGCGGCCTCGGTATACAGCACCAAGGCGCGGGTCAACGCGTCTATGCCGGCTTGTGTTCCGCCGTCATCCAGGGCCACGCGACCCAGATCCTCCAGTGCCGAGGCCAGGGCCAGCGGCCGCGGACCCTGCTCGTAGAGTTCCACGGCCTCGGCTAGATCCTTCTGACTGTGGTTCTCCAGACCGGTCGCGTGCGCCGCGACGGCTTGCAGTGACCTGACCTCAGGGTTGAGCCGCGCACGTCGGCGAACGGCGTCGGCGGCGTGTGCCGCGAGCTTAGGGTCGTCCGCGGCGAGCGCGATACGAATCAGCTGGACCTCATCGGTGATGTCCATGGGGAACAACGGAAGCACCGAGGTACGCTCGTCCTCGCCGAGGAAGCACAGGCACTCCCGCGCCCGGAGCGGGTCGCCGTCCGCCATCGCCGCCATGGCGAGCAACCAGGCCGCGTGACGGCGGACGATGGGAATGTCGCGGCCGAGCATCACCTGGGCGATATCTCCAGCCTGCCGGGCCAGGTTCCGGTCACCTGTGTGAATCGCCACGCGTCCCAGGGCGACGACTCCGGCGGCATCCAGGACGCTGACGACCTGGTGCGCGACGTCGGAGGTGAACAGTCGCCCGAGGGTTACCCCAGCGTCGGTGAGCCGGCCCATCTGCAGCAGGAGCCTGGCCCGCCCGGTCTCGAAGATATTGAGCGCCCAGGCCTGCCGTTCGTGCCGGGCGATGGTGATATTCGCGGTTGATACCTGCAGCGACTCCTCCAGCCGGTCGACCACGTTCAGGGCGTCGCAGAGCCACTGGGTGGTGAGTTGCCGCCGGGCTTGACCAATGCGCCAGTACTGAGTTGACAACCCGGCCTGGTCGGCAGCTACCCGACCGCTCCGCTGAGCGCGTTCCACGAGTTCAACTGCCTGCGCGAATCGGTCATCGGCGTAGTACAAGCCGGATTCGGCCAGCTCTAGGACGAACTGACTGCACGCGTCGCCGGATCTGCCCGCGGCCTGCCGCGCTTCGGGGAGCACCGCGCGCGCTTCGTCCAGTCGGCCCGCGGTGACCAGATTGTGCAGCAGGTTGGCGAACAGGAGGGAGCGGAGGTAGGCCGAGATATCCGGCAGGGCCAGACCCTTGTGGCAGGAGTCCGCGCGTATGTCGGGGGACAGCGTGAACATGGCGGAGATGATGAGCCGGAAGTCGGCTTCTTCCTCGGGTGGCAGGGCCTGGCGCAGAACGGTGTCGGCGAATTCCTTCGCTTCGTCCCCGCGCGCGGCGGCGTGCAACCGAACGGCGGTTTTGGACACCAGCGCCCGGCGCAGCCGATGATCGCGCGGTGCGAGCTCCAGGGCCCGCCGGCTCAAGTCGGCGGCCGCCCCTGGATCGGTGGTTTCCAGCGTGTCGGCGGCCTTCGACAACGTCGTGATCGCGACTTCGTCTCCCGGCTCGGCACTGGCCGCGAGCCGGGCCGCGACCTCGAGCGGTAGGGCGCCACGGGCCATGAGCACGGTGGCGGCCTGCCGATCCAGGGCCCGGCTCACCGACCGGGGCAAGCTGGCCCGGACCGTCTCGAGGATCAAGTCGTGCCTGAAGGTGAGCAGGTTGTCGCTTTCAACGAAGAGGCCGGCCTGCAGCATCTCTTCCACGGGGCCCATCAACGCCGAAGGCGGGCGCTCGAGCATCGCGGCTAGGTCGTCGAACGGGAACCGCCGACCGAGGGCCGTGGCCACGGCTGCGACCTGATGCGCCAGCTCGGACATCTGGTCCAATCGCCACCGCATGGTTTCCCCCGCCCGGCGCGGAAGCCGGGTCTCCGCCAACTCTGCCCGTCCGGACTCGATCCGCACGAGCCGCTCTTCTCTCAGGCCCGAAACCATTTCAACCAGGAAGAACGGGTTACCGCCTGCCCGTTCGGCCATCTTGAGCAAGCCGCTGTCGGGTTCGGCTTGCACGATGCTGGCCGTCAGTTGCCGCACGGCCCCCTCATCGAGGGGGTGCAGAACCATCTTCTCGGCCCCGTTGTGCTCCAGGTAGCCAAGGGCGCTCTTGAGCTGGCGGGATCCGGGGCTGGGCCGGAACGCCAGAACCCAGGCCACCGGAACCGTCGCCAGGCGGTTCGGGAGAGCTCGCAGCGCGGCCGCCGTGCCGCCGTCTGTCCATTGCAAGTCGTCAAGACAGATCAGAAGTGGCGTCTGGCGCGCTGCGCGTTCGAGCAAACCCTGAAGGTCCTGCAGGACCCAGTACCTCTGTTCGGGCAGCGTACGCGGGTCCGGGAGCTCAGCTCGGTCCAAGATCGGGTCAGGCCCCTCGAACAGCGCCGCCATCAGCGTCGCTAGTTCGACCATGCTGTCGCCCGGATCAGCCGCGCTGATCCCGATTCGGAAACCGCGGCGCCGCGCCACCGCCGCCGCTTCGTCGAGGAGTCGGCTTTTGCCCATCCCGGCGTCCCCTTCGACCAGGACCACCGCGCCGGCGCCGCCGCGGGCCCGGCTGAGCTGCTCACTCAACGCGGTCATTTGGGCGTCTCGGCCGCAGAACGGTACCGGCATGCTCACCACCGTCACCCGTCCCGCTTCAGGACGCGCTGTTTCAGCGCGGCGGCGGTGCTGGCCAGAATCTGCCCGGACAGGTCGGGGTCGTCGACGGCCCGGGCTACGCAGATCGCGCCGACGAGGGCGCTGAGGGTGAGAACCGCTTCGCGTTCTGCCGCCTGGCGGTCGGCGTGGCCGGTGAGGTCGGCGTGGCCGGTGAGGCCGGTGAGNNGAGGCATTCCTTCACCTGGCGAGTGTAGGAACCGCGTTCCGGCCCGGCGGCGCGGGCGGCATCCGCGGCGACCCCGGCTACCCCGCAGCCCGACTCGGGATGATCCCGGTGCCAGGGGCTGAGGTAACCGTCGACGAGCGCGGTATAACCCTGCTCCCCGCCGGTCTGGCCGACCGCGATCGTCCATGCGCTGCCCTGCGTCAGAGCCCGCTGCACGGCTTCTGCGACGAGCTGTTGTCGGGACTCGAAGTGCCGGTAGAAACCGCCGTGGGTCAGCCCGGCTTCCTCCATCAGGTCGGCGACGACGAGACCGCCGATGCCGTCGCGGCGGATCCGGGCCGCGGCGATGTCCAGGATGCGGTCGTGGCTGGCCGCCTTGGCCGCTCGAGACGTGCCCACGGTGGACCCTCCGGCTGCGAGAGTTCTGGACCAGCAAGATGATACCTGTCATCCTCTTGGTCCCCGCACCGGGGCCGCCACGGGGCCCCGGTGCGGCCGGGGGGATTGATCAGGGATGGACCGGACCGCTCGGGCCCTTGTCCAGGCGCAGCGACTGCATGATCTGGAAGGTCGTGGTGTAGGTGAATTCCTCGATGTCCGCGGCGGCCAGCACGCCGGTGTACTTGGCGACCACGGGCGCGGCGGCACGTTCGGTGACGGCATCGAGGTGGCCCTTGACGCCAGCCCAGACGTTCACCCCGCCCGCCACGTAATAAGGCACCGGGTTGACGCTCTCCAGGGCCTCCCTGGAGCTGGCCTCGATGTCGGCGATGTACTGCTGGTGCAGGGCGACGTCTTCGCGGGTGGCGAGCCTGCCGAGGTGCCCGCTGATGAAGTGCGTCCACGGGTAGGACAGCACGGTGTCCGGGGCGGCCATGTACCCCTGCACGTCCTCGGACAGGTTGACGTTGTAGATCGGCACCCAGCCGGCGTTGACAACGTCGATGAACATCAAGGTGTCGTGGTCGGGGAAGTGGATGTAGATATTGTCCGGCGTGTGGTTGGAGCCGCGCCAGGCCAGTTCGACGCGCTCGCCGCCTACCTCCAGCGTGTAGGTGTCGGCGAAGGTCACGTCGGGCACGGGCCGGGCCGGGTCGTCGTCCCGCAGCAGCAGTCGCCGGGTCTCCTCGTGCCCGATCCGGACGATGTTGTCGAAGAGCGAGGAGGCCGCGCCGTGGTCGGCGTGGTGGTGGGAGTAGACCAGGTGGGTCACCGCGTTGGTCACGCCGTTGGCGGCGGCGATCTCGTCCACGGCCCGCCGTAGGTTACCGCCGATGCTCGGCGGCGCGTCGAACAGCACCACGCCGTCGGGAGTGGTCAAGAACGCGGACTGGTAGACGCCGTCGGTGACCCAGTAGAGGTTCCGCTCGACCCGCCCGACGTAGTAGCCCTGGTCGTTGAGGGCGGGGCCAAGCGCGGACTGGGGGATCGGCGCGTAGTCGGACAGGTCGCCTGGTGATGTCACGGTATCTCCCTTGAAACTCGCGCACGTCCCTGGCGGCCGTGCGAGCCCTGACCGACCCAGGCTCGCCGCCAGGCAGGTGAGAGGTCCTCACCAGATCCTGGTGATTTGCCGGACCGGGCCACGCGGGACGGGAGGTTCGCGCCCGGTTGACAGCACCTGTGCTGGCCTGATACCGAGAGAGGGGGCCAGGACTGGGTCACCAACGCTCGGGTGTCAGGCGTACATATCAAGGCAGGCCTTTGAAGGTGGCTCACGCGAATCCCCGGCTGATCGACCGGAGCGAGCTTCTCGCTGCCCTAGCTCGCGCGGCGGCAGGGAAGGTGACGATCATTTCGGCTCCGGCCGGCAGCGGGAAGACGTCGCTGCTGCGCGCCTGGGCCGACGGTCAGGGCCAGGGTCAGCAGCGGCTCGCCATGCTGCAGGTACCACGCGATCAGCAAGACGCCCAGCAGTTCTGGCTGGCCCTGCTCGACGCGGTCCGTCACGCCTCGGCCACGACCGGCCGCACGGGACCGCCGGCGGCGACGCCCGATTTCAACGCGCCCGCGATGGTTGACCGGGTGCTATCGGAGCTCGCCGACGCTCGCGGCGACGTCACGCTGGTGATAGATGATCTGCACGAGCTGAATTCGCCGGAGGCCCTCGGTCAGCTCACCCGGTTGCTGACCAACCTTCCTCCGCACGCGCATGCGCTGCTGACCACGCGTCACGATCTGCGGCTGGGCCTGCATCAGCTGCGCCTGGCCGGCGAACTAGCCGAGATCCGCGCGGCCGACCTGCGCTTCACCGAGCGCGAAACACGCATGCTGCTCGACGCCTCGGGTATCGCGCTGTCCGAGGCCGGGGCAGCGCTGCTGCACGAGCGAACGGAGGGGTGGGCCGCGGGCCTTCGGCTCGCGGCGATCTCCCTGGCTGGTCACCCCGACCCCGAGCGGTTCGTCGCGGAATTCTCCGGCAGCGACCGCACGGTCGCGGAGTACCTGATCGCCGAAATGCTGGAGCGTCAGCCAGCCGACGTCCAGGATCTGCTCCTGCGCACCTCCCTGCTCGACCGGGTCAACGGCGAACTGGCCGACGTGCTGACCGGCCGCTTTGGATCGGAGCGCATCCTGCTGGAACTTGCGGACGCGAACACCTTCGTCGTGCCGCTGGACCCCGAGCGCACCTGGTTCCGCTACCACCACCTGTTCGGGGACCTGCTCCGGCTGGAGCTACGCCGGACGCTGCCCGAGGAAGTGCCGGTGCTGCACCGGCGCGCCGCCGGGTGGTTCATCCGGCAGGGCCAGGTGGTCGACGCCATCCGGCACACCCAGGCAGCGGGCGACTGGCCCGATGCGGCCCGGCTGCTCGCCGACCATTCGTTCAGCTTGACGCTCGACGGGCAAACCCAGACCATGCTGGCGCTGGTGCGGGCCTTCCCGCCGGGCCGCGATCACCCCGAGCTGGCCCTGGTCCGCGCCGGGGGTGACCTGGTCCAGGGACGCCTGGACGAGGCGGCCGCCCACCTGGCGGTCGCCGAGACGTACGCCGAGACGGCGCCGCCGGATCGCCGGCGCCGCCTCCAGGTGGCGATCGCGTCGCTCAAGCTGTCGCTGGCCAGGCGGCGCGGCCACCTGGCCGGGGTCATCGAGCAGGTCAGGTTCCTCGCCTCGCCGGTAACCGGGCAGTCCGACGAAGACATCGCCTTGGGCAGCGACCTGCGAGCCGTCGCGCTGATGAACCTGGGCACCGTCGAGGCGTGGACGCTCGGGCTGCCAGACGCCGAACGTCATCTCCGCCACGGCGCCGTCCTGGCCCGGGAGATCGGCCGGCCTTACCTCGAAGTCGGCTGTCTCGCCCAGCTCGGTTTCGCGTCGAAGATCGACCCGTTCATCACGACCCAGCGGCGCTGCCGGGAAGCAATCGAGCTCGCCGAGCGGTACGGCTGGGGCGCCGAACCGGTGATCGCGCCCGCGCTGATGACGCTGGCCGGCACGATGGTGTGGCTGGGCGAGTTCGACGAGGCCGAGCGATGGCTGCAGCGCACCGCGCGGGCCCTGCAAACCGATACCGGGCCGGACATCACGCTGCTGCTGCACCACACGGCTGCGATACTGCACGCCTGCCGCGGCCGCCGCCATGAGGCGTTCGAGGAGTTCAGCGCGGCCGAAGACCTGCGATCCCAGCTCGAGGGATCGCACGCGCTGGCGAGCCAGGTGACCGGCTGGATGCTGGCCACCCAAGCCCGGCTCGGGCGGCCGGGCGAAGCCCGTGTGGCGCTCGCGGCGCTCGATGACGAGCGGGCTGGCTCCGGTGAGATCCGTAATGCTGGCGCGGTGATCTGCCTCGCCGAAGGCGATCCGGCCGGAGCCCTGGGCGCGCTGCGGCAGGTTCTGGACGGCACGGCCCCGGTCATCGGTTACGTGACGGTCGTGGAGGCGCACCTGCTCGCCGGGCTCGCCCACCGTGAACTCGGTAACCAGCGCGCGGCGAACCACGCCGCTGAACGCGCCCTGGCCCTGGCCGAGTCTGACCGGCTCGTCCTGCCGTTCGCGATGACGTTCTCCGGGGAGTTGCTCGAGGCCCTGCCGCGGCATGAGACAGCGCACGCCGCCCTGCTCACCGACATACTCGACATCCTGCACGGCTCATCAGTGGCGGCCGGACATCAACCGCCGCCGGCCGATGCCGAAGAGCTCAGCCCAGGCGAGCTCAGGGTGCTGCGATACCTCCCGACGAACTTGTCCCGGCCAGAGATCGCCAGCGAGCTGTCCGTCTCGGTGAACACCGTCAACACGCACGTCCGCAACATCTACGCCAAGCTGCAGGCCCGTGATCGCTCCTCGGCGGTGCGGCGTGCGCGAGAGCTGCGCCTACTGGCAGCAGGCCGCACGCCTTAGCCCTTACAGTGCTAGCCCTTAAAGGGCCACCCAGCCTGTGGCGATCTGGGCGGGGGCAGCTTCGGTGCCCAGCCGGCAGCGGAGGCTGACCTGACCGGGCGGGACCTCCTCCACGCTGAACCGCCCCAGCGCGTCGGCCTGCACGGTGACGACGCCCCGGATCTCCACCACGCCGGATTGCCCGGGAATCAGCCGGCCAGCCAGCCGCCGGGACTCGCCGCCGCCGGTGATCTCGAGCTCGATCACCAGCCCGCTGGTCCGGAACGACAGCTGCCGCCGTTCCGGCGAGCCATCGTGCCCCGGATCTCGCCCTTCCGTTTTCATGACGATACTCTAGCCGGCACGACTATGGCCGACCATCTGATTGGGTTGCCTTTTCGCNNGTGCTCAGATCGGCTTGAGCCGGTCCCGGGCCGCGGCCACGTCGGCGGCGGTCGGCGGGTCGTTGCCCCGCCGCTCGCAGTTGATCGAGGCCACCAGGATCGCGTCGTCCAGGGCCCCGGATAGCTCGCCGGAGGGGCAGCGGGCCAGGTCGGCGGGCGCATACTGGCCCCGCCCGAGCAGCGATCCGATCAGCCCGGCGGTAAACGAGTCCCCGGCGCCCACCGTGTCGGCCACGACCACGTCGAGCGCGGGCCGACGGACCGACCAGCCCTGGGCGGTGTAGGCGTAGGCCCCGTCCGCGGAGCTGGTGATGACCACCACGGTCGCGCCCAGCTGCAGCCAGTGCCGGGCGACCTCCGCTGGCGTCAGGTCAGGGTAGAGCCACGCGATGTCGTCCGTGCTCGCCTTGGCCAGGTGGGCCAGGCCGATGGCGCGCTCGACCACCCGCCGCCCGTGCCCGGGATCGGCCAGCAATCCGGGCCGGACGTTCGGGTCATAGGTAATGAGCACGTCGCCGCGCCCGTGCATCTGACCGGCGAGTTCCAGGATCCGAGCGTCGCCCGGCGGCGTCCAGGACGCGATCGACCCGAAGTGCAGCACGGCGGCCTGCGCTGGCGCGCGGCCGGTCTCCTCGGTCGTCCACTGCCAGTCCGCGGTGCCGTCGAGGTAGAAGTCGTAGCTGGCCCGGGCCGCAGCGTCCAGGGACACCACGGCCAGCGTGGACTGCTCCGCGGCGCTCGGCGCGGAGCCCAGGTCGATGCCCTCGGCCTGGGCGTGATCGCGCAGGATCCGGCCGAACGCCGTGTCGCCCAGCCGCGCCATCAGGGTCGCGTGGTGCCCGAGACGGGCCAGGCCGATCGCGACGTTGTACGGGCTCCCGCCCGGCACGGCCTGGAACGTCTGTGGCGCCCCGGCGGGGATGAGGTCGATGATCGCCTCGCCGATGACGGTAACCCCGGCCCGGCCCGTCATCCGCCCACCGCCATGGTGGGGGCGGGCCTGATCTCGCCCGAACCGCGCGTGATGATGCCGGTCGGCACCACGTGCGTGCGCGCGGGCGAGTCATCGCCGTCCAGGCGAGCGAACAACAGCTCCGCCGCCAGGTGCCCGAGTTGCGCGACGTCCTGGGTGATGGCGGTGATGCCCGGGACCAGGACGTCGGCGAGCGGGAAGTCATCGAAGCCGACCAGGGCGATCGTCTCTTGCAAGCAGGCCTGCCGCAGGGCCTTCACCGTGCCGATCGTGACCAGGTTCTGGCTCGCGAACAGGGCGGTCGGCGGGTCGGCCGAGCTGAGCAACTCAGTGACAGCTTGTATCGCGGCATCGACGGTGCGCAGGCCCTGCCTGACGATCAGCGGGTCGGTGTCCAGCCCGGCTCGCTCCAGCGCGTGTCGGTAGCCGTCGAATCGGTGCGCCGCGGTAGCGATGCCGGGGCTGTCGCCGAGGTACGCGATCCGCCGGTGTCCGAACGAGCACAGGTGGTTCACGGCGGCTACGGCGCCGAGGCGATTGCTGGAAACCACGGCGTCGGCATCGAGGAACCTGGGTTCCCGGTCCACGAATACCACCCGGGTACCCAGCCTGCGCTCGGCCACCAGGTAGCTCTGGTCTGGTGCGGCGGGCATGATCACCAGACCGTCGACGCCACGGTCGATGAGCGTGATGGCCAGGTCGCGTTCGCGGTCCGGGTCCTCGTCCAGGCTCCCGATCAGGATCTGAACCCGCCGTCCCCGGGTCACGTCCTCCACCGCCCGCAGCAGGGCAGCGCAGAACGGGTTAGCCACGTCCTCGAGCAGCAGCCCGATCGTCGCCGTGCGCCGGTCGCCGCGGCGCAGGCTGCTCGCGGTCAGGTTGGGCCGGTATCCGAGCTTGCCCGCCGCGTCCCGGATCCGGGCGGCCAGATCCGGCGCGACGGTCGGGTCGCCGTTCATCACCCGCGACACGGTCTTGACCGCCACTCCCGCCAGCGCCGCCACGTCCTTCATCGTCGGTCGGGCATGTCGGCGCTGACCGCCAGCACGGACCGCAGACATCGATGTCCTTCCAAGGATGAACGCGGGGGGAATTTAGCCTGATCTCACAATATGACCTGGGCACTACCAAAATAACCGCGAGCCGCCAGCCGCCAGCCGCCAGNNTGGTCATGGAACCAGCCGCGGGCCGGGCCCGTCAGGTCCAGATCGCCTTGTCCGTCTCCATGTCGAAGAACTGCATGCCCTCGGTGTTGACCGCGAACGTGATCCGCTCGCCCACCTTGACCTTGGTCGTCGGATCGACTCGGGCCACACCCTCGCCCGCATGCGCGGTCGCGTCCTCGTCGTCGGTGGTCGCGCCCTCGGGCTGGACCCGGGGGGCATCGATGGTGAAGTGAATGACGAGCTCCGAGCCGAGGGCCTCGATCAGGTCCACGTTACCGACCAGGGTCGGCCCGGTGGCGCCGTCGTGCGCGGCGGGCAGGTGCTCGGGCCGCANNGCCTCGTACAGGTTCATGGCCGGCGAGCCGATGAACGCCGCGACGAACACGTTGTCCGGGTGATCGTAGAGCGTCTGCGGGTGGTCCACCTGCTGTAGCGTGCCGGACCGCATCACGGCGACCCGGTCGCCCATGGTCATCGCCTCGACCTGGTCGTGGGTCACGTACAAGGTGGCCACGTTGATCCGCCGCTGGATCCGCTGCACCTCGGCCCGCATCTGCACCCGCAGCTTGGCGTCCAGGTTGGACAGCGGCTCGTCCATCAGGAACACCGAGGGCTCGCGCACGACCGCGCGGCC
Organism: Actinomycetota bacterium; assembly: GCA_003136255.1. Classification (GTDB taxonomy): domain Bacteria; phylum Actinomycetota; class Actinomycetes; order Streptosporangiales; family Streptosporangiaceae; genus Palsa-504. Next base: position 27,974 of record PLDT01000350.1, read on the forward strand.
CATCGCCACCCGCTGGCGCTGACCGCCGGAGAGCTGGCCGGGCTTGCGGTCCAGCCAGTCGGTCAGCCCCAGGATCTCGGCGGTCTGCTTGACCTTGGCCGCGATGTCGGCCTTCGGCAGCTTGCGCAGCTTGAGCGCGAAGCCGATGTTCTCGGCCACGGTCATGTGCGGGTACAGCGCGTAGTTCTGGAACACCATCGCGATGTCGCGTTCCTTGGGGGTCTCGTCGTTGACGACCTTCCCCCCGATGCGCAGCAGGCCGCTGGTGATGTCCTCCAGGCCGGCCACCATCCGCAGCGCGGTGGTCTTCCCGCAGCCGGACGGGCCCACCAGCACCATGAACTCGCCTTCGGCCACGTCNNGTGGCCATCATGCCTCCTTACTGAGCGTGCCGGGCCCGCTCATCCCTTCACCGCGCCCGAGGTCAGGCCGGAGATCACGAACTTGCGGAAGATGAACACCAGGATTCCGATCGGGAACACCGCCACCACGCTGGCGGCGAAGATGGTCCCGAACGGGACCTCGTTCGGGGTGCCGAACGTCGCGATACCGACCGGGATCATCTTAAGGTTGATGTCGAAGGTGAGCGCCATCAGGAACTCGGTCCAGCACGCGGTGAAGGTGAAAATGCCGGCCGTGAACACCCCCGGCAGGGCCATCGGCAAGATGATCGACCACACCGTGCGTATCGGCCCGGCGCCGTCGATCCGGCTGGTCTCTTCCATCTCCTTGGGGATGCCGAGCATGTAGTTGCGCAGGATCCAGATGGCGAACGGCAGGAAGAACGCCGTGTACGGGATGATCAGGCCCTGGTAGCTGTCCAGCCAGCCGAGGTCCTTCTCCAGCGTGTACAGCGGCGCGATCACCGCGATCTCGGGGAACAGCGAGATCATCAGCAGCGTCACCATCAAGGTGAACTTCCCCCGCATCGGCAGCCTGCCGAGCGCGTAGCCGGCCATCGTCCCGAAGATCAGCACCAGCGCCGTGGCGCTGAGCGTCACGACCACCGAGTGGATGAAGTACGAGCCGAAGCCGTACTCGTTGAAGGCCTGCGAGTAGTTAGCGCCGCTGAACGGGTTCGGCCAGTACTGCACCGACCCCAGGTCGGCTGGGTTCCTGAAGCTGGTGATGACCAGCCAGTACAGCGGCAGCACGATGAACAGCACCACGAAGAGCCCGGAGATGTTGACGCCGTTGATGACCTTGCGCCAGCCGGTCCGGTTGCGCTTGCGCATCAGGTTCCTTCCTTTCCGACCTGGACCTTGAAGGCCCGCAGCGAGACCAGGCAGCCGATCAGCACCAGCAGCGCGGTGGTGGTGGCCACCGCCGAGCCGGTCCCGAAGTCGAGGTTCTGGAACAGCGCCTTGTAACCCAGGATGGCCAGCGACGTGGTGGCCGTGCCCGGCCCGCCGTTGGTCATCACGAACGGCAGGTCGAACAGTCCGAAGGCCTGCAGCACGCGGAACAGTACGGCCAGGGAGAGGGTAGGTCGTAGCAGCGGGACGGTGATCCGCCAGAACGTGGACCACCCAGAAGACCCGTCCACCTCGGCCGCCTCGTAGATGTCGCCGGGCAGCATCACCAGGCCGGCCAGCACGATGATGGCCACGAACGGGGTGGTCTTCCAGATGTCGGCGATCATCAGCGCGATGATGGCCGGAGTGTTCGTGCCCAGGATGTTCGGGTGGCCCAGACCGACGGCGCCCAAAATGGCGTCGGCCACGCCGTAGACCCCGTTGTAGATGTACAGCCACAACTCGGCGTTGATGACGGTGATCATCGACCAGGGGAGCAGCAGCAGGGCCATCATCCACCCGCGCCCTGAGGTCAGACGCTCGAGTACGAGCGCGATCAGGGTGCCGATCACCAGTTCCACCAGCACCGTGATGAACGTGTAGATGATGGTAAAGGCGAGCGCGTAATGCCAGGTCGAGTTCTTGAACACCACGGAGTAGTTGTTGCCCGTGAAGCCGTGCAGTTGGATTCCGGCGCCCGTGTCCGTGACGTTGTTCAGGCTCATGATCACGGAGTAGACGATGGGGAAGATGGTGACGGCGGCCACGACGATCAGCGCGGGAGCGGAGAAGCTCCAGCCCAGCCGGGCCATCCGTTTACGGTTGACGTCCGGGCGGCCAACCAGGGGCGGAGGCGCCTGAACGTGTTCGGCGGTACCTGAGGTGGTGGTCACATTGGTCACCCCTTCGTGCCGGGGAGGGAGTTCACCTTCGCCAGCTCACGTGATCTTCGTAACACGGAAGGGTCGCCCAGGGCCAGCAGGCCGAGCGTGCCAGCCTGCTGACCCTGGGTTCTGGCGGCCTGGTTACAGGCCGCTAGCCGCGCTGGACAGGGCCGTGTTGGCGGCCGATTCAGCGGCGGACATGGCCGCCGACGGGGAGGTCGAGCCGGACAGCGCCGCGTTCACGTTGGTGTAGATCGCGCTGCTCAGCTGCGGGTAGTTCGGCGTGCCCGCGGGCCGNNCGCACCGACTCCACGGTGGGGATCTCGGAGTACTGCTCGGACAGGACGTCCTGGGCCTTCGTGCTCGCCATCCACTTGATGAAGGTCAGGTCGGCGGCGATGTTCTTGCTGTGCGGGTTGATGTACAGGTTCCAGCCGCCGATGTTGGAGTATCCGGGGGAAGGCTGGCCGGAGAAGGTGGGCAGCGGTGCCACGCCGACCTTGCCAACGGTGGGAGTGCCCGCGACCTGCGAGTCGGCGTAGGCGTAGTCCCAGTTGCGCAGGAACGCGGCATCCCCGGAGGCGAACGTGGACATCGCCTGCGCCTCCTGGAACGTGGTCACCGCCGATGGGGTGACGCCGCTGGTGATCAGCTGGCGCATGAACGTGACCGCCTTGATCGCGGCCGGCGAGTCGAGGCTGGCCGTGGTGTAGGCGCTGTTGGTCGCCGTGCCGCCGGCGTCGGTCAGGTACTCCATGAAGTCGCACGTCAGGCCCTCGTACGAGGCACCCTCCCAGACGAACCCGTACTTGACCAGCCCGGCCTTCTGCAGCGTCTCCGACTCAGACAGCAGCTGCTCCCAGGTCGTGGGCACCGGCAGGTGCTCCTTGGCCAGCANNCAGGAAGCCCTGGTCCTCGAACATCGGCGAGCCGTAGACCTTGCCCTGGTACGTGGCGCCCTGGACCAGACCGGGCGCGAACTGCGCCCAGTAGCTGGACGGCAGGTAATCCGACAGCGGCACCGCGAACCCGTGCTCGCCGAACTGGGCCGGCCAGATCACGTCGCCCATGAACACGTCCGGGGTGGACGCCCCGCCCGAGATGTCCGTGGCCAGTGTCGCCCGGTTGGTGTCGGTGTTGTTCGGCGCCGAGGTCAGCGAGACCTTGATGTTCGGGTACTGCGCCTCGAAGTCCTTGATCAGCACCGTCCGGACGTCCACGCCGCTGGTGTTGATCGGACTCGCCCACCAGTCGATCGTGCCCGACGTCGCGTTACCCGGTGCCGTTGACGTCCCGCTCGCCGGCAACGCCGTGCTCGAGCTCGAAGTCGTGCTGCCGGCGCTGGTGCCACTGCTAGTGCTGCTGCTACAGCCGGCTACGCCAAGCGCCCCGACCGCCCCGACCAGGGCGGCCAGCTGCCAGCTTCTCAGCCGCCGCGACGAGTATCCCGCCGATCTCTGTCGTGCCATTGATGCTCCTTGGGCCAGGGATGGACGCCACACCGCGACCACCCGTTCCTGTACTCCTGCTTGCTACGTTGTGGCTGTCTTGAGGTCGTCTTCGCGAGCCTGGCTGCCGCGGCCGCATCTGCCGCGGTAGCGGCCGAGCTCCCATGTCGGGCGGCCGGGGCCGGGCGTGACCGCGCCGATGACTGGCAATCCTGCCCAGCTCGTACGGACGGCTCCGTCAGGCATGCGCGCGCAGACGACTAGCTCCACGGACGTGCCTCCCGGCCAGCAGCCGGGGCACCGCGATCAGGCCGGATTGCAGCCTCTTGGTTCGTTAGCCGTGGATGACTCATATCGGACTTCCTTCGAGCCTGAGCCGGAGCAGCCAGCCTCCTGAATAACGTTATCTCGACATCATCTCTAGCGTGATGCAACGTTCTCCTGGGGGCAAGCCCAGTTTCCATCTCGTTTCCAAAATGTGACGCCTGTATCTTGGATAGCGCAAAGATAAAGCTCGCGGCGTTGTCTAGTCGTCTCACGGCCGGCCGCCTGGATTTCCGGAGCGCCGTGCAAAGGACCGCCGCACCACGCAAATGCGGTGGCAAAAAAGCATTGCGAGTCAACGTTATCCGGTTTCCTTCAGCGATTCCCGGGTAGTGCGACCGCTGACTGGTGTGCCCGCTGGGGCGAGGGAGAATCGTGACGTCTGGCCGCTCCTAGGTAACGGATTCCGAAGCAACGGTGGGTGCGGATGCGGCCGCGACGGGCTGGCCGGGCTGCGCAGGTGAGCGGAGTCGGAGATCCGGGTGGTGCGACGGGCCAGGAACAACGCCGCCGCCGTGGCGACGGCCAGCGCGACGGCCAGGATCTCGGCGATGGTCGCGGCGGACAAGCCCGCGGCGATGCCCGACCCGATCCCGCTCGTCTGGCCCTGCATGTTGATCAGCCGCGGCGCGATCACCAGGCCCGCGATCATCCCGCCGGCCACGCCGATCGCGGTCAGGATCGTGGTGTTGACCACGAGCGTGGCCATCACCTGGCGCGGTGTGAGCCCCATGGCCTTGAGCACGCCCACCTCGTGCAGGTGATCCCTCAGCCCGACCGCGGTCGCGGTGAGCAGGTTGGCCAGCCCGATGACAGCCAGCAGGACGACCGCGACGGCGACCACCAGTCGCACGACCCCGAGCCCGCTGGCCGGATTGGTCACCAGACGCACGTCGAGCCGGTTGTGTGAGGCTTCGAGCAGGTCCGCCCGCGCCGTGGCGGCCGCCACGCCCGGCTTCAGGACCAGGCTGTAGACCAGTGGGGGCGGCCCGCTGCCGGCGTCGGTCAGCGCGTCGAGCCCGAAATCGAGGACGTCCCCGTTGTTGGCCGGCTCGATGGTCCGTCCCACGATGTGCAAGATCACCGGCACGCCGTCGATGGTCGGCGAGATCCACGCGCCGACCCCGATGTGCATCAGGTCCAGGAAACCCTGGCCCGCCACCGCCTCGTTGGCGGCGCGGAACATATGCCCCTGGACCATCTGGAACGGGTACGGCCGCCAGGAGTAGCCCATGGCCCGGGCAATGAACGTGCCGTTGACGCCGGGCAGCAGCGTCTCGAACTCGGCGCCCGGGTAGGACGCGAGCACCTGGTCGTCCTGGCTGATCAGGGCCCGGGTCTGCTTCGCGTCCAGGCCGCCTTGGCTTACCGTGACGGCCGCCGCCAGGCCTATCCGCCCCGGGTCCCTGGTGAAGCTGTCCACGGTCGACCAGCAGGTCAGCGCGATGGTGATCATCACCATCGGGATGGCCAGCCCGACCACGGTCAGCGCCGCGGGCAGCCGCCGGGTCAGCGAGTCCCGGGCGCCGAGGACGAGGGCCGCCGGAAGGTGGACGAGCAGGCCCAGCCGGGCGATCAGGGACAGGTGACCACGTGGCGGGCTCGGCTGCACGGCGGCGACCGGAGAGACCAGGCCCGCCCGCCAGGCCGGGATGATGGTGGCGACCGCCACGGTGAGTACAGTGCCGCCGGCGATCAGTGCCAGCCATGCGCCGGACAGCGGAGCCAGGCCGACCGGCGTGCCGTCCGGCGGCCGCACGAACTCCGGCGAGGTCAAGATCCGCGCCGCGGCCAGCCCGAGTACGGCTCCGGCCGCGCCCAGCGCGGTCTGCTGGGCGAGCAGCATCCGCACCACCTGACCGGGGGTGAACCCGAGCGCCTTCAGCATCGCGATGTCCTGGCGCTGCACCAGGACCCGGGCCGCGGTGACGTTGGCGATTGCGCACGGGCCGGCGATCAGCGCGATGATGCCGAACAGGGCCAGCAGCAGCCCGAGCAGCCGGTCGTTGCTGGCCATCGAGCCCTGCACCTGCTGCCAGGTCGAGTAGCGCAAGACCGCCGAGTTCTCCGCCGCGCCGTTGTAGTAGTTGTAGATGTTCTGCACGACCTCGCTGGTGGCCAGGGCGGAGTTGTCGTCCAGCCGCAGACCCACGACCTTCTCGGTCTCGCTCGCCTGCGGCTCGACCCGGGTCAGCAGCGTGTGCTGGACCCAGATCAGGCCGGGCGTCCACTGCGGGTAGAAACCCTGGTCGGCGGTGTCGGCGATGCCGATGACCCGGATCGAGACCTGCGTGCCGTCGATGCCGTCCACGACGATCTGGTCACCGACGCCGACGTGGACGGCCGCCGCGAACGACGCCTCAAGCACCGCGCCGTCCTGCTCCGAGGGCCGCAGCCAGGTGCCCGCCACGATCAGCGGCGCGGACATCGTGGGCGGCACCGGGGTCAGGCCGGCCAGTTCGACCGGTGACCGTACCGCGCCCTGCTCCAGCGTCGCCGAGGCGGCCTGGTAAGGCTGGCCGACCGCCTGGACTCCCGGGAGCGAGCGCAGCTCGCTGGTATTGGTCCCGTTCTGGAAGTAGACCAGTACGTCCGCCCCGCGGGTCCGGGCGAACAGTTGCTGCCACGGGTTCAGGGCGCCCTGCAGCAGCATCGTGGCCAGGAAGAGCGCGGCCACCACGCAGCCGACCACCCCTATGGTGAGCAGGGCCTGGCCGCGGTGAGCGCGCAGATCCGCGCGTGCCCACCGCAGCGTGCCTCGCACCGGGTCTCAGCCTCTCAGTTCCAGGACATCGCGAACGCCGTTCACGCCGCGAGGGATGGGAACGATCTTGGCGTCGTCGGCCACCATCCCGTCGAACAGGTTGATGACCCGGTCGGCCAGGCTCGCCACGCGGGCGTCGTGCGTGACCATCAAGATCGCCTGGCCGGAATCGTGCGTGCGGCGCAGCAGCCTGAGGACGTCGCGCGTATTGGAGCTGTCCAGGTTGCCGGTCGGCTCGTCGGCCAGCAGCAGGCTCGGCTCGTTGGCGAGCGCGCGGGCCAGCGCGACCCGCTGTTGCTCCCCGCCGGACAGCCGGGCCGGAGCGGCGGTCGCCTTGTCCGTCAGGCCCAGCTCGGCCAGCAGCTCTTCGCGGCGGTTTCGGGCCTGCCGGGCGCCCGCGCCCGCGAGCAGCGCCGGCAGCTCCACGTTGTCGGCGACCGTCATGTTGGACAGCAGGTTGAAGAACTGGAAGACGAACCCGATGTGACGTCGGCGCAAGATGGCCCAGCCGGCCGTGGACAGCCCGTCGACGCGCTCCCCCCGCAGCCAGATCTCACCGCTCGTGGCCGGCTCCAGCCCGGCCAGGACGTGCAACAAGGTGGACTTACCCGAGCCGGACGGACCCATGACGGCGACGAACTCGCCGATGCCGAGCTCGATATCCACCCCGCGGACCGCCTCCACCGGGACTCCGTCGGTCCGGTAGGTCTTCGCCAGCTTCGCGGTCCGCAGCAATACCTGCGAGTCGGCTGACCGTGCTGGCGGCCACGGCGAGCCTTTCGGCATGGCGCGGCTCACACGAGTTCCTCCTGGCATCGTTCCAGCCAGTCCAGGTCGGCCTGCAGGTGCAAGACGGCTCCCTCGATCAGCAGCCGGGCCGTGGTGTCGGCCGGATCGGTGTCGGCCTGCAGCTCGGTGAGCCGGCGTATGAGGCTGAGGTAGTGCCGGCGCTGCTTGTTCATCAGGGCCATCCGGTCGGCCAGCCCGGCCAGCGGGGCGAGGATCAGCTTGACGAAGAAGTCGTCCCGGATGCGAGGCCCGTCGCTCGGCTCGTCGACCCACGCGCTGAGGGCCTCCCGCCCGGCGGGCGTGAGCTCGTAGACGCGCTTGTTCGGCCGCGTGGTCTGCTCCACGTCCTGGCTGCGCACCAGCCCGTCCTGCTCGAGCCGCTTGAGCGTGACGTACACCTGCCCGATGTTGGGGGAGGGATAGGCCTGGCCAAAGGTCTGTTCCAGCGCAAGCTTCAGCTCATAGCCATGAGCCGGCTCTTTTGCGAGGAGCGCCAGCAAGGGCTGCCGCACGATCCCGTCACCTCCATGCACCTGCCAGGGCCCGGACCGGCCCCGGTTAGCTCGCGCTCAGATTAACGCTGTACATAACAGATATGTAAGCCCCTGCGCCCGGCGAGTTTCGGCCAGCTACGTTGGGACCCGGCGCGTCGGCGCGTCGGCGCGAAACATGTCGGAGTCGTTATGTGATCGTGTTGACATATACATAACAACGGTGCATAACATGCATCTACGAATCTAGAGGGCAGGTGGAGTCGTGGCCCGTAGGCGGCGTGCGTGGCCTGCTATCGCCGCCGTCGCGGTCGCCCTCCTCCTGGCCGCCGGATGCGCCTCGCCGGGCGGCCAGGCCCCGTCGACCAACGGGATCGGCCCGATCACCTTGGCCATCGGCAAGGACAACTCCGGCTGGCTGCAGGGCGTGATCACTAACTGGAACCAGCGCTATCCCAACCAGAAGGTCACCCTGCTGCTGCTGCCCGAGGCGTCCAACGACCAACTGGCCGAGCTGGTGGCGAACCTCCAGGCCAAGAGCGACGAGTATGACGTCATCGACATGGACGTCATCTGGACCGCGGAGTTCGCTTCGAACGGCTGGATCATCCCGCTGCCCGAGAGCCAGTTCCCGCTGAAGGATTTTCTCAAGCCGGCCGTGGCCACCGCCATGTACCAGGGCCGCCTGTACGCCGTACCCGACTACAGCAACGCGGATCTCCTCTACTACCGCAAGGACATCCTCGCCAAGGCGGGCCAGCAGCCGCCCAAGACCTGGGCCCAGCTGGCCAAGCTCGCCGAGACCGTGGCACCGAAGTACGGCCTGGACGGGTACGCCGGCACGTTCGCCCCCTATGAGGGCCTCACCGTCGACTTCGCCGCGGCGGTTCAGTCGGCCGGCGGGTCGATCATGTCCGCCGACGGCAACAAGGTCACCGTGGACTCGCCCCAGGCGCTCGACGGACTAAAGTTCCTGGTCAGCGGGTTCCAGCAGGGCTGGATCCCCAAGGTCACGCTCACCTACGAAGAGGAGTCGGCCCAGGCCGCGTTCGAGGCAGGCAAGTTCTTGTTCCTCGACAACTGGCCCGACGTCTACGCGGCGCTGTCCGTGCCCGGACCGGACAACAAGGTGTACGGGAAGTTCGGCGTCGTGGCGCTGCCGGGCCCCGACGGCATCGGTTCTAGCTCCCTGGGCGGCGCCAACCTCGCGATCAGCGCGTACTCCCAGCATCAGCGAACGGCCCTGAACTTCATCAAGTACATGACGTACCTGACCAACGAGAAGGAGATGCTCGAGCAGGGATCGTTCCCGCCGGTATGGACGCAGCTCTATACCGACCCGGCCCTGATCCGCAGCTATCCCTACCTTCCCGTGCTTGAGCAGGCCATCAACTCCGCGCAGCCGCGCCCGGCGATCTCCAATTACGACCAGGCCAGCCTGGCCATCTCCAGCTCGGTGTACCAGGCCCTCACGCACCAGAAGCAACCGCGGCAGGCCCTGGCCGAAATGGCCGCTCAGCTGACCCAGATCATCCGCGACGGCTGACCCCGGCCGAGCCGCCAGCCCGCTGCGGGCTGGCCATACCAGAGCTGGCCGCACAGGGGCCGGCCAGCCCTGCGCCGAATCGGGCCCTGGCGGGATTTCCCGCCGGGGTGACGGTATGCCGACTACTTTGCGCACCTGGTTGCGGGTAGCGTTCGGGTATGACGACAACCAGCGCGCCGTTTGGGCAGATGGTCACGGCGATGATCACCCCCATGACCCCCGATGGGGCCGTCGACTACGACGGGGCGGCCCGCCTCGCCGAGTACCTGGTTACCGACATGCGCAATGACGCCCTGGTGCTGAACGGGACCACCGGGGAGGCGCCGACCACCACCGATGCCGAGAAAGAGCGCCTGATCCAGGTGGTGCTCGAGGCGGTGGGCTCCCGCGCGCAGGTGGTCGCCGGCGTCGGCACCAACATCACCGCGCACACCATCGAGCTGGCCCGTCGCGCCGAACAGGCCGGGGCGCACGGCCTGCTGGTCGTCACCCCCTACTACAGCAAGCCGCCGCAGCCGGCNNGCCACCGAGACCCTGGTCCGGCTGGCCGCTCACCCGCGGATCGTCGGCGTCAAGGACGCCAAGGACGACGCGTCCGCCACCTCGCACGTGCTGGCCCGGACCGACCTTATTTATTACTGCGGTACGGACATGCTGAACCTGCCCTGGCTCTCCCTCGGCGCGGTCGGCTTCATCAGCGTGGTCGGCCACGTCGTGGGGGACCGGCTGCACGAGATGATCGACGCGTTCGGCGCCGGCGACGTCGCCGGGGCCCGGCAGCTCCACTACGAGCTCATCCCGGTCTACGACGGCCTGTTCCGCAACCAGGGCGCGGTGATGACCAAGGCCGCCCTGGACCTGCTCGGCCTGCCGGGCGGTGCGGTGCGCGGCCCGCTGCTGGCCGCCACCGAGGCCGAACGGTATCAGCTGGCTCTTGACCTCACCGCCGGCGGCGTGAAGCTGCCGGGGAACGGCCTGAGCGCGTGAGCCACCCGCATCCGGATCTCACCCCGCCGCCCGCGCTGCCCCGCCGCGGCCTGCGCATCGTAGCCCTGGGCGGGCTCGGCGAGATCGGCCGGAACATGACGGTCTTCGAGTACCGCGGCCGCCTCCTCATAGTGGATTGCGGGGTTTTGTTCCCGGACCCTGACCAGCCCGGCGTGGACCTGATCCTGCCCGACTTCGGCTACCTCGACGGCCGGCTCGACCAGGTGGAGGCGCTCGTCCTCACCCACGCGCACGAGGACCATATCGGCGCGATCCCGTACCTGCTCCGGGAGCGGTCGGACATCCCGCTGGTCGGCTCGAAGCTGACCCTGGCCCTGGTCCAGAGCAAGCTGGCCGAGCATCGCTTTGACCCGGTCACGGTGGAGGTGGTCGAGGGCAGCCACAGCTCGTTCGGGCCCTTTGACTGTGAGTTCCTGGCCGTCAACCACTCGATTCCGGACGCCCTCGCCGTGGCCATCCGGACCCCGGCCGGCCTGGTCCTGCACACCGGCGACTTCAAGATGGACCAGTTGCCGCTGGACGGCAGGCTCACCGACCTGGCCGGGTTCGCCCGCCTCGGCACCGAAGGTGTCGACCTGCTGATGGCCGACTCGACCAACGCCGAAGTGCCCGGCGTGGTCACCTCCGAGCGCGAGATCGCCCCCGTGCTTGACGAGATCTTCGCCAACACCAAGCAGCGCATCATCGTGGCCTGCTTCGCCTCGCACGTGCACCGGGTCCAGCAGGTGCTCAACGCGGCGGTCAAGCACCGGCGTAAGGTCGCCTTCGTCGGCCGGTCCATGGTCCGCAACATGGGTGTCGCCCGCGACCTCGGTTACCTGCGCGTGCCCGGCGGGCTCCTGGTCGACCTGCGCGAGGCCGAGGAGATGCCCCCCGGCGATGTCGTGCTGATCTCCACCGGCTCGCAGGGCGAGCCGATGTCGGCGCTGTCCCGGATGGCCGGCCGCGACCACCCGATCCGGATCGCCGCCGGCGACACCGTCATCCTCGCCTCCTCGCTGATCCCCGGCAACGAGACCGCCGTGTACCGGGTCATCAACGGCCTCACCCGGCTCGGCGCCCGTGTGGTGCACCGCAGCTCCGCCCTGGTGCACGTATCCGGGCACGCGCCGGCCGGCGAATTGCTGTACGTGCTGAACCTGGTCCGCCCGCGCAACTTCATGCCGATCCACGGCGAGTGGCGGCACCTGCGGGCGCACGCCCACCTCGCCTCGCTGACCGGCGTCCCCGACGACAACATCGTGATCGCCGAGGACGGTGTCGTGGTGGACCTGATAGACGGCCAGGCCAGCGTGGTCGGCGCGGTGCCCTGCGGGTACGTCTACGTGGACGGGCTCACGGTCGGCGAGGTCACCGAGTCGCAGCTGAAAGACCGGCGCATCCTCGGCGAGGAAGGCTTCGTCTCGGTGGTGATCGTGGTCGACGCCAACTCCGGCAAGTTGGTGGCCGGCCCCGAGATCCACGCCCGCGGCGCCGGCATCGACGACGCCGCCTTCGGCGAGGTCCTGCCCAAGATCGAGGAAGCCCTGGCCCTGGCCGCCGCCGACGGCATCACCGACGCCCACCAGATCAGCCAGCTAGCCCGCCGCATCGTCGGCAAGTGGGTCAGCGACAACTACCGCCGCCGCCCCATGATCATCCCCGTAGTAGTCCAAGCCTGACCCGCCCCCCACCACCGCCAGGCCCACCCAAACCCCCGCGCCCCCGACCCCCGCGCCGCCGCAAGTCCCGCTTCCGAGCCACGGCCGTACCACGGCCGCACCTCACACCCTTATGTGCCCCAACCCGCCCACAGGCCCCACCCTTCGGCCCGGCCCGCACTCCTCCCGCCGTGTCACCAGCGAAACCGATGGAACATTGCTGTCGCTACAACGGCACCGATGTTCCATCGGTGCGCCCGCCGACGCGTCGGCCACGCCCGGGGCGCCCGGGGCGCCCCCGGGGCGCCCTAGGGCCGAGGCGGGCGGGGCTGGGGATACGCAACCCGAAGGTTTTGTCGGACCCAGATCGCATGATGCCCCTATGGGCGTAACCACGCGTGCTGGCGACGATGCGCTCCGCCAGCTTCTGAGTCAGCAGCTAGACGTAATCACCCGCCGTCAAGCGCTCGTCGCTGGCGTCACCGCTAGTTCGCTCCGGCATCGTCTCGGTCCCGGGAACTCGTGGCAGAGCTTGATCCCCGGCGTCTACCTGGCTGCGACCGGGACGCCGACCATCATCCAGCATCAGATGGCCGCCATGCTCTACGCGGGTGGCGGCGGTGTGATCACCGGTCCGGCCGCTCTCCAGCAGCACCGCATCCGGGGGCCTGTCGCGGACCTCATCGACGTTTTGATCCCGGCGTCGCGACGACGCCAGGACGTAGCTTTCGTCCGACTCCATCGCACGACCCGGATGCCGAAGCGAATTTGGCGGCTCGGGCCGTTGTATTACGCGCTTCCCGCGCGGGCTGTCGCCGACACGGCCCGGGGCCTGACCAGCCTGCGCGACGTACGCGCGATGGTGGCCGATGCCGTGCAGCGAAGCGCCTGCACTGTCCCGGACCTATCGGCCGAACTCAACGCGGGCCCGAGCGTCGGATCAAAGCTGTTCCGCGAGGCTCTGACCGACGTCGCCGACGGGATCCATTCGGCGGCAGAAGGAGACCTCAAGGACCTGCTCGCAAAATCCGGCCTGCCGATGCCGCTCTTCAACGCCTCCCTGTATGACGACGACGGCACCTTCATCGCCCGGCCGGACGCCTGGTGGCCCGACCGAGGCGTCGCAGTGGAAGTCGACTCCCACGAATGGCACCTGTCGCCGCACGACCACACCCGGACACTCGAGCGGCAGCGCCGGATGGCCAAGCGCGGCATCCTTATGCTGCCCTTCACGCCCCGCGAGATCCGGACCCAGCCAGCCAAAGTACTGGCCGCCATCCGCGAAGCCCTTGAAACCGGCCGTCGTCCGCAGGACATACGGACCGAAGCAGAATGACGCACAGAACCGAACNNCAGTGTAACGACCGGTAGCGACTCGGCGGCACCCCGATGGTCGCGGTGAATTCCCGGGTCAGGTGCGCCTGGTCGGCGTAGCCGAGGTCGACGGCCAGCGCGGCCCAGTCGACCGGCTCGCCGCTGTCTGCCCGCTCCGCCGCCTCGTGCAACCGGGCCCGGCGCATTACCCACTTGGGGCTCACGCCCACGTAGTCGGCGAACATCCGCTGCAGGCTGCGCACCGAAAGCCCGCTCGCCAAAGCCAGCTGGTCGACTCGCCGCAGCGAGCAGTCCGAGGTGATCAACTCGACCAGACGAGCGACCTGCTCCGCTACCGGGTCGCGTTCCGGTAGCCCCGAGAACAGCAAGGACTCGGCGTGCGAGGTCATGTCGGCGTCGGACTCGGCGTACATGATCGCCTGCCTGATCTTCTCGGCCAGCGGCCCGAACACCCGGGTCGCCGGAACGACCCGGTCGCTGAGTTGCGAGATGGGCGCCGCCCAGAACGGCCGGAAGCACCCAGCCCGGAACCGGACGCCCAGCGCCTTGCCCTGCCCGGAAAGCTGGCGCGCGAACAGTGACCGATCTACGCCGTAGATGCCGGCGCCGGACGCCTCGAAGGCCAGGTGCACGTTGGGATGAGGCAGGATCGTCTGCTCGTACGGCGGCTCTCCGCGCAGGTCCCAGCGGACGATCCAGTAATAGTCGACAAAGGGTGCGAGCGGCACCGAGGGCTGGTACTTGGCCAGCCCGAATCTGTCCGCCGCGAGATCAGGCCGCAACACGCCGCGTCCCATAGCCCCAGGCGGCGCCGCACCGGCGGCGGCGGAGGAGACGGCGAAGGCGGCGGAATCTGCCACGTGACCAGCGTAGCTGTCGCTTTTCTTCAAGACCGTGGCACCCGGACCTAGTTACGGTGAACGGATGAATACGAACCAAGAAACCACCGATGGCCCGGCCCTGATGGCCGCCGCCGCGGCCGAGGCCGCCCGCGTAGTCACCGGCGCAGCGAAAGGCGCCGCGAAAGACGCAGCGCAGGACGCCGCGAACACCCAAACCACCCCGTGTACCGACTGGGACCTGCGTACCCTCCTCAACCATACGATCTTGTGGACCGCCTACTCGGCCGAGCGCCGGGCCCACGGCGAGAGCGTCGCCGAGGAACTGATGAGCAAGGACTTCACCGCCGAGCCCGACTACGCGCAGGCCTACCAGGCCCAGATCGCCCGGGCCGTGCACGCCTGGTCCGATCCCGAAGCCTGGCGGCGCGAGCTGGGCGTCATGGGCAGCACGACCCCCGCCGCCGACGTGGCCGCCCTGCTGATCGCCGAGATGGTGCTGCACGGCTGGGACGTGGCCAAGGCCACCGGGCAGGACTACCGCTGCGACGACTACGTGGCGCAAAACGTCCTGAAAACTGTCGAAGCCCAGGGTGACCTGTTCCGCCAGTACCAGGGGTTCGCCGCCGTCGTCCCGGTCCCCGATGACGCGACCGCCTTCGACCGCGCCCTTGCCCTGTCCGGCCGCGACCCCCAGTGGAAGCCAAGCAGCTAAAAAGCCAAGCAGCTAGGAGGACAGCACCCGCACTGGTGAGCCGGACGCGAACGCCACGATGTCCTCGGCGGCTTCACCGTAGAAGACCCGGTACGCCTCCTCGGTGACGTACCCGAGGTGCGGGGTGAGCACCACGTTGGGCGCGGTCCGCAGCGGGGAGGACAGCGGCAGCGGCTCGACGTCGTACACGTCCAGGGCCGCGCCCGCGATGGCGCCCGACCGTAGCGCGGCCAGCAGCGCCGCGCTGTCCACCAGCGGGCCGCGAGAGGTGTTCACCAGGAAGGCGGACGGCTTCATCAGGGCCAGTTCAGCCTCGCCGACCAGCCCCACGCTGCGCGAGCTGAGCTTGTAGTGCACCGTGACCACGTCGGAGGTGGCGAACAACTCCTCCTTGCTGACCGCCTTGGCGTGCACCTTCTCCGCATGCGACGGATCCAGGTTCTGGCTCCACGCCACCAGGTGCATGCCGAACGCCCGGCCGATTTCGCCCACCCGCCGGCCCTGGTGACCCAAGCCCACGACGCCCAGTCGCTTGCCGTCCAGGCCGGTGCCGACCGTCTGCTGCCAGCCGCCGCCCACGCCCAGCGCCGCCCCGCCGGCCCCTCCGGCCAGCTTCAGCCGCCGGTCTTCCTCCGGGATGTGCCGGAGCAGGGCCAGGATCAGTCCCCAGGTCAGCTCGGCCGTCGAGGAACCGATCCCGCCCGTGCCGCACACGGTGATTCCGCACAAGGCCGCCGCGTCCAGGTCGATGGACGCGTTGGACATGCCGGTAGTGACCAGCAGCCGCAGCCGCGGGAGCCGGCCAAGCCGCTCGGCGTCGAACGGGGTCCGCTCCCGCATCGCCACGATGACGTCGAACGGTTCCAGCGCGTCGACCAGCGCTTCGGTCGACCCGAGGTGCGACGTGAAGACGTGTATCTCGGCCCGTTCCCGGACTCCGGACCAGTCCGCGCTGGCCAGCGCCACCTGCTGATAATCATCAAGGATCGCGACCCGCATGGCCCGACCCTATCGGTCCAGCCCGCACGGCTCGCCACCGTATCGCCTTAAAATCCATATCCCGAACGGCCGTGGTTTTACGCTCTGCGCGACACGCCCGGTCGGGTGCTTTGCCCGGGCCAGCCTCCTCGCTACGTTTGTAAGTATGGCGACCCGTGTCCGGAACCAACCAGCCCGCCAGCCCGGTGCCCCCGCGGCCCGGACCGGCGCGGGGGGTCGCGGCACGTCAGCGAGCTATTCCGGCGGCACGCCCCGCCGCACGCCCCCCAAGAAAAAGAAGCCTCCTCAGTCCCGTAAGCCGCGCAGCCAGCCTCGTAACCAGCCTCGCACGCCCGCTCGGACCCATGATCCGGTCGTGATCCTGATCGGGTGGATCGGCCGGGTGATCTCGGGCGCCTGGATGGTGGTGGCCGGGGCCCTCGGGTTCGCGGTCCGGTCGGTCGGCCGCGGCGCGCGTGACCTCGAACCGCACCACCGCCGCGACGGCGTGGGCCTGCTCACCCTCGGGGTCGCCATCGTGCTCGCAGGCGGCCTGTGGCTGCGGATGAGCAACGCGGTCGGGCGCGGCATCTACCAGGCGGTCACCGGCGGGGTCGGAGCGCTGGCCTTCCTGGCCCCGGTGCTGGTCGCACTGCTGGCCTGGCGGTTCCTGCGGCATCCGGACCGCAACCAGGCGACCCGGCGGGCCGCGATCGGCTGGACCGCCCTGCTCCTCGGCCTGAGCGGCCTGCTCGAGATCGCCAAGGGCTCACCGCGTCCGTCCGGCGGCTCAGCCATGATCCGCAAGGCAGGCGGCTATATCGGCTACGGGGTCGGCGGGCCGCTGGCCCGCGCCCTGACCCCGTGGGTGGCGGCGCCGCTGCTTGCGCTGCTGGCCCTGTTCGGCCTGCTGCTCATCACCGGCACCCCGCTGCACCGGATTCCCGAGCGCCTGTCTGGGCTGCGCGAGCTCTTCGGGTACACCGCGCCCGAGCGCGACGACCAGGACGGCCTGGAGATCGACGAGGACTACGAGGCCGGCACCGGGATCCGGACCCGAGGACCGCGGCGCGGCCAGATCGCCAAGAACGTCCGGCTCCGCCCGGCCCTGGAGGCCGGCGGCCACGTCAAGCCGTACGACACGCCGCTGGTCGGCCCGGGCAAGAAGCGCGACGCGGCGGCCAAGGCGGTGACCGGCGCCCGTCCCGACGGCGAGGCCGGACTGATCGAAGCGCTCACCTTCGACACCCACGGGGACCACCCCGCCCCCGCGGCCGAGCCGGCCAGGGAACCCATCGAGCTCAAGCCGTCCATGCCGCTGCGCAATCCCGAGCAACTCACGCTGACCGGCGACGCGGTGGCCTACACGCTGCCGCCGATGGCGCTGCTGCGACCGGGCTCGGCGCCCAAGGCGCGGACCCGGGCCAACGACATCGTGGTGGAGGCGCTGACCGAGGTGCTCGAGCAGTTCCAGGTCGATGCGCAGGTCACCGGGTTCAGCCGCGGGCCCACCGTGACCAGGTACGAGATTGAGCTGGGCCCCGCGGTCAAGGTGGAGCGGGTCACCGCGCTGCAGAAGAACATCGCGTACGCGGTGAAGAGCGCCGACGTGCGGATCGTCTCCCCGATCCCGGGCCGGTCGGCCATCGGGGTGGAGATCCCGAACGCAGACAAGGAGATCGTCAGCCTGGGTGATGTGCTCAAGTCGCAGGTGGCGATCGGCGACCACCACCCGATGGTGGTCGGGCTGGGCAAAGACGTCGAAGGCCGGGTGCTGGTCGCGAACCTGGCCAAGATGCCGCACATCCTGATCGCCGGCGCCACCGGCTCCGGCAAGTCGGTCTGCCTGAACAGCCTGATCACCTCGATCCTGACCCGGTCCACGCCGGACGAGGTACGGATGATCCTGATCGACCCCAAGCGGGTCGAGCTGACCATCTACGACGGCATCCCGCACCTGATCACGCCGATCATCACCAACCCCAAGAAGGCTGCCGAGGCGCTGGAATGGGTGGTCGGCGAGATGGAGCGCCGGTACGACGACCTGGCCGCCAGCGGGTTCCGGCACATCGACGACTTCAACAAGGCGGTGCGCGCCGGGCGGCTGACGCCCCCGGCCGGCAGTGAGCGCGTTTACCAGCCCTACCCGTACCTGCTGGTCATCGTCGACGAGCTGGCCGACCTGATGATGGTCGCGCCGCGCGACGTCGAGGACTCGGTGGTCCGCATCACCCAGCTGGCCCGCGCGGCGGGCATCCACCTGGTGCTGGCCACGCAGCGGCCCAGCGTGGACGTGGTGACCGGCCTGATCAAGGCGAACGTCCCGTCCCGGCTGGCCTTCTCCACCTCCAGCCTGATGGACTCCCGGGTCATCTTGGACCAGCCCGGCGCGGAGAAGCTGGTCGGGCAGGGCGACGCGCTGTTCCTGCCCATGGGCGCGTCCAAGCCGATCCGGCTGCAGAACGCGTTCGTGGACGAGAAGGAGATCCGCGAGATCGTCGCGCACTGCAAGAAGCAGGCCGAGCCCGCCTACCGCGAGGACGTAGCCGCGGTTAAGGAATCCACCCGCGAGATTGACTCCGACATCGGCGACGACCTGGACCTGCTGATCCAGGCCGCGGAGCTGATCATCACCACCCAGTTCGGGTCGACGTCGATGCTGCAGCGCAAGCTGCGGGTCGGCTTCGCCAAGGCCGGGCGGTTGATGGATCTGCTGGAGAGCCGGAACATCGTCGGTCCCAGCGAAGGCTCCAAGGCCCGCGACGTGCTGGTCAGGCCGGACGACCTGGACGACACGCTCATCTCGTTGCGCGGCGGATAGGCTGCGTCCGCCGCGCCGATCTGGCAATGTTTCCTGTCTACACTTGGTGATTGGCCCCGCACTCGGGGAGTGGGAAATCGCGACCGAAGGCACGTGGAGGGCAGCGTGAGCATCGGCGAATCCCTGGCCGACGCGCGCCGTGAGGCCGGTCTCACGGTTACTCAGGTCAGCCAGCAGACCCGGATCAGGGAATCGATCATCCGGGACATCGAGCAGGGTGACTTCGCCGCCTGCGGCGGCGACTTCTACGCGCGCGGGCACATCCGCAGCATCGCCGGGGCCGTAGGCACCGACCCGGCCCCGCTGATCAGCAAGTACGACGCCGACCACGGGCCGCTGGGCCCGCTGCGGGCGGCCGACGTGTTCGAACCCTCCAAGCCGATCAAGATCCGTGAGCGGCGCTCGCCCAGCATGACCATGATCGTGGTCGTGGTGCTGCTCGCCATCATCGGCTTCGCCTCCTATCGCCTGGTGTCCTCGCACGGCAACAAGCCCGGCCCGGTTGCCGGGGCCGGAGTCGCCGCCACCACCAGCCCCAAGCCCAGCGCCCGGCCGACACCGTCGGCCTCCACGTCCCCCACGCCGTCTGTGGCGCCCTCGGACGTAGTGATCAAGGTCGCCGCGGTGGAGGAGTGCTGGGTCCAGCTCACCCAGGCCAACGGCGGCTCGCAGATCTACATGGGGGTCGTCCCGGCGGGCAGCTCGATGACCTGGACTGAGAGCCAGGCGGTCAGCATCCGGCTGGGCAACCCGGCCGGCATCGTCCTCACCGTGGACGGTCAGCGCCAGCCGATCAGCACCGCCCTGCCGTTGACGCTGAGCTACAGCCCGCGGGGCGGGTCGACGCCGAGCACCCAGCCCGGTTCGTCGTCCGGCGTCCAGTCGGGCTAGCAGGACCCGGGACCCGCCAAGCTGTCCCGCTCACCGCATAGGCTCTCGGTGTGTCTTCACCGTCCGGATCTCCTCGCCCGGCTGGGTCGGCCGCGCGCACGGTCAGCCTGGTCACGCTGGGCTGCGCCCGTAACGAGGTGGACTCCGAGGAGCTAGCGGCCCGCCTGACCGCGTCCGGCTGGGACCTGACCTCGGCCGATGAGGCCAGCGTGGTGCTCGTGAACACCTGCGGCTTCATCCAGGCGGCCAAGCAGGAGTCCATCGCCGAGCTGCTGTCCGCGGCCGAGTCTGGCGCGAAGGTCGCCGCGGTGGGCTGCCTGGCCGAACGCTACGGCGCCGAGCTGGCCGGCGAGCTGCCCGAGGCGCAGATCCTCAGCTTCGACGACTACGGCGACATCGGCGCGCGGCTCGACGACGTGCTGGTCGGCCGTCGCCGTCCCGCGCACACCGCGCGGGACCGCCGCACGCTGCTGCCCATCACCCCCGCCGAGCGCCAAGCCGCCCAGCCCGACCGCCAGGTCGGCCAGCCCGACCAACCGCACCTCACCACGACGCCGTGGGCCAGGCCGGACCCTTCGAGCGACGGCGTGCTCCGGCGCCGGCTGTCGGCCGGGGTGGTGGCGCCGCTGAAGATCGCGTCCGGCTGCGACCGGCGCTGCTCGTTCTGCGCCATCCCGTCCTTCCGCGGCGCGTTCGTGTCCCGGCGCCCGACCGAGATCCTGGCCGAGGCCCGCTGGCTGGCCAGCCAGGGCGTCCGCGAGCTGATGCTGGTCAGCGAGAACTCCACCTCCTACGGCAAGGACCTGGGCAACCTGCGGCTGCTCGAGGAGGTGCTGCCCGACCTAGCCGCCATCGAGGGCATCGTGCGGGTCAGGATCAGCTACCTGCAGCCCGCCGAGGTGCGCCCGGGCCTGATCGAGGTCATCGCGTCCACGCCCGGGGTGGCCGACTACTTCGACCTGTCGTTCCAGCACGCCAGCGGGC
Organism: Actinomycetota bacterium; assembly: GCA_003136255.1. Taxonomy (GTDB): domain Bacteria; phylum Actinomycetota; class Actinomycetes; order Streptosporangiales; family Streptosporangiaceae; genus Palsa-504. The sequence goes on from PLDT01000350.1 coordinate 48,726, forward strand.
CGGTGCTGCGGGCCATGCGGCGGTTCGGCGACCGTGAGCGGTTCCTGAACCTGCTCGACCAGATCCGGGAGCTCAGCCCGGGGGCAGGCGTCCGGTCCAACTTCATCGTCGGCTTCCCCGGTGAGACCGCCGCTGACCTAGCCGAGCTCGAGCTCTTCCTGGGCGCCGCGGGGCTCGACGCCATCGGCATCTTCGGCTACTCCGACGAAGACGGCACCGAGGCCGCGTCCCGGCCGGGCAAGCTGGACGACGCGGAGATCTCTCGCCGGGTGGAGGAGTTCGCCGACCTGGCCGACGAGTTGATGGCCCAGCGGGCCGCGGACCGGGTGGGGGAGACCCTCGACGTGCTGATCGAAGACGTTTCCGCGGCTGACGAGGAGCCATCCGAGGGCTACCCTGGCCGGGCCGCCCATCAGGCGCCCGAAGTCGACGGGGTGACCACGGTCCGATCCGCGGTCCCGCTCGCCCCTGGCGATCTGGTCCGCGCGGTAGTGACCGGGTCGGACGGAGTGGACCTGATCGCCGACGCGATCTAGCCCGGGCTGGCCGGCACCGGAGGTTGGGAGGCAAGATCGTGGTCGTGGCATCGGTCGGCGAGGACGCGTATGAGCTGGCCGGGCAGATCCTCGCCCGGCTGCAGGCGGCCGGTCACACCGTCGCCGTCGCCGAGTCACTGACCGGCGGCCTGGTCGCCGCGGCGCTCACCGACATACCGGGCGCCTCGGCTTCGTTCCGCGGCGGCGTCGTCACCTACGCCGCCGAGCTCAAGGCGTCCCTGCTGGGCGTGGACCCGGGCATGCTGGCCCGGCACGGCGCGGTCTACGCGCCGGTGGCCGCGGCCATGGCGGCCGGGGTCAGGACCCGGCTCGGCGCGACCTACGGGGTGGCGACCACCGGGGTGGCGGGCCCCGAACCCGCGGACGGGCAGCCGGTAGGCACGGCGCACATCGCGGTCAGCGCCGCGGACGACACGGTGGTACGCACCATCGTCCTGACCGGCGACCGGCACGTCATCCGTAGACTGACGGTGGAGCATGCGCTCGGCCTGCTGCTCGGCAGGCTCCGGGAAGATTCGGACTGATTACAGCGTTACGTTGGCAGCGAACACGGGGTGGCCGGATCTCGCAAACTAGCCGTATTGCCAGGTACGGTGAAGTGTCGGCGGTTCGGCCTTCGAAGGGAGTGCGACTATGGTTCTGCTCCGTCAGCTGCTAGGTGACGTGCTGCGCCGGCTGCGCCTGCGGCAGGGTCGTACGCTGCGCGAGGTCTCCGCCTCGGCGCGTGTTTCTCTCGGTTACCTGTCCGAGGTCGAGCGCGGCCAGAAGGAAGCCTCATCTGAACTGCTCGCCGCGATCTGCGGCGCCCTGGGTACACCGCTCTCTCAGGTGTTCCGTGAGGTCTCGGACAACTTTGCCCTCGCGGAACTCCAGCACGAGCCGGTGCTGGAAATGCCGAGGGAGCCTGGCCTGCGCGTGCCGGCCGAGGCGCGCCCCGGCGGGCCGTCCGCGAACTTCGTCTCGATCAGCACCATCGACCCGGACACCGAGGCGGCCATGGACTTCGCGGACTCCGGTCCGGGCTTCGACGTCACGGACATGGTCCCGGTCTAAGCCGCGGCGCTTAGCGCCTCACACCCAGGCGCGCGGGTTCTCGGTCAGCAGACGCACCATGTCGGGCAGGCGGCCCGCCACGATGTCGGCCAGCGTGACCTGCTCGAGCACGGCGCGCTCGTTGGCCCGCAGCGCGATCCAGACCTGCTGCAGGGGCTCGGCCACGCCCGGATAGGTGACGTTCTCGGGCCGTTCGCCCCGCACGCCCAGCAGTTGACCGTCGATGACCCGGATGATGTCGGCCAGGGAGATCTCCGACGCCGGCCGCGCCAGCCAGAAGCCGCCGTCCGGTCCGCGCTGGCTGCGGATGAGCCCGGCCCGCCGAAGCTGGGTCAGGATGGTCTCCAGGAACTTGCCCGGTATCTGCTGAGCGCGGGCGAGCTGATCGGCGGTGACGTGGCCGGGGCCCGCCGCCGCGAGTTCGATAGCAGCGCGCAGTGCGTAGTCGGCCCGGGCTGACAGTCGCATGACCGCCATTATGCACGTTCCCCACCGATTTTCTGGCATTGGCGTTCTGCTCCGGGGCCGCGCCGAGTCCCGGCTCCGTACTAGGCTCACTCGAGAAACCGCGAACTGGCCTGGGAGAGTATGCACACGCCGCCACCCGAAGACGACCCGGGCACGATGCCGCTCGCCGTCGCCCGGGTCGGCGCTCGCGCCGGGAACCCTCTGGCCGGCGGATCCGCCGAGCCCGCCCTGGACTTCGACGGCGACGGTGTGAACGGGAGCAACGGCCACCACCTCGCACCGGAGCAGGGCAGCGCGCCCCAGCTCGAGAGACCCCAGCTCGAGAGGTCACCGCTCGAGAGGTCACCGCTCAAGGGCCCGCGGTTCACCTGGCCCCGTCTCAGCGTGCCCCGGCCCCGTCTCAGCGGTCCCTGGCTCCGCCGCGCGATCCTGGTGGCCTGGCCGGTCGGCCTAGCCGCCGCGGGCATCGTCCTGTACCTGTGCTACCTGGCCATATCGCGGACCCAGGAGGTCACCTCCGACGGCGCGTCCAACGCGCTGCAGGCCTGGGACATGCTGCACGGCAACCCGCTGCTGCGTGGCTGGACAGTCACAGACGTGTCGTTCTACACCACCGAGCTGCCCGAGTACATGATCGTGGAGGCGGTCCGCGGGCTGAACGCCGACGTCCTGCACGCCTCGGCCGCGATCACCTACACGCTGCTGGTGCTGACGGCCGGGCTGCTCGGCCGGGGCCAGGCCAAGGGCCGCGAGGGCATGGTGCGCCTATTCATCGCGGCCGGGATCGTGGTCGCGCCGCAAAGCGGCCCGGGCGCGTTCATCCTGGTCTTCCAGCCCGACCACACCGGTACCTCGGTGCCGCTGATGCTGACCTGGCTGGTCCTGGACCGCGCCCCGCGGAAATGGTACGTGCCGCCCGTCATCGCCTTGATGCTGGCCTGGGGCGCGATCGGCGACCAGCTGATCCTGCTCATCGCCGTGGCCCCGCTGGCCGCGGTCTCCGCCGTGCGCGCCTACCAGGTCCTGGTCCAGCGCCGCGAGGGGTGGCGCAACGGCTGGTTCGACGTATCGCTGCTAGTGGCGGCGGCCGCGGCGGTGGAGATATCCCGGATCGTGGTCAAGGCGATCTCCGCGCACGGCGGCTTCACCGTGCTGCCCGTCCAGGGCGGCGTGGCCCCGGTCACCGAGATGTCGGCGCACCTGTGGCTGCTGGTGCAGAGCCTCTGCGGCATCTACGGCGCCGACCTGTTCGGCATGACCTCGATCGGGCTGGAAGGCGCCATCGCGTTGCTGCACCTGATCGGCCTGGCCCTGGCCGCGTGGGGCCTGTGGCTGGTCATCCGGAGGTTCTTCAGCTGCGAGGACCGCATCGCCCAGCTCCTGACCGTGGGCATCTTGATCAACTTGGCCGCTTACCTGCTGAGCACCACGCCCAGCACGTACTGGAGCGCGCGCGAGGTGGCGCCCGTGCTGGCGATGGGTGCCGTGCTGGCCGGCCGGATGCTGGGCGGCCGGCTGAGAAAGGCCCGGCTGGTGCCCGCCCTGAGCCTGGTCCTAGCCTGCTACCTGGCGGCACTCGGCTACTCGGTGACCAAGCCGAGCATCCCGGCCGTCAGCCAGAACCTTGCGGACTGGCTCGGTCAGCACGACCTGACCTACGGCCTGAGCAGCTACGGGCTGGGCAACACCACCACCCTGGCCAGCGGCGAGACTGTCGACGTGCGCCCGGTGAGCTGGGAGAACACCACGGTGGCGGGCGGGCCCTACGAGTTCGACAAGTCGTGGTACGACCCGACCCTGCACTACGCGAACTTCGTGGTGCTGATCCAGCCGCCCCTCCCCATCGACCCGATCGCGCTCTGGGAGGTCCGGGACTCGTTCGGGAAACCGCAGCACATCTACTACTTCAGCCGGTACACCATCATGGTCTTCAACAAGAACCTGCTGAACGACCTCAGCCCGTCGCTGCCCCCGCCCCCACCTAGCTAGCGCGGCCAGGTGCTACGCCAGCCCGAGCAGCTCCGCGGCGGCCTGCGCGCTGGCCCGCGACGCACCGTACGTCGCCAGGTAGGAGATGCCGTCCGGCGGCTGCCAGCGTGGCAGCCCCATCTCAACCAGGACCGTGTCGGGCCGGGCCGTGAGCAGCGCACTGACCAGGGACCGCGTGTTGGCGTCCCGGTGCGCGTCGCGTACCACCGCGACCAGCGAGCGGCCCGCGGCAGCGGCCAGGATCGCCGCCGCCTCGTCGTCCCCGGCGTTGACCCGGCGGACGCTGCCGGCCGGCGCCCACGGGCCCAGCCCCCACCCGAACCGCCCGGCCGCGATGTTCTCCAACGGCTCGACCTCGATGATCAGCGGCCGGCTGAGCGTGGCCCGCGGCCCCGATACGCGCACCGCACGCCGGGCCGCGGCTAGGCCCACACCGTCCGCGGCCACACCCGAGCCGGCCGCCGGCGACCCGCTGCGTCCTCCAGCCGCGTCCCGCTGATCGTGCCGTCGCGTACCGCATCGACCAGCGCTGAACGGACCGCGAGGTACTCTGTCTCGTCGCTGTCCCGGCCCAGGCACAGCAGGTCGGTGCCGGCCGCGACGGCCAGCACCGCGGCCCCGGGCACGCCGAACCTGTCCCTGACCGCCCGCATCTCCAGCGCGTCGGAGACGATCACGCCGGTGAACCCGAGCTCGCCGCGCAGCAGGCCGCCCAGGGCGGCGGCGGACACGGTGGCGGGCAGGTCGCCGGTGAGCTCGGGAACCCGGAGGTGGCTGGGCATGATGGCGATGGTCCCGGCGCGGATCGCGGCCGCGAAGGGCGGCAGGTCTCGCTGGCGCAGCTCGGCCAGGCCGCCCTCGATGGTGGCGATGGCCGCGTGCGTGTCGGTGCCGGTCCGGCCGTGGCCGGGAAAGTGCTTGGTGCACGCGGCCACGCCGGCGCCCTGCAGGCCAGCCACGGCGGCGGCCGTGTGCCGCGACACCAGGTCGGTGTCCGCGCCGAATGAGCGAGTGCCGACCGCCGGGCTGTCCGCCGAGCCGAGCACGTCGGCGCACGGCGCCAGGTTGAAGTTGATCCCGAGGGCGGCCAGATCAAGACCGATGGCCCGGTGAACGGCCTGGGTCAGCGATACGTCGTCCACCGCGCCGAGCGCCGCGTTCCCCGGGTACGGGCTGCCGTCCGCGTACGCGACCCGGGTGACATCCCCGCCCTCCTCGTCGATCGCGATCACCGGATCGGAAACAGAAGCGGAGGAAACCGCCAAACGCAGCGCCGTGGTCAGCGCGCTCACCTGCTCTGGCGCGGCGATGTTCGGGCCGAACAGCGTCACGCCCGCCAGCCCCCGCGACAGTGCCTCCAGGATCCAGCGCGGCGCCGAACGCCCGGGGAACGGCGGGATGAGGATCGCGTCCGCGAGCCGGGCCAGGGCCGGGTCCGCCCCGGTCTCCAGCGCGGTCATCCCTTCACCGCCCCGGCGATCAGGCCCGCGCGCAGGCGTCGCTGGACCAGCAGGAAGAAGGCCAGTACCGGGACCGTGAACAGAGTCCCACTGCTGGCACTCCTTCCGGGGTGATGAACTCGGCGTCGAGACTATGACTATCCGTAGGGGGAAACTAACAGGAAACTTTCCTATAAGATAGCCTTCGTGGCCATATCGAGACGAAAGCTGCTTCCGTGACGTAAGAGGGCGGGGGCCGAGTGTTTGTGAAAAAGTTCGCATTATGCAGAACCCGCCGAAGGGATCACGATGCAGCACCCAGTCCAGTCACAGCCGGCGGCTGGAACGCGTGGCCGCCCGGGCACGCCGAGCCTGCTACGTGAGCTGAACGACCGGGCCGCCCTGGACCTGCTGCTGCGCGGCGGGATGCTGACCCGCTCTGCGATCAGCGAGTACACCGGGGTGTCCAAGGTGACGGTGTCCCAGATGCTGACCCGGCTCGAAGAACGCGGCCTGGTGACGGTGGTGGGGGAACAGGCCGGGAACCGCGGCCCGAACGCCGCGCTGTACTCGGTAGTCCCGTCTAGCGCCTACGTGGCGGGCCTGTATATGGATTTCGACCTGGTCAGCGCCGAGGTGGCTGACGTCACCGGCCGCCAGGTGGCCGCGGTGAGCGTTAACCCGAACGGCGCCGACGACCCGGTGGAACTGGTCCGCGGGGTCATCGAGCGGGCCTGCGCCAGCGCCGGGGTGGACCTCGCCCGGCTCAGCGCGCTGGTCATCGGTAGCCCCGGCGTGGTCGACCCGCAGACCGGCGACCCGCAGCTGGCGGTGAACCTGCCCGCGTGGCACGAGGGCGCGCTGGATGCGCTGCGCGACGTGCTGCACAAGCCGGTCGTGATCGAGAACGACGTGAACCTGGCCGCGATGGCCGAATGGGCCGCGGGCGCCGCCGTCGGCACCGATGATTTCGTCCTGGTCTGGATGGGCGTCGGCCTGGGCCTGGCCACCATGCTCGGCGGCCAGCTGCACCGGGGCACGGCCGGGGCGGCGGGCGAGATCGGCTACCTGCCGGTGCACGGCGCCCCGCTGCACACCGACATCAGGCACCCGGCCAGCGGCGGTTTCCAGTCGCTGGCCGGCGGCGCCGCGGTGCGCGCGCTCGCGGCCCGTCACGGGTTCGCGGTCGCGACCGCCGCCGAGGCAGTGCAGGCCGCGGCGATCGCCCAGGACGGCGGCGCGGCGTTCCTCGATGAGCTCGCCCAGCGGGTCGCGGTCGGGGTGGCCTCGGTCTGCGTGGTGCTCGACCCCGGCCTCGTCGTGCTCGGCGGCGAGGTGGGCCGGGCGGGCGGCACCGCCCTGGCCGCCCGGGTGGCGGCCGACGTGGCCGCCATCTGCCCCGCCCGCCCGCGCGTGGTCCCGACCGGGGTCCCCGGTGAGCCGGTGCTGCGCGGCGCGATGCTGGCCGCCGTAGACCAGGCCCGCGCCGCCTTGCTGGCCTCGGTCGCCACCCCTGGGCGATAGGAGTTTTACGCCGAACGGGCCGTGGCGCGTGCGGTCCGCAAAGACACAGCGCAATCCGCTGGTCACGCTCGCGTATCGGGCGTCAATCCGCCTAAATGACCCGCCGGATGCACGTACATCAGTCCGCTTTGCACGTGCATAATGGTGATGTCAGCAAGATCCAGATACGGAGAAGGCTCCCCGTGCCTGAACCTCCCCGTGTTACCTATTGAGCGTTCCGAGGAGGTTTCGGCACAGCGGAATAGATGGGAGTTGCGGGCTGTGCCCTCGAGAGGACTACCGACTGAGCAATCAGTGCGGTTCCGGGTGGGCGACATGCCTCCGCTGGCCGAGGGATTCAGCGATCGGCCCGATACCGCCCGGGGCATCCTGGACGGTCTGATCCCTGGTTCGACCATCGTGCTCGTGCCCGGCTCGGAATTCGCCGAGGGCAAGCAGAACTGGCTGGGCGCGTCGGGCAAGACCCAGATCGCGGTGATGCTCGCGGAAACGCTGTGGCGGTCCGGCGCCGTCGACATGGTGGTCTGGATCTCCGCGACCAGCCGGTCGGCGGTGCTCGCGGGATACGTCGAGGCGTGGGTGGCGGTCACCGGGATCGAGCCGACGGGCACGGCCGAATCGGTCGCGGCCCGCTTCGTCAGCTGGCTCGCCGAAACCCGTCAGCCGTGGCTGGTCGTGCTCGACGACCTGCCGAACGCGGACGAGCTGGACGGGCTCTGGCCCGAAGGCCCGGCGGGCCGGCTCCTGATCACCAGCACCCAGTCGGCCGTCGCGGCCACCCGGCACGGGACGCGGGTCTTCCCGGTCGGCTTCTTCAGCGTCCGCGAGGCCCTCGGCTGCCTGACCGAACGGCTCAGCGTCAACCCGGCTCAGCGCCAGGGCGCCATCGACCTCATCGAGGCGCTCGGCCGCGAGCCGCTGGCCCTGGCCCAGGCCGCCGCGGTGATCGCCAACTCGAGGCTGGCCTGCCGGGACTACCGGGACTACTTCGTCCGCAGGCGGCAGCAGATCGGGGTGGCGGCGGGCGAAGTTCCCTCGGCTGCCTCGGTCACCTGGACGCTTTCCCTCGGCCAGGCCGAGTTGCTGCTGCCGGGCCAGTCGGTCCGGCTCATGCTGGTCCTGATCGCCCTGCTCGACGGCCACGGCATCCCCGGCACGGTCTTCGGCACGCAGTCGGTGAGCGCCTACCTGAGCGGCACCACCGTCGCGTTCGGCGCGCCCGTCGACCCCAAGCCCGCCTGGGACGCGCTGTTGATCATCGAGCGGGCCGGCCTGATCAGCATCGACCGCGCCGAGGCGCCGCCGACGATCCTGATGAACCCGGTGGTCCAGGCCGCGATCCGGCTGGCCGCCCCCGCGTCGTTCTGCGACCGGGCGGCCGGGGCGGCGGCCAGCGCGCTGCTGGAAGCGTGGCCGGCGGACGAGCCGGAGCCGTGGACGGCCGCCGTCCTGCGCGCCAACGCGGGCAGCCTGCAGAGCGCGGCCAGGGACATCTTGTGGGCCGACGGGTGCCATCCGCTGCTGCTGCGCGCCGGGCAGAGCCTGGACCGCGCCCGCCTGGCCGGGCCGGCCGTCGAGTACTGGCGTGAGCTGTCCGTCCATTGCGACAATAAGCTGGCGCCGGGACACCCCGACGCGCTGGTCGTCGCGGCTCAGCTGGCCGGCGCGTACCTGGCGGCCGGGTACGGGGCCGAGGCGGTCACCTGGTACCAGCGGGTCCTGGCCGAACGGAGCGTCGATCTGGCGCCCGGGCACCCGGCCATCATCGCGGCGCGGGTCAGCCTGGCCGACGCGCTGATCGCCGCGGGCGAGCCTGCGAACGCGGTGACCATCTTGCGCCGGGCCGTGGCTGAATCCGAGCAGTTCCGCGGCCCGGGCCATCCGGACACCCTGGCGGTCAGGGACGAGCTCGCACGCGCCTACGAGGCGGCCGGCGACGTGGCGGCCGCGATCGGACTGCTGACCCAGGCGCTGGCCGAGCGCGAGCGGTTCCAGGGGGCCCGCGACGTGCATACGATAGCCACCCGCGATCAGCTGGCCTTGGCCCTGCTGGCCGGCGGCCAGATCAAGCAGGCCATTTCCGGCTACAAGCGGGTGCTGGCGGACCGGGCGGCGGTGCTCGGGCGCGACCACCCGGACACCATCGCGACCAAGGCGAGCCTGGCCGGCGCCTACCATATCTCGGGCAAGATGCCCTCGGCGGTGCAGTTCTCCGAGCAGACGTGCTCCGATTCGGAGCGGGTGCTGGGCGCCGATCATGCCGACACGCTGGCCCGGCGCGTCCAGCTGGCGCACCTGTACTACGCCGTGGGCCGGGTCGGCGACGCGGAGATGTTGCTCCGCGACACGGTCGCCCGCTGCGAGCGGGTCCTGCCCTATGGGGACCCGCTGACCCAGGCCGTCCGCCAGAGCCTGGCCAGCATCGCGGGCGACGGCTGATGAGGCGGCGTTCAGTGGCTCTTGTGACCAAATGACAATAGAGTGAATTAAAACAACCAGTGCTACAGGTCGCCTAAGCGCGGTGAGTCAGTCGTCGGGTACATACAGAAATCGAAAGGTCAGGAAAGATCCCAATATGGGCAAAGTTGTCCCAGGTCCGAGCCTTTGCGTGTTAGTTAGATGTTCAGAGGAGGTCCCAGGGACAGCAGCATCGATGGGGGTGGTGGGCGGTGATGCCCGATGGGAATGCCGGCTGAGCTGGCGCGGCGATTCCGGATCGGTGAGGTGCCTCCGCTCGCCGAGGGCGTTACCGACCGTCCCGACACCGCTGGCGGCCTCGCGGACGTCCTGGTTCCGGGTTCGGCCATGGCGCTCGTGCCGGACCCGGCCGTGGATGAGATCCTGCCCAACTGGCCCGGCGCCTGCGGCAAGACCCAGATCGCGGTGATGATCGCAGAGTCATTGTGGCGGTCGCGCGCCATCGACGGGCTGATCTGGATCTCGGTAACCGACCGGGCGGCGATCCTGTCCGGGTTCGTGCAGGCGTCGGTGGCGGCCACCGGCCTGCAACCCACCGGCACCGCCGACTCGGTCGCGGTCCGCTTCGTCAGCTGGCTGAGCGAGACCAGGCAACCCTGGCTGGTGGTCTTCGACGACCTGCCGGAGACCGCCGACCTGACCAGACTGTGGCCCGACGGGCTGGCGGGCCGGTTGCTGATCACCAGCTCGCGGATTGTTCCCGCGCTGGGCCGCCGCGGCCCGCGGGTCATCCCGGTCGGCTTGTTCAGCACGCGGGAGGCGCTGAACGGAGTGGCCGAACGGCTCAGCGCGAACCCGGTCCAGCGCCAGGGAGCTATCGACCTGGTCGGGACGCTCGGCCGCGAGCCGCTGGCGCTAGGCCAGGCGTCCGCGGTGATCGCGAGTTCCAACCTGACCTGCCGGGACTACCGGGAACTGTTCATCCAGCGGCGGGACCAGATCTGGACCAGCGCCGACGAGATTCCGTCGGCGGCCATGGTGACCTGGATGCTGTGCCTGGAGCGGGCGGAATCGCTGCTGCCCAGCTCGTCCGTGCGACTCATGCTGGTTTTCCTGGCCCTGCTCGACGGTCACGGCATCCCGGGCGTCGTCTTCGGCGCGCAGGCCCTGATCGCGTACCTGGGCGGGGCGGCCAACCCGTTCGCCGCGGCCGCCGACCCCAGACGAATCTGGGACGTACTGCTGGCCCTCGAGCGAGCCGGCCTGATCATGATCAACCGCGACGTCACGCCGCCGACCGTGCTGGTCAGCTCGGCCCTGCAGACGGCGATCAAGCTGGCCGCACCCGCCGAGGTCCAGGAGCCCGCGGCGCGGGCGGCCGCGGCCGCGCTGCTCGAGGTGTGGCCCGCCGACGAGCCGTCGCCGTGGGCGGCCGCCAGCCTGCGGGCGAACGCGGGTCGCCTGCAGGACTCGGCTCTCGATTCGCTGTGGGCCGACGGGTGTCATCCGCTGCTGCTGCGGGTCGGCCGGAGCCTGAACGAGGCCCGCCTGGCCAGCTCGGCCGTCGAGTTCTGGCAGGACCTGGCCGCGCGCTGCGACGCCAAGCTGCCCCCCGGCCACCCGGACGCGCTGGTGGTAGCCGGTCAGCTGGCCGCCGCGTACCTGGCCGCCGGGAACGCGGCGGAGGCCGTCCAGTGGTACCAGCGCGTGCTGGCCGACCGGACCCGTGAGTTGACGCCGGGCCACCCGGCCATCGTGGCCGCTCGCGTCAGCCTGGCCCGGGCCTTGATCATGGCCGGCGAACCCTCGGACGCGGTGACCGTCATGCTCCGCGTTGTCGGCGAGTACGAGCAGGTCCGCGGCCACGGGCACCCGGAGACCCTCAGCGCCCGGGACGAGCTGGCCACCGCCTACCAGGCCGCGGGCGATATCACCACGGCCGGCCGCCTGCTGACCCGCAGCCTGGCCGATCGTGAGCGGCTCCTGGGGCCGCGCGATCCGCTGACCATGGCTACCCGGGAGCGGCTGGCGGCGGCCTGCCTGGCCGACGGGAGAGGAAAGGAAGCGATCGCGCTATACAAGCGGGTGCTGGCCGACCGCGAGAAGGTGCTGGGACGCGGTCATCCGGATACGATCGCGACCGCCGGGAACCTGTCCGCCGCATATCAGGCGGCCGGGCGCATGCCTGCCGCGATGCAGTTGGCCGAGCGGTGCCGCGCGGATTCGGAGCGCGTTCTCGGCCGCGACCATGCTGATACGCTGGCCCGCGTAGTGAACCTGGCCCACCTGTACTACGTCGTAGGCCGGGTAGGAGACGCCGTGGCGCTGCTCCACGAGACGGCCGTCCGCTGTGAGCGGGTCCTGCCGGCTGATGACCCGTTGACTCAGACGGTCCGCCAGAGCCTGGCCAACATCGGCGACGGCTGACCGTCAATGATGGCGAAATGTACTTGTTTGCCGGGTAGATCATAATCGGCGCGCGCCCGCCGGTTACGAGTTAGAGTTAGCCTCGGTTTTTGCCATGCCGTATGCACAGGTCAGGGCGACCGGGGATACCGATCAGGAGAACAGATGACGGATCGAACCGTAACTGCCATCCCCATAGCCGGTCAGGCCCCCACGACCCGGCTGGAGCCCGACGCGATCGGGGCCGCCCAGGACACCATCATCGGCATGGGCAACTCGGCGCCCACCGTGGCGCTGGGACTGGTGCTGGCCTACCTCGCCGCGTCGTCAGCCTACGGCAGCGGGCCGATCATCGTCCTGTGCGGGATCCCGATGCTGATCATCGCAAACGCCTACCGCAGGCTGAACCTCTGGAGCGCGAACTGCGGCGCGTCGTTCGAGTGGGTCGGCCGCGCGATCAACCCGTACCTCGGGTTCATGACCGGATGGCTGATGATTGCCGCTAGCCTCATCGCGGCCGTCTCCGGCGTGGTGGTTCTGGGTCCGTCGGTCCTCGCGATTGCCGGCGTCAACGCGGTCAGCACCTGGCCCAACATCTTCATCAGCACGGCCGTCATCGTGGCCCTGCTGGTGATCGCCGTCGTCGGCATCCGACTGACCGCGCGCAGCCAGGTCGCGATGGGGGTGATCGAGTACGCGATCCTGATCGCCTTCTCGGCGTGGGGGCTCGTGTTTGTGCTGACTCACCACCATGGCACGGTCCCGATCACCAGGGGCTGGTTCAGCCTCACCGGCATCGGCGGGCACGGCGACGTGGCAGGGTCCCTGCTCTTCGCGGTGTTCATGATCGCCGGCTGGGACGCCACGGTCTACGTCAACGAGGAAGTAAAGCATCGGCGGCAGAACCCGGGCAAGGCCGCCGTCATCGCGGTCGCCTTGCTCATCGTCATCTACACCTTCTGCCAGATAGGCCTGCAGGGAGTGGTGACGCCGGCCAAGCTGGCGGCCAACGCGACCGCGCCGCTGGTCTACATCGCGCAGGCACTGGGCGGCGGCAGCGCGGCCAAGGCGATGGCGCTCGCTCTGGCCCTGTCGGTGATCGCGTCCACCGGGGTCAGCATCGTCATCCTGGCCCGGATGCTCTACGGAATGGCGAGTCACCGGGTACTCCCGGCCATCCTGGGCAACGTGAACACCCGCTTCGCCACGCCCGCGATCGCCAGCATCGTCATCGGCATGATCCTCATCGCCGTCACCTGGGTGTACCTGCTGGCCAGTTCGGTCGCGAACGCCTTCACCGCGCTGATCGACGTGAGCGGCGTGCTGTACGCGAGCTTCTACCTGCTGACCGCGACCTCCGCCATCGTGTACTACCGGCGCCGTATCTTCAGCAATGTCTGGGACGGGGTTCTCGTCGGCATTCTTCCCCTGGCCGCCACCGGGTTCCTGGTCTGGATCGTCGTCAAGTCGGTCCAGAACGCTCCCCAGTCGCAGCGGTGGTCGCTGATCGGCGTCGTCGCGGCTGGCTTGGTCCTGATGCTGGCCGCCCGTTTCATCCTGCGTTCCCCGTTCTTCCGCATCAGGCTGGAGAGCGCGGCCAGATAAGCACCTCACGTAAGACGGCGGTTCCGCGCGGCAGCCCGCGCTGATACTGGCCGGCAAAAACTGCTGTTGTTCGGATTGTTACTGGGTGTGACCGCCGTTGGGGTTGCGACGTATGTTTCCCCTTTGATTGGATGTCACCCGGAATCCCCGGAGGTGCGACGTGTCTCAGACAACCGGCGCCGAGTTCGTCTACGAGACGACCGCCACTGCTGTAGAGGAGAAGAAGAAGCTACGCCGGAACTTCCGGCGCTTCGACATGTTCTTCTACCTGATCTGCACGGTGGTGACGCTCGACACCATTGGCGCGGTCGCGGCTAACGGGGCACAGGGTTTCACCTGGTTGATCTTCCTCGGGATCTTCTTCTTCCTGCCCTACGGGTTGTCCATTGCCGAACTCGGGTCGGCGTTCCCGCAGGAAGGAGGCCCCTACGTCTGGAGCCGGCTGGCGTTCGGACGCCGGGTGGCAGCCGTCAACTCGGTCATCTACTGGATCTCCAATCCGATCTGGGTGGGCGGGTCGCTCACGATCGTGTCGTTCGCCGCGATCGAGGAGTTCTTCGGGAACGTGCCCGGCGCCTGGAAGTACGTGTACGCGGTGGTCTTCATCTGGTTCACCATCACGGCGGCCATCGTGTCGCTGCGGTACGGCAAGTGGGTGCCGACCCTCGGCGCCTGGGCGCGCGGGCTGATCATCGTATTCTTCGCGATCACCGTGCTCGTGTACGCGGCCAAGCACGGGGTGCACGGCTTCGGCGGTCACGCGTTCGTGCCCACTTACGCGATATTCATCGCCGTGGTCCCGGTCCTGTTCTTCAACTACGCCGGGCTGGAGGTGCCCTCGGCGGCGGGCGAGGAGATGGTCAATCCCCGGCGAGATGTGCCCTTCGCGGTGCTCTGGTCAGGTGCCGGGGTGATGGTCGCGTACGGGCTCCCGATCCTGCTCATCCTGATCGTCCTCCCGTCGAGCGCGGTATCCGGGCTAACCGGGTTCCTGGACGCGATCAAGGCCGTGTTCACCGTCTACGGCGGTCATGTCGCCTCCGACGGGACCGCGACGCTCACCGGGGGCGGCCTCCTCCTAGGCCGCATAGCGGCCGTGGTATTCATCTTTGCCCTGGCCAGCGCCGGGACGACCTGGATCATGGGAGCGGACCGGGCCGAGGCCGTGGCCTCCTTCGACGGCGGCGGTCCGCGGATACTGGGCCGGTTCTCGGCGCGCTTCGGGACCCCGGCCGGGATGAACGTGCTTTCCGGCCTGGTCGCGACCGTCCTCATGATCGCCGCGTTCGAGATCAACGGGGCCAATTCGAGCAGGTATTTTGCCGCCGTACTGGGGCTGACGATCTCCACCACCACGATCTCGTACCTGTTTATCTTCCCGGCGCTGATAAAACTCAGGTACACCCGACCCGATGTTCCGCGGCCCTACCGGGTACCGGGGGGCATGGTAGGAGCGTGGATCTGCTCGATCCTTCCGACCCTCTGGGCGCTGCTGGCGACCGTGGCGCTGCTCTGGCCTGGGTTCGGTGTCAACTGGTTCGGCGCGGGCGGGAACCCCAACGACTCTCTCGCCGCGCTCAGCTTCTCCCACGAGCGGCTGGAGTATGAGCTCAGCCAGATCGTCCCGCTGCTCGTCATCGTCGTGATCGGCGTCATCTTCTACTTCCTGGGCAGCAGCACGCGCAAGCAAGAGGTCACCGAGCCGGTGGCAGCGGCCCTTGCGGGAGTCGGCGGCACGGCCGGTGCGGTCACGAACTCTGAGGCCCCGGTCAAGGACGCGGACCCGACGCCCTAACAAGGAGGTCGCGGGTCTTGGACGAGCGTGCTTTTGACGAGCGGTACCGCACCTGGGCACGGCATTCTGGTGAGCTGTTCACCCAGGCCAGCCGTTATATTCCCGGCGGCGCGGGCAGTAGCGCACGCACGGTGAAGTTCGGCTGGAAGCCGTATCCCCCGTTCATGGCCGAGGGCTACGGGTCGCGGCTGCGCGACGTGGACGGACACGAGTACGTCGACTACCTGCTGGGCCTGGGCCCGATGATCCTGGGCCACCGGCATCCGGCCGTGACCCGCGCCGTCACCGGTGCCGTCAGCGAGCTGAGTACCTGCTTCGGCCTGCCGTACGAGCTGGAGATCGAGGCCGCGCGCAAGGTCACCGAGGCGGTGCCGGGGATTGAGCTGGTCCGGTTCTCCAACTCCGGCAGCGAGGTCGTCGGCACGGCTGTCCGGCTGGCCCGCGCGCACACCGGCCGCCCGCTGATCATCCGCTTCGAAGGGCACTACCACGGCTGGCAGGACACCGTCTACTGGAGCAACCACGTGGACCCGGAGCTGGCAGGCCAGGCCAGCCGGCCTCGTCCGGTTCCGTCCGGCCCCGGCGTCCCGGCCGAGCTGGAGGCCACGCTCATCGTGCTGACCTGGAACGACCCGGACAGCTTCGTAGCCGTGATGGAGGAGCGCGGCGACCAGGTGGCCGCGGTGATCACCGAGCCTGCAATGTTCAACACCGGCTGCATCCTGCCCGAACCCGGCTATCTGGAGCTGTTGCGTGAGCAGACCCGCCGGCATGGCGCGCTGCTCATCTTCGACGAGGTCATCACCGGATTCCGGTTCGCGCGCGGCGGTGCGCAGGAGTACTTCGGGATCACGCCGGACCTGACCACCATGGCCAAGGGGCTGGGCGGCGGCTTCCCGGTAGCGGCCATCGGCGGGTCCCGCGAGGCGATGTCGATGATCGCAGAGGGACGCTATTCGCACTCGGGCACCTACAACGCCAACGTCATCGCGTGCGCCGCGGTCAGCGCGACCATGGACGTGCTAGCCGAGCCGGGCCTGTTTGAGCGGCAGCGCGCGCTCGGTGAGACGCTGATGAGCGGGCTGCGCAAGCTGGCGGCCGAGGCGGGCCTCCCAGTTATCGTGGAGGGACTGGGCACCGTGTTCCAGGTCTGGTTCAGCGAACGCCCGATCCGGAACTGGCGGGACGCGCAGCGCTACGCGGACGAGGATCTGTTTACTCGGTGGTGGCAGGAAATGTTGCTGCGGGGGGTCTTGTTCCACCCCAGTCAGTACGAGAACCTGTTCCTGTCGCTCGTGCATACCGCCGACGACGTCAACGACATGCTCAGCGCCGCGCAGGAGGCCTTCGCCGTTATCGGACGCAGCCGATCCGGTCTGCGTTCCCGCGACTAGCTAGCCGATCCCCACCACCGAAGAGCCTCCGAGCGAGACGGAGATGCGCCATGTCATCGCCAGCCAGCACTGATCCGGCCCCGGCCAGAGCGCAGTCCCCGGGCGGCACCCTGAAGGATGCTGCTCTACGCGCTGGCGACATCGTCGTCATCTCCATGGCCAGCTCCGGCCCGACGCAGAGCATCGCGGTCACCCTGGCTGTCCTGCTGTCCACCGTCGCCTATGCCAGTTTCCTGCCGATCGTGATCTGCCTCATCCCGATCCTCGGCATCGCCATCGGCTACCAGCGGCTCAACGCCTG
The DNA here is from genome assembly GCA_003136255.1 of Actinomycetota bacterium. GTDB lineage: Bacteria > Actinomycetota > Actinomycetes > Streptosporangiales > Streptosporangiaceae > Palsa-504. The sequence continues at coordinate 65,675 of PLDT01000350.1, forward strand.
GCAGCGTAGCGCGGGCGCGACGTACTCCTGGGTCGGCCGCGCCCTCAACCCGCACGCCGGCTTCTTCGCCGGCTGGATCATGCTGATGTACTACTGCGTGGGCACGACCAGCCTGACGGTCCCGCTGGGCACCTACATGCTGACCTTCTTCAGTAACACGCTGCCCAACAACGTCTATGCGGTCGCCGCCGTCGGCACCGGGTTCGACATCTTCGTCCTGGTCATCGCGGCGGTCGGGATCCAGCTGTCGGCCCGGTTCTCGTGGGGCTGGGCCATCTTCGAGTACGGCCTGCTGGTCGGCTTCTCCATTGCCGCCCTGGTCGGCATCTACGGCCACAGCCTGCACCACACCGTGCACATCCACAGCTCGTGGTTCACCATCAGCGGCGCGGGCGGGTTCAGCGCGCTGGTCTCCGGCTGCCTGCTGGCCATCTTCTTGTACTCCGGCTGGGACAGTGCCGCGTACGTCAGCGAGGAGGCCAGGGGCAAGCAGGCCGGCCGGGCCGGGATAGTCAGTGTGCTGATCCTGTTCGTCATCTACGCCGGCGTCATCTTGTGCCTGCAGGGCGTCGCGCCCAACAAGTCGATGCAGAACAACGCGGCCAACATCCTGGCCTACGTCGGCGACCTGATCGGCGGCACCGGTTGGGGGAACGTCATGATCGTCGCCGTGCTCGGCGGCACGCTGGCCTCCCTGCTGGCCGCCATCGTCAGCGCGGGGCGGATCTCCTACGCCATGGGCCGCGACCGCACCTTCCCGCGCTGGTTCGCGAACGTGAACCCCAGGTTCCGTACCCCGTGGAACGCCACGATCCTGTTCGGCCTGCTCAACATCGTGTTCCTGTGGGGCACCACGCTGGCCGGCTCGATCGGCAAGGCCCTGTCCGACATCGTGAGCACGCTGGGCCTGATCGCGGCGATCTTCTACCTGCTCACCGCGAGCGCGGCGATCTGGTTCTACCGCCGGACGATCATGAGCAGCGCGTCGGACTTCTTCCTCGGCGGTTTCCTGCCCGGCCTGGGCGCGGCGTTCATGCTGTTCGTGATCGTCTACACGCTGGAGCAGGACGAGCTCAACGGGGTCGAGCTCGGCTTCGGGTTCGGGCTTTCGGCGATCGGCCTGGTGCTCTCGTTCGTGTCCCAGTACGTCGGGAAGTCGCGCTTCTACTCCGACCCGACCACCAGCTACGGTGACCGGGTCGAGGACGAACTCGCCGAGCCCCCGTTCAAATGACCTCAGGCGGCCCCGACCAGGACGCCGCCGACGTCTACATCGGCCTGGATCTCGGCACCTCCGGGCTCAAGGCGATAGCGCTCGCCGGCTCCGGCGCGATCCTGGCCCGGGCCAGCGCCGCCTACCCCACGCACCGGCCGGTAGCCGGGGCCTACGAGCAGGANNCGTCGGCCGCTGGCGGGCCATCGGCCTGTCCGGCATGCTTCCCACGCTCGTCACCCTGGGCCCGGACGGCCAGCCGACCGGGCCCGCCATCACCTGGCAGGACGCCCGGGCCGACGAGCTGGGCGATGAGTTCCGCGAGCGCTGCGGCGCCGCCGAGCTGTACCGGCTGACCGGCCAGTGGGTGGATGGCCGTTACCTGCTGCCCATGTTCGGCCGGATCGCCCGGGTCGATCCGGCCCGGGCCGCCGCCACCGCGACGATCGTCTCGGCCAAGGATTACCTGTTCGCCTGGCTGACCGGTGAACTGGCCACTGACCCGAGCACCGCCTCCGGCTACGGCTGCTACGAGCTGGCAGCGGACCGCTGGCACGCCGCGACCCTGGCCCTGGCCCTGGGGCTGCCGGGCCGGTGGCCAGACCTGCCGCCCGTGCGGCCGTCGGCGGCCAGCCGGCCGCTCCGCGCCGAAGTGGCGGCCGCCCTGGGCTGCCCTGGCGTTCCGGTCGTCCTGGGCGCGGCCGACTCAGTGCTCGGTGCGCTCGGGCTGGGCGTCCGCGAACCCGGCCAGGTGGCCTACATCGCCGGCACCAGCACCGTCATCCTCGGTATCGCCGACCGGCTCGTCCCCGACCCAGAACACCGGTTCCTGGTCACGCCGCTGGCGGTGCCCGGATGCTGGGGCCTGGAGATGGATCTGCTCGCGACGGGCAGCGCGATCACCTGGCTGGCTGGCCTGCTCGGCGGCGACCTGGACGCGGCCGGGCTGGTCGACCTCGCGGCGGGGACCGATCCGGGCCAGGCCCCCGTCCTGCTGCCCTACCTGACGCCCGGCGAGCAGGGCGCGCTGTGGGACCCCCTGCTCCGCGGCGCGATCACCGGCCTGGATCTCGGCCACGGCCGGGAGCACCTGGCCCGCGCGCTGGTCAACGGCATCGTCCTGGAGAGCCGCAGATGCCTGGCCGTGCTCGACGAGACGTGCGGGCCCGGGGGTGCGGTGGAGATGGCCGGCGGCAGCGCCGCCGCCCCATCCTTCCGCGCCGACCTGGCCGACGCGGCGCGGCGGCCGGTCTCGATGCCGCGCGACGATGACTCCGACCACTCGGCCCGGGGCGCGGCGTTGATCGCGGCGCTGGCCACCGACGGCGGCTGGCCGGACGGCGCGTTCCCGGCCGCAGGCCTGACCGCCGAGCCCGACGAGGCCCGCGCCAAGCTCTGGGACGACCTGTGGGCCACCCACGAGGCGGCCCGCCTGCGGCTTCACCCGCAGGCCCAGGTAAAATCCGGTACACCGGAAGCCTCACTGAACTTCGCACCCGGTACATTACCGACTTCCCTCTCGTATGGGACATGTGCTGGTCGTTTAGCCATTAGAGTTACGTGGAATCCGTTCTGCGCCGCAGCGCAAGAAAAGACGGGCCGAGAAAGGGGAGGGTCATGCTGGTTCCGCTGGGCCGGTTCTCGCAGGCCGCCGAGGCCGAGCGCCTCGCCCCATCCACGCCTATAGGCAAGACGAGTGGCGAGATGTGAGCAGCCATGCTGGCCGGAATCCTGTTCTTGACCCTGATCGTTGTGGTCGGCGTGCTCATTACGGTGGACGTATGGCGGACCCAGACCCCGGCCGATGCCTCGATCGGGCTGCCTGACCGGCACGTTTATGAGGCCGAACGGTCCGGTTCCGCTGCGCGCGGCGGTGCCGGAGCCCATGCGCTCGCCCGGGAGTCGGCCGTCCGCGAGAAGCCCGTCCTGGGCGCGCGGCCCGACGCTGATCCCTTTGAGGTGGCCTCCTTCGAGCGGCCCGACCAGGCGGCGCGCGGCTTCGACCAGATGAGCCGTGACGTGCCCACGTCGGCGAGCAGCGACGCGCAGCGCGGCAAGTTTAACGCCATGTTCGTCAACCTGTCCCGCCGCAGCCAGGCCCTGGTCGAACGCCAGCTCCGCCTGATCGAAAGCCTGGAGCACGGCGAGCAGGACCAGCAGCGCCTGGCTAGCCTGTCCCGGCTGAATCGCGTCGCCATGCGCATCCACCGCAACTCGCAGAACCTGCTCGTCCTGGCCGGTCAGGAGCTATCCACGAGCTGGAACCAGCCGGTGGCCCTGGCGCATCTGGTCGAGGCCGCGGTGTCCGAGATCGAGGAATACCAGCGCGTAACTTTCGAGGTTCAGCCCGACATCGCGGTCCGCGGGCCGGCCGTCTACGACGCGGTTCACCTGCTCGTCGAGTTGATCGACAACGCCACCTCGTTCTCGGCCGCCGATATGCAGGTCCACATCAAGGGCCAGGTTCTGACCAGCGGCGGCGCTTTGATCGACATCACGGACCGGGGCATCGGAATGGCCGCGAAAGAGATGGCCTTCGCCAACCAGCAGCTGGACAATCCGCCGCCGCCGGATATGGACATCCCCAAGTGGATGGGCCTGCTGGTGGTCGCCCGGCTGGCCGCCCGGCACGGGATCCGGGTCCGGCTGAACCAGGCCGAGTACGGCGGTCTGACCGCGCTGGTCTGGCTCCCGGACGAGATCCTCACGCACTACGGCCCCGGCGCCGGCGCGGATTCGGGCTACGCCGCCGCCGAACAGCGCGCCGCCGTGACGAGCTCACCGGGCTTCGCGCCCACGCGGACGACGCCTGACGTACCGCCGGCCCGGCCTGACCCGGCCTGGTCAGCCCGCGGCTCGCAGACCACGGTCTACGCCGAGCCGACCGCGGCGGTCCGTGTCCCTGCCGGGCCTCCCGACGCGCCGAACGGGAACGTCGGCGTGGTCCTGCCCCAAGCGGAGGGCCAGACCCGTGGGCGTCGGCTGCCGATCTTCGACGAGGTCGAGTCGCGCGGGCCCCGGCACGGCCGCAACGCATCCGGTACGGCCGGCCTGGCCACGGCCTCCGGTCTGGCCACCACCCCCGGCCAGGTCAGCAACCCCGGCCCGTCGGCGGTCGCCCCGGCGACGGGCGGCCCGGTGACGGGCGGACTGCCCAGGCGTCCGTCGGCTGCGCCCCANNGAAGAGGCCTCTCCCGACGAAGCCTGACGCTTTCCGCCCGCCGCACGCAGCCCAGATCACGCGGCTAGCGATTCGCGGCTAGCCGAGATCGGGCCACTGATCGAGGGTGTAGGCCATCTCCCAGAACATCCCCTCGAGCCGTGAGCTCATCATGAAGATCTCGGCGAGCGCTTGGCGCTGCTCGTCGCCGATCGCCCCGTCCCTGGTCATGTGGTCGAACGTCTCGCGCATGTTCATGACGAGATCCGCTTCCTCCTGCTGGAGGTAGAACGCCACCCAGTCCGAGTAAACGGGATGCTCGGCGATCTCACCCTTCAGGCCCGCGGCTATTTCGATGTAGCTCCAGGAGCACGGGAGGATGGCCGCGGTGATCTCCAGCGGGCCGCCGCCCGCCGCGGTCGCCAGCAGGAAGCTGGTGTAGGCCACGTTGGCCGGAGCCATCCCCCGCGAGCCACCGCGGTCTTCCGCGCCCAGGCTGATCACCTGGTCGAGTAGGCGCCGGTTGTTCGGGATCTCCAGCCGGATGATGCCGTCCAGCTGCTTGGCGAAGAACTCCAGAGCCGCGTCGTTGGCTGACTTCGCCGCGCCCAGGGCCATGCAGCGGGCGAAGGCGGGCAGGAACAGCAGGTCCTGCTCGATGAAGAAGCGGAACCGGTCGAGCGGCAGGGTACCCCGGGCCAGCTCGCCCAGGAACGGGTGCGCGTGCAGGCCGGCCCAGATGCGATCGCACCGGTTACGGAAGGCCTGTGAGGTCTCCATGACCGCACCCTAGTCTCTGGCCGACGGTTGTGCGCGGGGTGCCGCTGACAGGATGCGGCACCCCGCCCCGGACGGCAGGCGTCTGCGGGGCCAGCGCCGCACCGCGCGCCCGCCGTGATGGTGCTACGCGGCGGCTCTGCCTCCAATCCTGACTTAACCCCCCAAACCGGTCAACTGAGTTTCGCGCTGCGGCCAGGGCAGGGTGAACGCCGCCGTGGCCGCGACGGCCAGCACCACGACCGCGATCAGCAGGCTGGCCCGCAGGCCGGGCAGGAACGAGGCCCGGTGCGAGATCAGGGCGCCGAACACCGCGACCGCCAGCGTCCCGCCGACCTGGCGGCTCGAGTTGAGCAGCCCCGCGGCCATCCCGGCCTGGTCGGCCGGGATGGCGTCGAGCAGCACCACGATCAACGAGGGCACGGCGAAGCCCAGGCCGGTTCCGGCCGGGACCAGCGCCGCGGCCAGCAGGAGGCGATCCGGCCCGGTGCTCACCACCAGCAGGGCCACCAGCCCCAGCACGCTGACCAGCAGACCGGCCTTGATCGCCAGATCCGGGCCGAACCGGGCGCCGAGCCGGGCGGAGGTCAGGTTCGCCAGCGGCAGCAGGGCGGTCATCGGCAGGAACTCCAGGCCCGCGATCACCGCCGACTGCCCGAGGACCCGCTGGAAGTACAGGCTGAGCACGAAGATCACGCCGTAGAACGCGACGTTGACCGCGAACCCGATGCCGACACACACCGTCACCGCCCGGGACCGGAACAGGGCCAGCGGCACCATCGGGTGGCTCGTTCGCGTCTCCGCGACCGCGAACGCGGCCATCGCCACGCCGGCCACCAGCAGGCAGCCCAGCACGGCCGGCCGGCCGAAGCCGGTCTCACCGCCGTCGATGACCCCGAACGTCAGGGCGGTCAGCGCCGCGACCGCGGTAACCTGCCCGGTCAGATCGAGCGGCGCCGCACGCAGCGGCGACCGCGGGGCTCGGGCCAGCAGCGCGATGGCCACCAGCCCGGCCGGCAGGTTGAGGAAGAAGATCGCCCGCCAGCTCAGCCCCGACGTCAGCGCGCCGCCGGCCACCGGCCCGCCCGCCATGGCGACGGTGCCGCCGACCGCCCACACCGCGATGGCCTTCGCGCGCCGGACCGGGTTGCCGTACGCCTGCCGGACCAGCGCGAGCGAGGCCGGCAGCATGACGGCGGCGGCGCTGCCCTGGACCGCCCGGCTGCCAACCAGGAACCCGAGCGTCGGCGCCAGGCCACACGCCGCCGACGACGCCAGGAAGGCGGCCAGGCCGATGGCGTACAGCCGCTTCGCGCCGACCCGGTCCGAGATCGCGCCCGCCGAGATGAGCAGGGCCGCGAACATCAGCGTGTACGCGTCGATCACCCACTGCAAGCCCGCCGTGGACCCGCCCAGGGTCCGCTCGATCCCAGGCAGGGCCACGTTCACGGCCGTGGAGTCCAGGCTCAGCATGAAGAACCCGAGCAGCGAGGCCACCAGCACGATCACGCCCGCCGCGGCGGGCCGACGGCCCGCGCCCTCACCGGTCCGAGCCCCGGTCTCGGCCGCCACCTCCGTAGCCGCGGTCACGGCCGTCAGCCGGCCCGCCCCGTCAACGCTCATCTGATCCTCTCGATTACCGGTGCGAAATGCCCCTGACCGCTTCAGCCTGCCGCGTCGGCGACGCCCGCGGCAGGCCGGATCTTCCGGGGTGTGCCGTTCGGGGGTGTGACAGGGCCCCCCACACCGTCCCGGCCGTGGCGCGGACCAGGGAGACTGAAATCATGACCACCGAGCACACCGAGTTGGGCCGGTTCCTGCGGAACCGGCGGGCCGGCGTGCGGCCCGCCGACGTGGGCCTGCCGACCGGCCCCGGGATCCGGCGCACGCCCGGGTTGCGGCGCGAGGAGCTGGCCACCCTGGCCGGGGTGTCCATCGATTACTACACCCGCCTGGAGCGTGGCAAGGAGACCCGGCCCAGCCCGGCCGTGGTCGACGCTCTAGCCCGGGCGCTGCTGCTGGACGACGAGGAGCACGAGTTCCTGCGGGCCCTCGCGGCCCAGGCCGTGCGGCGAGCCCCGGTTCCGCCGTCGGCGCCGTCCCGGCTGGTCCGCCCCACCGTGCGGCAGCTGCTCGAAGCGTTCCGTCCCAACCCGGCCTACGTGCTGAGCCGGACCAACGACCTGCTGGCCGCGAACCCGGCCGGCTTCCAGCTGCTACCCGGCCTGGCCGAATGGCCCGCTCGGCAACGCAATACGATCCGCTACACGTTCCTGCACCCGGCCGCCCGGGCCCTGTGGCCGGACTGGGAGCAGAAGGCCCGCGGCTGCGTCGCGCACCTGCGTGCCGTGGCCGGCACCGATCCCGACGCCCCCGACCTAGCCGCGATCATCGGCGAGCTGATCGTGAAGAGCCCCGACTTCAGCCGTCTGTGGGACCGGTACGAGGTCCGGCGGATGGGCGACGGCGAGAAGGTATTCCGCCACCCGGTCGTAGGCACCACCACTCTCGCCCACGAGTCGCTCGAGCTGACCCGGACCGACGGGCAACGCCTGGTCGTCTACATGGCCGCCCCGGGTACCCCGGACTACGACGCGATGGTCCTGCTGGACATGGCCGGCTCCGCCGCCGCCACCCCGTCCCACACGTCAGGGCTGTCCCATACGTAACAGTCCGTACCCCGGGCACTGGGAACCGCAGAACGGGTCGGCGCGACCGTGGCGTTCCCGGAAATGTAAGTGGGGATTGTTAAACTCTAACAAAGTTCGTAATACCCATTCCGGCCTATCGGCCCGGGGTATCACCCCCCGGGCACGCCTCTCCTAGTCCCGGAGGGAGGTGAGGATCGAGATG
>PLDT01000373.1:0-31291 GCA_003136255.1 Actinomycetota bacterium
GCGATCCGGTCGGCCAGCGCGTCGGCTTCCTCCAGGTACTGCGTGGTCAGGAAGATGGTGACGCCGCTGGCCACCAGGTCGCGGACGCATCGCCACATGTTCCGGCGGCTGCGCGGGTCCAGTGCGGCGGTGGGCTCGTCGAGGAAGATCACCTGCGGGCTGCCGACCAGGGTCATCGCCAGGTCGAGCCGCCGCCGCATGCCGCCGGAGTAGGTCGAGGCCGGCTTGCGGCCCGCCTCGGTCAGGTCGAACTGTTCGAGCAGCCGGGCGGCAAGCCGGCGGCCGTCGCCCCTGGCCAGGTGGTGCAGATCCGCCATCAGCAGCAGGTTCTCCTGCCCGGTGAGCAGGTTGTCCACCGCGGAGAACTGGCCGGTGACGCCGATCGCGGCGCGCACCGCGTCGGGTTCGCGGGCGAGGTCGTGCCCGGCGACCTGGACGTCACCGGCGTCGGCACTGATCAACGTGGACAGAATCTTGACCGTGGTGGTCTTCCCGGCGCCGTTCGCGCCGAGCAGTGCGAAGACCGTTCCCGGTGGCACGTTGAGATCGAGACCGTCGAGCACCATCTGGTCACCGAACGACTTGCGCAGTCCGGTCGCGGCGATCGCCGGCCGGGATGGCTTGATCGTCATGGTTTCCCTTTCTCCAGGGTCAGCAGCGGATCAGGAACGGCGGATCGTGATGTCGCCGTAGGAGGTGCGCCCGCGGACCTCGACGGTCTCGTCGGACTCCGCGGGCGGGGCGGCCTCATCTAGCAGGTTGCGCACCTGCCCGAACCCGGTGTTCACCTGCAGCCAGGCGGTGGTGCCCTCGGCGATGCCGATCTCCAGATCACCATTCGCGGTCTCGAGCACGACCGAACCGCGGGCCACCTCGCCGAGGCGGATGCTGCCGTTGGACGACTTCGCGTCAACACCCGCACCTGCCCGGTCGACGGAGATGGCGCCGTTCGCCGCGCGCACCCGCACGTCGCCGGTGACCGCGCCGATCGTGGTGTCGCCGTTGGAGTTCTTGACCACGGCCGATCCCTCGACGTCGCCGATCTGGATCCGCCCGGTGCCGGCGGAGATCTCGGCGTCGCCCGCGATGTCGCCGGCGGTGATGTGACCGGCCCCGGTGTGCAGGCGCAGCGGGCCGGTTCGGTCGAGCCGGACGTTCCCGACGGAGGTCTTGAACCCGCACTCCCCGAGCCGGCCGGCGCAGCGGAAGTCGCCCGCCTGCATCTCCGCGGACACCGCCGAACCGCTAGGCAGTTCGATGGCTACGTCGACCGACCTGGTCTTGCGGGAGAAGTCGAACGCACGCGCCTTCGGCCCGGTGACCGCAAGCTTGCCGTTGGTGTAGTCGACGCGGACCTGTTGCGCGGCGGTCACGTCGGACTCGTCGGCTTCATCGCTCGGACGGATCTCGACGACGGTGTCGGTCCGGTCGCTCGCGGTCATCCGTACTTCGCCGACGCTGAGTTCGAGGGTGACGGAAATCGGTTCGGGCGTCTCGAATTTCGGCATGGTTGTCCCTTCATCATGGGTAGGTGAGCCGTCCCCGCAGGTCAGGGACGTGGGGTGAGGAAAAGCGGTGCGGTGCGGCTAGCGCACCCAGCCGGTGAAGCCTTGCTTGGCCCGTTTGCTTCTGCCGCGTGGTTCAGGGCGCCGTTCGCGATCGGACTGCTGCAGGGCAGCGGCAGCCGCCCGGACCAGCCAGGCGTTGACCGAGCGCCCCTCGGCGGCCGCGGTCTCCTCGATCGCGGCCTTGAGCTGCTCAGGCAGGCGTACGTTGATCCGCGCGGCGGGGCCGTCCTCGGCGAGCAGCAGACCGCTGTCCGCCGTGCCGTCTACCACCGCGGCAGTGTCCTGCGCCGTGAGCCCGGGCGGCTCGGCGGGTGGCGCGGTCACCACGAAGCTCGGATCGCGTCCGCGCAGGCGCAGCTCCACCGAACCCGGAGCCAGGTCCCGGGTGATCTCGTCGGCGGCGGCCGACAGCGCGTCCAGCAGTGTCATCCGGATCGCGGACTCGAGCGACCCGGTGAGGCGCTCGACCAGCGCACGCGCCTCGTCACCGCCGGCTTCGGCGAGCGTGGCGAACTCACGTCCGAGGTTGTTCACATACGTGGTCAAGTCCATGGCGCCATTATGGCACACAGGTGGCATCAACGCAAACAGTTATGGCACCGAACGACGCCAGATATGGCACCACCCGGCCCCCTTCGGAGGGAAACCTCTGGTCAAGGCCATTCTGTCCGCGCGAGGGTGTCGGCGCGGCGCAGTGCGTCGGGCAGCCGGTACCGGCCGGCCATGTGCCGGACCAGGTCCGCCGCGTCGGCTGCGGGCATCCCGGCGGCGGTGACGAACAACGGGCGTTCCGAGGATCCGCGTACGACCGCCAAGGCGTGGGTGGCCGTGCGGAACCTGGACTTGGCTACCCCGATCACCGGGATGCCGAACTCGGCGTGGGCATGCGCGCCCAGGCCGGGCCGGCCGGCCGGGTCCAGATCCGCGTAGCCATCGACCACCAGCAGGCGCAGCCCGCTCAGTTCCTGCAGGACCGCGCGCAGCGGCGGGAGCTCGCGCAGGTAGAACTCGCCCGGCCGGTAGGGCGCGACCCGGGGGACCACCGCGGTGTGTTCGGCGAGCACGTGCGCGAAGGTGGTATCGGCGGCCAGCACGGCGGCCGCCCGGGCGCCGCCGGTCCGCAGGTAGTGCACGTCGACGGCGGCGCACACGCCGCGGTCCGGTCGCCCGCCGGTCTCCATGTCTTGAGGATGCCCGAACTCGTCTGTGAGATATTGGGCGCATGACGGCGTGGCAGGAGGTCGAGCGGGCGGAACCTGAGTTCGCGCAGCGGGTGCGGGGGCTGTTCGACAGGCACCGGCACAAGACGATTGCCACGTTGCGGGCCGACGGGTCGCCGCGGATCTCCGGGATCGAAGTGGCCTTCGAGGACGGCGAGCTCGCCTTCGGCTCGATGCCGAACGCGCGCAAGGGCGCGGATCTGGGCCGGGATCCGCGGTTCGCGCTGCACAGCGCCACGATCGACCCGGTCGAGGGCGCGGAAGCGCAGTGGCCGGGTGACGCGAAGATCTCCGGGTGGGCGACCTCTGCGAGGTCACTGACCGAGGGATCCGGCAGTCACCGCTTCTACGCCGACATCGCCGAGGTCGTGCACACGCACCTCAACGAGAAGGCCACGATGCTCGTCGTTGAGTGGTGGACCCCGACGCACGGGCTGCGCAGGATCGAGCGGGAGTAATCTGCGGCCGAGGGCGGCGAAGGTCTCGAAACTGGCCTGCTGGCCGGCTGTGGCCCGTTGGGCCGCATGGCGCCGGCCCGTATCGGCCAGGCTGGGTCGCACCAGGTTGACGGCCCCGCCCAGCTTCGGGTCGGGCTCCGCCTGCAAGCCGGCGGCCCGGGCCAGGCGGCGGTTGACCTCGTCCTGGGCCGGCCCCAGGGCCGGCATAACCCACCAGGGACCGTCTACGCCCGGCTGGTAGGAGCAGTAATTACCACCCCAGGGCTGCGCCGCAGCGCGCAGGCCGGCGGCGAGGCTGGTGCTATCCCGTTCTACCTGGACGGCATCGCCGCCGAGGGCGGCACTGAAGGCCCGGTAGCCCTCGGCGGTGACGGGATACCCCGCAAGCGCCGAGGACTCGTGGTTCTCGGTGCTGTCGTGTTCGGCGTAGAAGGCGTGCAGGTGGGCGTGCTGCACGTCCTGCCGGGGATTCTTGGTGATCGCGGCCTCGGGGCCGCGGCCGGCCAGGCTCCCGCGCGCGGCTTCCGCGTCCCGCAGGTAGTCCAGGTTCGGTGCGCTGTCGTTGGCGCAGAACACTACGTGCCCGCCGTCCAGGCTGCGGTACCACTCGGCGACCAGGGTCATCGCCGTCTGGCGAGCGGCCAGTTCGGAAACCGTGGCCGAGGACCATCCGTCGCGATGGCTGCGGGGCACGATGAGCGCATGGGGCCGTGCCGCCCGCCCGGGCCCGTTAGCCAGCATGAAGGGGTTGTAATCCAGGACTAGGTCGACCAGGGCCGTTCCGTCCGGCGCGGTAACCGTCCCCAGATAGTCAGGTAGCCCGGGCACATCCGCGAACACGTCCACCGGCCGGAACCGCCGGGAGAATTCCCCCGCCGCAACCACGCCCTGGACGTTCCCGGTCCCCTGGTCGACCAGAACCCAGCTCCCGGCCCCGGTGCCGTCACCCGGCCGCCAGTACGCCTTGACCGCGGCGGCGCCATCGCTGTAGGTCCACATTTCGCGTAGCTGGACCTGCGTGAACGGCAGACGCGAGCCTTCTGGGTGATCCATCACGCTTCCANNTCGCGGGCCTGCGCCACGGCGGCATCGACGTCGGCCAGGCTGAGGCCGACAATGTAGTCGTCCGGGTTCCCCTGGCCGTCGGTGTCATAAGTCAGCACCCAGCCGGATCGCCAGCCGCGGCCGAGCGGGTAGCGCTCGTGCCAGACGAGCATCGCGGTCAGGTTGCCGTCGAACACCACGTCGCCCGGATCGAGGTCGTCCTCGAACACCCGGCCGTTGAGATCGGCCAGCACGATCACACGGACAGCAGGCGGTTCCTCGTCGCGGAGATGGCCGATCTCGCCAGCCGGCTTGGACATAAGCAAACTCTAACCACGTGCGGATGTTCTAACGGCCGTGGATCACGCAGGGCGTTACGAGTTGAGCCGCCGGCGGCGTCGTGTAGGTAATTCTGCCCAACCCGGCACAGCCGGTAAAGGGGCAACGCGGCCCCTGCCCGGACAGCGGCCGCGCCGGGCAGCCTGTCTCCTGTCGGCGGAAAATCTCCGCCCGATCGCCAGACAGGAGAATCCCATGTTCAGCAGCTCTTCGCCCGCCCGCCCGCTCGTGATCGTCCCGGTCCGCCCGCCCGCCGCCCACCTGGCCGAAGCCCCGGCCTCCAGCAGGCCGGCCGGCCTGCTGCGCCGCGCCTTCGGCCGGAACCTTCCCTCCCGGCGGACCCTCGGAAGGGGCAACCCGTCCCGGCGGACCTTCGGCCGAGGCGAACCCTCCCGGCGGACCTTTGGGCGCGGCAACCCGTCGCGGCGCACCTTCGGGCGCGGCAACCCGTCGCGGCGCACCTTCGGGGTCAACCACCCGTAGCCAGCTCGGCTCTCTCGAAGCATCAGCGATCTGGCGGGGCCGGGTGCGAGGAACCCGGCCCCGCCCGCCATCTACGACAGGAAGGACATGGTGATGACGATGACCGGGCGGACAGCTGCCGACGCGGCCGTTCCAGAGGCGACGGGGCTGCTGGGTCCGTGGGCGGAGGCTCATGCCGAGCGGTGCCGCGGCGGCCGCATCTACCGGGTGCTGATCAATCACCGCACCGGCCAGCTGCTCGAGCTGTCCGAAGCTGAGGCGGGGATCTGCCGGCAGCTGGACGCGGGCCGCGTCCGCGACGCCAGCCCGGCCGCCGCGGCGTTCGTTGCGGAGCTGCGCGAGCTGGGCTTCCTGGCCAGCGACCCGCCCCCGCCAGCGGGCCGCGGCGTGCAGGCCAGCGGCGCCCGGCTGGACGTGCGGTGGGCCGGGGCCGGGCGGCTCGTGACCGCCGCTTACCACCACGGCGCCCGGCACCTGTTCCGTCCCGCCGCGATCGCCGCCCAGGTTCTGCTGGCCCTGGCCGGGCTGGCCGCCGTCCTGGCCGCCGTCACCTCACACCAGCATTTCGTGCTGCGGGTCCGTCCGGCGCAGATCCCCCTGGTCATCGGCCTGAGCGTGGCCGCCGTCGCGGTCCATGAGCTCGCGCACGCCCTGGTCGTCGTCCGGCACGGTCGCACCGTCGACGCCGCCGGGGTCCGGCTGCACCTGGGCGCCCCCGCCTTCTACGTCGAGTCCGCCAGCGCGGTCCTGCTCACCCGCCGCCAGCGGCTCGTCCAGGCCGCCGCCGGGGTATGGGCTGAATGGCAGTTCACCTCGCTGATCGCGATCTGGCTGTGGCTGTCCCCGCTGCCCTTCGCGGTCCCGCTGCTGCACCGGTTCGTGATCCTCAACGCCATCACCATCGCCACCAACCTGCTCCCCTTCACCGGTCTGGACGGATCCTGGCTGCTCGCCGACGCGGCCGGCGTCCCCGATCTGAGCCGCCGCTCCCGCGGCGCCCTCACCCGGCTGATCACCCAGCTCATCGCCCGTACCCCCCTGACCCCGGGAGAGAAAACCCTCGCCGCCTACAGCACCGTCAACGGCCTCGCCGCCACCGCCCTGCTCGCCACCGCCGGGTTCTTCTGGTACCAGCTATTCGGCGACCTGACCACCACCCTCACCCGCCACGGCCCGGCCGGCTGGGCCGCACTGGCGATCGCCGCCCTGATCCTGGGACGGCCCGCGGCCGCCGCCGCCGCCAGCCGTATCCCCGCCGCCACCGCGGCCGGCCGCGAGCTGGCCGCCGCCATCACCTTCCGGCTCCAATGGCGGTGGCGTATCTCCGCCACCCGCCAGCTCGCCGCCGCAGTACCCGCCCTGGCCGGGCTCGACGCCGCCCAGCTCGGCATCCTCGCCGGTCACCTGCGCCGCACCCGCTACCACGGCGAAATGCCCGCCGTGCTCGCCGTCAGCTACGGGATGGTCGCGGCCGGAACCATCACCGCCAGCACCCCCGCCGGGCCGCACGCCACGCTCACCCCCGGCAAGGTCTGGCAGCCCGGCCACCAACCCCAGCACGCCGCGCGCCGGGCCATCCTCATCCACTTCCCCGCCCCGATCCTGCGCCAGCTCACCCAACCCGCCTCCGGCTGATCCACCTAGCCCCAGTCATGAAACCCTGCTTGCCTCGGTCATCGGCCGTAAGGTGCTGGTGTGGCAGGTTCTGCGAGCAAGTCGGGCGACACGCACGGCTTCCCGCGGGTGCTGACCAGTTTCGTCGGGCGTACGAGGGAGATCGGCGAGGTCACCGCGCTACTGGGCGAGTACCGGATGGTGACGGTGACCGGACCGGGCGGCGTGGGTAAGACCCGGCTGGCGGCCGAGGCGGCCCGGCAGCTGGCCGACGGCTTCGCCGACGGGGCCTGGCTGGTGGAGCTGGCCGCGGTGCAGGACCCGGGCCTGGTGGCAGCCGCCGTGGCCGCGGCCCTGTCGGTGCCGCAGAACTCCGACACGCCGATCGCCGAATCGCTGGTCGCGGCCCTGGCCCGGCAGCAGATGCTGGTCGTGCTGGACAATTGTGAGCACGTCCTGGACGCGGTGGCCGTGCTGGGCCAGGCCCTGCTGTCGGCCGCGGACGACCTTCAGGTGCTAGCGACCAGCCGGGAGGCAATCGGGGTCGCCGGGGAAGCCCGGTACCGGCTGCACCCGCTTCCGGTCCCCGAGCCGGGCGAGCTGGCCGAGGCCGGCCACGCGCCGGCGGTGGCGCTGTTCGCGGACCGGGCCCGCCAGGCCGATGCTCGTTTCGTCCTGGACGGCGGGACCGCGCCCGCCGTGGCCCGCCTGGTGGCCAGGCTGGACGGGATGCCACTGGCGATCGAGCTGGCCGCCGCGCGCGTCGAGACGCTTGGGCTGGACCACCTGGTAAACCGGCTGGAGACCAGCTTCGCCCTGCTGACCAGCGGGGACCGGACCTCCCCGGCCCGGCACCGGTCCCTGGCCGCGACCGTCGAGTGGAGTTACGGGCTGCTGGCCGAGACCGAGCGGCGCGTCTTCCGCCAGCTCGCCGTGTTCCCCGGCCCGTTCACGCTCGACGCGGCCGTTGCGGTCGCCGGGGAGGCAGCTGAGCCAACCGTCCTGCACCTGGTCGACTGCTCGCTCATTACGCCGCCGCAGAGCGGAACCGACGGGCGGGCCCGGTACGTCATGCTGGAGACCCTCCGCTCCTTCGCGCGTGCGCAGCTCACCGTCGCCGGCGAGCACGACGCCGCCTGCGCCGACCTGGCGGGATACATGCTGCACGTCGCGGAGCAAGCCGCGGCCGGGCTGAAGACCAGCCGCGGGGAGCTGGCCGCGAGCCGGTGGCTGGACGCCGAGAACGCCACGCTGCACCAGGCGGTGACCTGGGCGCTGGAGCATGACCCGGCCACCGCCCTGCGGCTGGCAATTGCGCTTTCCCCCTGGTGGCACCTGCGGGGCCGGTCGGCGGAGGCGTACGCGTTGCTCGGCGCCGCGACCGAGCGCGCCGGAACCGGCAGCGCCGTCTGGCCGAGGGCGCAGTACCAGCTGGGTCAGGCCGCGGCCTTCACCGGCGCGACGGTACCCGCGCTGGATCACTTCACCGCCGCCTGCGAGGCGCTGGCGGCCGGCGCGCCGTCCACCGAGCTGTCCGATGCCCTCTCCGGCCGGGCGTTCGAGCTGATGAACCTGGACCGGATCGCCGAGGGAACCGAGGATGCCCGCCGGGCGCTGGCCATAGCCGGCGAGCTGGGTTACCCGGCCGGGCAGGCGCGCGCCCTGCAGTGCCTGACGTACGCCGCCTTCCTGGTCGACGACTACCAGCACGGTATCCAGCTGGCCCGGCAGGCCTGCCGGATCGATCCCGCCAGCATTCCCGGCGACCTGGTCCGGGAGAGCGCCGTCAAGCTCACCATGAGCCTCACCGCCGGGGGAGACATCGCCGGGGGCCGGCAGAGCTGCCTGGACACGCTGGCGCTGGCCCGGGAATCCGGCGACCTGAACGCGGAGGTGAGCAGCCTGATCCTGGTCGCCGACCTGGACCGGCGGGCGGGCCAGCTGCCCGAGTCCTGGGCTCACCTGCGCGAGGCCACCAGGCTCGCGCTGCGCATGCACGACCGGATCGCCCTGCATGACTGCCTGTCGCTCGGCGGGGACCTGTGCGCGCTGGCGGGACGCTGGGCCGAGACCGTCACGCTGTGGGCGGCCGATCGCCGGTTCATGGCGGAGATCGGGCTCGCCCCCACCACCCGCACCGCCGGGCTCCGCGAGGCGCCGCTGCGGGAGGCGGCCCGGGCGCTGGGACCGGAGCGGATGGCGGCCGCGCAGGAACGCGGCGCGGCGATGATGGTGGAGACCGCGGGTGAATTCCTGCTCGTGCTGACCGAGACCGGCCTGCAAGCGCCGGCCGAGGCTGGTCCCCCGCAGGCGCTGAGCGGGCTGAGCGCCCGCGAGCGGGAGCTGGTGACCCTGGTCGCGCGGGGACAGACGGATATGCAGATCGCCGGGAAGCTGTTTATCAGTGTCAGCACGGTGCGCTCCCACCTGGACCGGATCCGGGACAAGACGAGCTGCAGGCGGCGCGCCGACCTGACCCGCCTGGCCCTGCATGCTGGCCTGGTCTAGCTGGCGGCGGCGATGAGCGGCATGAAGAGGTCGTCCACGATCTCGAGGACCCGCTCCTCGGGGATGGGCTTGAAGGTCATCAGCATGTCGTGACGCATCAGGTCGAACGGCATGGACAGGACGATCGGGGGGACGCGGTCGAGGTCGATCTCGCCGCGCTCGGCTGCGCGGCGGTAGATCTCACCGGACCACAGCGGGCGGTCGGCGATGAGCTTTTCCCGCACCTGGGCCGGGGTGAGGCCGCTGCTGGCCAGCAGGCCGGAGAACGCGGCGCTGACGACCGCGGCGAAGCTGACCCGCACGTTGCTGAGGCCGCTGAGCATCGCGATCATGTCGCCGCGCAGACTCCCCGTGTCGGGGATCGCCACGGGGTGCGTCGCGCCGTAGTGCTGGATGGCACCGAGCACGAGGTCGTCCTTGCGGGGCCAGCGCCGGTACAGCACCGCGACCCCCGTCTTCGCGCGGGCGGCGACGGACTCCATCGTCAGCCTGGCGAAGCCGACCTCGACAAGTTCCGCCCACGCGGCCTCCAGCAGTGCGGCCTCCAGTTCCTCTCCGCGCCGCCGCTGCCGGGTCCGTTGCGCCTGCTCGGTCATGCCAGCCAGCATAGAGCCGGAAAAATAAGAGACGCTTGCACTCCTTAACCTCGTACCCTACTCTCATAAGAGAAGCATACATCTCTTATGGAAAGAGGCGCGGCATGGCAACGAGACCAGCGTCGCCGGGGAAGCCCCCGGTCGAGAAGCTGGACCCGAAGGTGGTCAAGATCGCCCTGATCCTCATCGTCGGCGCGATGGCCGTCATCTTCGACACCACCATCGTCAGCGTCGCCCTCCNNCCCTGGCCGTGTTCCTGATCGGGTCGATCGGGTCCAGCCTGGCGTGGAACGTCGGCTCGCTCATTGGCTGGCGTTTCGTCCAGGGCATCGGCGGCGGCCTCATGCTCCCGCTGTTGGCCACGCTTATCTTCCAGGCCGCGGGCGGCAAGTCGCTGGGCCGGCTCGTCACCTACGTCGCGCTGCCGGCGCTGCTCGGACCGATCCTCGGCCCGGTGATCGGCGGCGCCATCCTGACCCACCTGAGCTGGCGGTTCATGTTCTGGGTCAACGTGCCGTTCTGCGTCGCGGGCCTCCTGCTCGCCTGGCGGTACCTCGCCGATGACGCCCCGGGCCAGGCGAAGGGCACGGCCGCCGCCCCCAAGGCAAAGCTCGACGTGCCCGGCCTGCTCCTCATCGCACCGGGTACCTCGGTGCTCCTGTACGGCCTGGCCAACGCGGGTACCTCCGCCGGGTTCGGCCGCCCGGACGTCATCATCCCCCTGGTGATCGGGGCCGCCCTGCTCGCCGCGTTCACCTGGTACGCGCTCAGGAAGGCCCGCCCTCTCGTCGAGGTCAGGCTGCTCGCCAAGCGGTCTGTCGCCTCCTCCAGCGCGTCGCTGTTCTTCTCCGGCTTCTCCCTCTACGGCGCGATGCTCCTGTTGCCGCTGTTCTATCAGGAGGTGCGCGGCGCCACCGCGCTGACGGCCGGGATCGTGCTCGTCCCGCAGGGCGTCGGCGCTGTCTTGTCCCGCACCATCGCCGGGAGCAACATCGACAAGTTCGGCCCGCGCCGCATCGTCCTGGCCGGCTGCGTCATCGTCGCCGCCGCGACCGTGCCGTTCGCCTTCGCCGGGCCGCATACCAGCTCGTGGCTGCTCGCCCTCTGGATGATCATCCGGGGGTTCGGCCTCGGCGCCGTCACCATGCCCCTGCTGGTCGCCGGCTATGTCGGCCTGGACAAAGAGCAGACCCCCCACTCCAGCGTGCTGACCCGGACGGCCCAGCAGATCGGCGGGTCGTTCGGTACCGCCGTCCTCGCGGTCATCCTCGAGGGCGCCATCGCCGCGCATCACGGATCGCTCGCTGACGGGTTCCACGTGGCGTTCTGGTGGTCGGCCGGGTTCTCCGCCGTCGCCGTGCTGCTCGCCCTCTGGCTGCCGGGTGCCCAGCGCACCCTGTCCGCCGAGACCGCTCCTGGCGCCCAGCCAGCGCTGGTCGCCCACGCGGACTGAGCGATCAGGCCGCACCGATCAATGACCGCGCCTCGGCGGGGCTGACGACGAGATCGTGAAGGTCGCCGCCCACCTCGAGCCGGCCCGACTGTCCGAGCCCGCCGGCCTTCACCGGCTCGAAGCCGGCCGTCCGGATCAACCGCTCGACTTCCTCGCCAGCACGATCGTCGTCGGTCACATAGAACAGGGCGGCCGGCTCCGGTGACCGGTTGCTAGCGGACTCGAAGACATCGGCCGACATGGATCCGAACGCCATCGCCAAGCACGCCCCGGCCGGCAACCACCCGGCTACGACCTCGCCAGAGGATTGCCCTTCCGGCAGGACCCGGTAGACCTTACCGTGCGCGTCGAGGCTGAACGGGTTGCTCGGAACGACCACGACCTGGCCGGTGAGCAGGTCGGCGATCTCGTCGATGACGCCCTTCAGGACGGTAAACCGCAGCGCGAGGACGACGGCACCGGCGCCCTGCAACGCATCGCGGTTGCCGGCGGCGACGACCGCAGCGTGACCGATCTTGGCCGCCAGCGCCCGTGCCGACTCGGTGTCGGCGCTCGAGAGGCGCAGGCTCTCGCCGCCTGAGGAGAGCTGGCGGGCAATGACCGATCCGATCCCTCCGGTGCCGATGATCGCGGTGGTCATGACCAGAACCTCCCTAGGGTCACAGTACTAACAACGGCGGCCCAGAGCATTGGCCCTACGCTTATGGCGTGGAGTTCAGCGAGGTGATCAAGCGCCGCAAGATGGTCCGTGCGTTCACTGGCGAGCCGTTGGCGCCGGGCATCACCGACCGGCTGCTACGAGCGGCCAACCGGGCACCCTCGGCGGGTTTCAGCCAGGGGTACTCGTTCCTCGTCCTGGAGGGCGCGGCGCAAACGGGCCCGCTGTGGGAGCTCTTTTACGAGGATGCGAGTCACGCCGGTCCCCGGGAGGCCGAGGAACGGGCCGAGCTCGCGGCGTTGAGCCGCGCACCGCTGGTGATCGTGACGCTGGCCTCCAAGGACATCTATCTGGACCGGTATGCCCGGCCGGACAAGGGCTGGAACAACCGAGACGAATCACACTGGCCGGTCCCCTACTGGTATATCGATACCGGTTTCACGGCGCTGCTCATCCTGCTCGCGGTCGTAGACGAAGGGCTGGGTGCCGTGTTCTTCGGCATCCCGCCAGAGATGATGCCGGGCTTCCGGGCGCGGTTCGGGGTGCCGGACCAGTGGACGCCGATTGGCGCTATCGCTATCGGCCACCCGAATCCGGGCGCCGACCCGGTGCCGCCAGCGCGGGCGAGTGACCGCAAGAGCCTGGACCAGCTTGTGCACCGCGGCGAGTGGTAACGGGCTGCGGCGGGACCGGCATGCGGAGCAAATGAGCTGGCTAGATCGGGTCTCGCTGCCGGAGGCCGGCCAGGCGCGGACGCGCGGGGCGGGACCTGGCTTGCGGAAGCCGTGGCCCTCAGGCGCCAGCCGGATCGCCTTCCGCAGCACGCTGCCGCGTCGCGTCGCCTGCGGCTAGGTCGCGCTGGTACCAGGTGCCTTGCCTACCGCCGAGGTGGGCCGGATCGGCCGCGCCGACGGGGACGAACCCGGCCTTGGTCAGCACCTTCTGGGACGCGGTGTTCTCGCGGGAGGTAACAGCCCTGAGCGTGTGCAGCCCGTGCCGGGCCGCCGCCAGCCGGCACAGTTCCCGCACGTTTGCGGTGGCCAGGCCGCGGTCGGCGGCGTGTTCGGCGACCCGGTAGCCGAGCACGGCAGTGCCGTCCTCGACGTCGTACAGGTTGAACCGGCCCAGGATTGAGCCATCCTCGGCGACGAGCACGTAGTAGGCGCCGACGCCGGCCTCCTGCTCAGCCAGCATGGCGCTGTGGTGGTCGGTGAACTGGTCGAAGAACTCATCGCCGCGGTCGGAGATGAAGGCGGCGAAGTAGGAGCGGTTCGCCAGCTCGAAGGCCAGGACCGCCGGGGCATGGCCGGGACGCAGCCGCTGCAGCTCTGGCACGGCCCGAGCCTATCCAGTCGGTGTGCCGGTGCCATCTGGGTTTCCGCCGGGACAGTCTGTCTTGGCGGTGGCACTCTGGCCGTACTTAGTGATCTTGTCGTTGCTGTCGCTAGTAGCGGCAGCGGCGTCACCGCGTCCAACGCTGCCTGGTGCGACGGACCATGGCCCAGCCTTTAGTCAACGCCCGGTCCTTCCGCAACATCATGGGGACGCGGCCGTGAACGATCTGCTGGAACGTTGATGCTGTCACTGAACGCCGGATAGTAAGCCGCGGCAGCGCAAACAAGTCTGATGTCGAGTTCAAAGCCATGTTGCTGACCGCACAGCCATAGGCGTGACCCGCATCGCGTGCCTGAACCGGATGCTGATCGCGGGCGACCGGTACCTGCTCCTGGTCCTTGGCGAGTACGTAGACCATTACAACTCTCATCGGCCTTCTCTGAGGGTCCTTAGCTGTCACACGACGTGGCGTTTGAACGTTTCACGGAGAGGTTCTGCAACACCTCAGCTACGTGTAGTGCATGTTGTCGTCGCTGCACCCACAGGATCACGCGTCCGTCCACCGGCGCGGACGGCCGGAGGACCTACGGAGGACCCGGCGCTGCGCTTCGGCGATGCCATATTCGGCACCAATGGAAATCTCCCGCTCGCGTCTTCCGGACAATAACTAACCTGCCTCAACCGCTAATGCCGCCAAAAGACGGAACTTTCGGGATCGACAGGCCGAAAGTCGGCTTCTCGGGACGGCCGGCCCGGCTGGCCGCCCCGGGTCGTGACAGATTATCTCTTTGGCTCCATTTTGTTATGGTCCGGTTCTCTGCCATGACATCGCTCTGCCTGTACGCGGTCCGAATGATTAGTTTGAGTGACGCTCTTGGCGTACAGTATTGCCGTGCGTGCCGTATCAGTCGTCGCAGCTGAACGCCGCCAAATGGTACTGATGAAGTAATCCCGCCTGGATAGGTCCAATGCGCCAGATTCGTCTTTGCCTCGCTTTCGTGCTTATCGCGTCATTCGTATACGGATTCACGGCTACCATCGGCGCGGGGAGCGCGAGTGCCAGTTCGTACCAGGACTGGCCGATGTTCCTGCAGAACCCCGCGCGCACCGCGGCGACGGTCGACCCCAGGCTGAACGTGGCCAGCGCGGCCACGCTGAAGCTGAAGTTCGCCACCGCGACCGGCGGGCCGATCGCCTCATCCGCCAGCATCGTCGGGACCACCGCCTATGTGGGCTCCTGGGACGGCTATGAGTACGCGATCAATACCCAGACCGGCGCCGTGATCTGGAAACAATTCCTCGGCACCACCACGGATCCCGGCTGCGATCCGGTCAACATCGGCATCACGTCGTCCGCGGCGGTGGTGAACGGGGTGCTCTACGTAGGCGGCGGCGGCGCCTACTGGTACGCTCTGGACCCCACCACCGGGGACATCTTGTGGAAGGTGTACACCGGGGACAACAGCCAGGCGGGCGCGCACTACAACTGGTCAAGCCCCCTCATCCTGGGCAACTACGCCTACATCGGGGTCGCCAGCAACTGCGACAACCCGCTCGTCCAGGGCCAGCTCCTGCAGGTCGCCATCTCCGGTCCGATGCAGGGGCAGATCGTCAACACCTACAGCTTCGTGCCCGATGGCGAGGTCGGCGGCGGCGTATGGACGACGCCGACTTATGACGCGACAACCAACACGATCTTCGCGTCCACCGGCACGCTCAACGACCACACCCAGACTCAGTCGCAGGCCATCGTCGCGCTCAACGCAACCACGCTGCAGTACGAGAACTCCTGGCAGCTGCCGTTCCCGGCCGCCTCCATCGACTCGGACTGGGGCACGACCCCGACCCTGACCACCGATGCTGCCGGAGATCAGCTGCTCTCGGTGGCCAACAAGAACGGCATCCTGTACACCTTTAACCGAAACAACCTGGCGGCCGGCCCCATCTGGCAGAAGCAGATCGCCATCGGCGGGGACTGCCCGACCTGTGGCGACGGGACGATCGCCTCGGGTATCTTCGCGAACGGCACCCTGTACTACGCTGGCGGGAGCAACATTACGGGCGGCACTGACGCCCAGGGCGCGGGGCCGGGGTCGCACGGCTCCGGCGGGTCGATCAGCGCGTTCAGCCCCGGAACCGGGGCGGTGCTGTGGGAACGCCAGACCGAAGGGCCCATTATCGGCTCGCCCGCGTATGTCAACGGGATGATCGGTCTGGTCCAGGGATCGACGTTCGAGGTACTGAACGCCGCCAACGGCCAGCTGCTGTACTCCTACCTGATGCCCGGCCCGGCGTACGGCGGGGTGTCGGTGGCCCGCAGTCAGTTCTACGTGGGCGACTACAACGACGACCTGTACGCCTTCGGGCTGCCCGGCTCGACCACCACACCGCCGGCTGACCCGAACTGCCCGTCCGGGTTCACGTGCCAGGACATCCGCAGCCCCGGTGTCGCGGGGTCAGAAAGCACCTCGGGCGGCGTGCTGACCGTGACGGCCTCGGGAGCCGAAATCCACGGGACGTCCGACCAGTTCCGGTTCATCTCCGAGCCGGTCACCGGCGACTCCCAGTCCAGTGTGCAGGTGCTGTCGCAGTCGACGCAGAACACGCAGCCGCAGGCGGGCCTCATGGCCAGGCAGAGCACCGACCCCACGTCGCCGTTCTATGCGGTCCTCGCCTACCCGAATGACAGCACCGAGGGCAACCCGCTGGCCGACCTGGTCATCTGGTACCGGGCAGCGTTTGGCGGCAACGCCATCGAGCTCACCAAGGAGTACCCGGCGACCAAGCCGATCTACCTGATGATCCAGCGCCGGGGGAACCTGTTCAGCACTGGCATCTCGACCGACGGGGTCAACTACCAGCTCATCCCCGGCACCACCGCCGACCTCGACATGCCCGCGACCACCCTTGACGGGCTCGCGGTGGACTCCGGGGCGGCCGGCAACACCGGGACCGCGTCGTTCGCCAACCTGAACATCGGCCAGCCGCTGTCCACGACGATGACGCCGCAGTCGCCAGCCAACCCGTGCCCGGCGTCCTGGACCTGCGCCGACATCGGCAACCCGAACCCGCCCGGTGACACCATCGCCGGCGCCACGGCCGGCAGCTACACGCTGGACGGCACCGGGACCGGCATAACCCTCGGCTCGTCGGACTCGTTCCACTACGCCTACCAGCCGGTGTCAGGGGATGAGACGCTGAGCGCCCAGGTCGTCACGCAGGCTGGGGCGCCGCCGACCGCGCAGGAGGGGATCATGATGCGGGCGAATACCAGCCCCACGTCCCCGTACTACGCCGTCCTGCTCAACCCGGGCGGGTCGGCGACCGTCCAGTGGCGCACCTATGACGGGGTGCCCAACCGGACAGGCACGCTGGCGCTTGCATCGGTCACGTCGCCGGCCTACGTGGAGATCGTCAGCTGGCAGGACACGACCATGAACAGGACCTTGTTCTCCGCCCTCACGTCCGCTGACGGGGTGACCTGGACACCGGTGCTCGGTTCTACCCAGGCGATCGACATGGGGACCCAGTTCCTGGCGGGCCTGGCCGCGACGGCCGACGCGCCCCGGGTCACGCCCCCGGTCGTGTACAACGCGGTCACACTGGCCGCGGCGAGCACCCAGCCGCCTGGGATCTGCCCGGTGGGCTTCACCTGTCAGGACGTCGGAACCGATCTGCTACCAGGCAACCAGTTGTACCTGGACCAGAACCAGAGCGGTGGCGTGTCCGGCACGTGGACGATCCAGGCCAGCGGATCGGACATGTGGGGGGTGTACGACAGCTTCCGGTTCATGTCTCAGAGCTTCCCGCAGAATGCGATTAACTCCGCCAACGGCGACGGGACGGTCAGCGCCCGCGTCGTGTCCCAGACCCACGCGGGCGGCCCGTGGATGAAGACGGGCGTCATGATCCGGTCCGGCGCGAACGACCCGCAGGCCCCCTACTACGGGGTCTTCGTCACCCCGTCCGAGGGGCTCGCGGTGCAGTGGCGGTCAGCGGAGGCCGGGACGACAGCTCAGGTTACCGACTCCGCCGTCTCCGCCACGCCTGTCTACGTGCTCGCCTCCCGGTACACCGACGTCGCGCGCGGGATTGTCTACTACACGGCCTACTTTTCCTCCGACGGGGTGAACTGGACGGTCGTCCCTGGTTCGACCGTGGCGCTCAACCTGCCCGGGCCGCTGGTCGCCGGCATTGCGACGGACTCCTATAACTCGAGCCAGACCTCCACGGCGGTCGTGGACAACCTGGCTTCGCTGCCCGGCTCCCAGCCGCCGCCAGCCATCTGCCCGGACGCCTGGACCTGCACCGACATCGGCGACCCGACGCCCGCCGGGCAGGACCAGCTCACCAGCTCCGGCACCTGGAACGAGGTCGGCGGCGGCGGCGACATCTGGGGAACGGCTGACTCGTTCCACTTCGTCGCTCAGACGCTGTCGGCCGACGGCACCATGAGCGTGCACATAACCGCGCAGACGGCGACCGACCCGTGGGCGAAGGCGGGGCCGATGATCCGGCAGAGCACCGACCCCGGATCGCCGTACTACGCGGTGTTCGTCACCCCGGGCAACGGGATCGCGGTCCAGTGGCGCTCCACCCAGGGCGGCGAGAGCTCCCAGGTGCAGGTCGCGGGAGCGGTGCCCGCCTATCTCATGGTCGGCCGGTATACCTCGACCGGGAACGACCCGCAGACCTACTACACGGCCTACACATCGCCGGACGGGAACACGTGGACCGCGATCCCCGGCTCGACGCAGGTACTCAGCATGCCCGGGTCACTGCTGGCCGGCTTCGCGATAACGTCGCATAACGTGAACGCCGGCTCGACGGTCACGCTGGACACCGTCACCCTAACGCCTGGCGAGTTCGAGCCCCCGGGGCTGTGCCCGACCGGGTGGAACTGCGCCGACATCGGCCAGGTGACCCCGGGGCCCGGCGGGCAGAGTCTGTCCGGGAGCACGTGGACGGTGACCGGTGGCGGCAGCGACATCTGGGGAC
The DNA here is from genome assembly GCA_003136255.1 of Actinomycetota bacterium. Classification (GTDB taxonomy): domain Bacteria; phylum Actinomycetota; class Actinomycetes; order Streptosporangiales; family Streptosporangiaceae; genus Palsa-504. The sequence goes on from PLDT01000373.1 coordinate 18,275, forward strand.
TTTCCGACTCGTTCCACTACGTGTGGCAGACGATGGAGGGGGACGGCACGGTCAGTGCCGAGGTGACCTCGCAGACCGCGTCCGACCCGTGGGCGAAGGCCGGGGTGATGATCCGGGCCTCGACTGACCCGGGTGACGCGTACTACGCCGTGTACGTGACACCCGGCAACGGGGTCGTCGTCCAGTCGCGGGACGCCGAGGGAGACAATTCCGTGCAGGAGGCGATCACGGGGGCACCACAACTGCCCATCTACCTGCAGATCACCCGGAGCGGAACGACATTCACCGCCGCGACCTCAACCGACGGGATCAACTGGACGCCGATAGCGGGCTCGACGGCAACGCTGCCGAGCCTCGCCGGCGCGGACCTGGAGGGCCTCGCCGTCACCTCGCACAACACGGGCGCGCTGTCCACCGTGGTCTTCACCGCGGTGGTCACCTCCTGACCCATCAGGCAGCCGTTGACGTCGCAACCGGTCCCGGCGGCGGCCGGGTAGCGGACGGCATATCCGGCGCCCGGGGCGTCCCACCCAGGCCGCTCCGGGCGCCGTCGACGGCCGGATCATCAGGCCCGTCTTGGCCCCGGGCCAGGAGTTCGTCTGGAACCGGACCCAGGCGACGATCGAGCCGTCACCGGCGAGGGTCTGGTAGACGAAACGGGACTGGTCGTCGGTAGTAGCTGCCAGGCACCTGGGACGGGTCGGTGGGAATCGTGAAGGTGCCCTGAGGTGATCCCGGCCTGCGGGTCGTAGAACGGGTGGGGGATCTCCGCGTAATGGACGACGTCAAGGCTGACGAAATCGAGCTGTCATGCGTAGTCATAGGCCGACAGCGGGCCGTCTTCCGGGTCCTGGCGGTGCCACTGGGATGGTGCATGTTCTGCGCCCGGTTGCCCTGGCGCAGGACTAGCGTAACTTGTGCGCGCGGGCGGACATCAGCAGGTGGCGGCGCTGGATCTCGCGGCGTGCCGTAGCCGGGTCCTCGATCCCGTGCTCGGTGAGGTGCCAGTGGAATCGCAGCTTGGGGACGAACAGCTCCAAGACGCCCTTCCACATCGAGTAGCTGGTGAATAGCCACCAGGGTCCGAGGGCGAGCATGTACTTCACCAGCCCCGGCTCGCGGTCGGCGAGGCACGCCAGCACCTGCAGGTAGAACAGGAGGTAGTTGCCGCAGATCGCGGTGACGAAGCCTAGGTAGAACACCGGCGCGGGGAACAGCGCGTGGATGAACGCCGAGTGGGTCAACAGGTACGCGAAGGTCAGGCCCCAGAAGACGGGGTTGAGCATCAGCGATAGCGGGGTACCGATCGTCATCAGCGTGTAGGCGGCCAGCGGGGCCAGCCCCATCTGCCGCGCCGCCCGGATCGGGTGCCGGGACTGCACCGCGCCGGCCTGGGCGTAGCCCTTTCCCCACCTGGCCCGCTGCCTGGCCGATTTCGCCAGGCTATGCGGGGCCTCCTCCAGCGTCCAGGAGTCGGGGATCATCTCGACCTGGTAGCCGCCGCGGGCCAGCCATCCGGCGATGTCGGCGTCCTCGGCAACGCACCAGGGATCCCACGCCGCCACCATCTGCTCGGCGGTCTCGCGCTCGATGCCACCCTTCACCAGCTCGTCGGTGGAGATGGCGATCTCGCGGAGCACGTCGGTCACGAAGATGTTCGACGTGCCGCCGAGCGGCGGGATCAGGCCGAGTCGCGCCAGGCCGCGCAGCACGAACTGAAAGTGCACCACGTACTCGACGAAGTACATGCGCGTCACGAACGCGGCCTGCCAGCGTCGCGATCGGAGCTGGCCGCCGAGGATGTTCCAGAACAGCAGCCGCGCCTGCAGGCAGGCGACGGACGGCGGGGCGGCGCGGAAGTCGCGGACGGCCTTCAGCAGCATCTTCGGGTCAGGGCTGTCCTCGCTGTCGAAGATGACCGTGTAGTCGCCCCATGCCCGGTGCAGGCCGAAGTCGCAGGCGGCCGGCTTGGTGCCCGGGGCACCCGGGATCGACGCGCACACCTCGACGTTCGGGGCCAGGCGGATCCGCTCGCCGTCCGCGCGCACGCCCGAGCCGTCTGCCCCGAAGAGCCGGAGGGTCTCCGTGTCCCAGTGCTCCACCAGGAGCATGACCTGGAGTTTGTCCGCCGGGTAGTCCAGCGTCGCCATGGACTTCAGTAGGCCCCGCAGGACGTGCGGCTTCTCCTTGACGTTCGGCAGGAAGATCGTGAAGGTCGGCAGGTCAGGGTCACTGGCCGAGGGCAGGTCGCCGCGCCCGCCCCGAGTCGGCAGGAAGGAGGCGACCGCAGTCAGCATCTTGAAGCCGACGAACGCGAAGTAGAAGGCCTCGCATGCCGCCACCAGCGTGACCAGGGCCGAATGCCACCCGAACCAGAGCGCCTCGGCCGCGAGTCCGAGCAGGAGCGCGGCGATGAACGCCTGCTGCGGGCGCGAGAGCACGGTCGCGGCAGTGTCCCGGCGGAGGGCCGCGGGCTGCCGCCGAGTCGTCGCCGGGGGTTGCGTGAGTCGGTCGTCCACGGGTACGGCCACCTCGGGTCGCATCAGTTGCCTCCCCTGGCCAGTGCGGCGGTCCGGGCGGTGCCTGCGCCGCCGCTGCCCAGCCTCGCGTTGGCGGCGAGCTGGGCGGCGGTCCCGCCCCACCGGTAGATCAGGTAGTCGTGGTTAGTCCAGGCCAGCCGGTAGCCGTACCGGACGATCGAAGCGCGCAACGCTGTATACACCTCGTCCTGGGAGCTGTCGCGCATGACGACCCAGGCGATCTCGTGGTAGCCAGGGTGCGCGAGGGCCGGGCTCCAGATCCGGTAGCTGCCCTCGTACACCTCGTCCTGGAACGGGACGTGCGAGGCGAAAACGACTTCCTCGTTGCCGTAGGACTCCATGAGCAGCAGGCCACCGTCATAGTGTGTGCGGAGCCAGTCAGCGGCGGCGGTGGCCTGCATGGCGCTGGGCGCGGCATCCGCGGCCAGCGGCTCCTCGAGCGTGACGATGTCCCCGGTGCGCAGGGCCGCGGCGCTGGACAAGGTGATCAGGCCGATGACGATGAGCGGCAGGGCGATGCCGAAAGGCTGCCAGCGGCGGCCCAGGCGGGCCACGAGGTCCATCGCCTCCGCGACCAGGTACCCGGCCAGCAGCGCCGCCGGAAGCACCATCACCAGGCCGAACCGGACGTTGTAGAAGCTGTGGTAGTACTCCCACACGTGCAGTGGGCGCTGCCCCGTGTCGAGCGTCACCACGTACATCGGGAACATCACCAGCAGCGACAGCAGAGGCACCGACTCGGGCGACAGCCGCTTGCGCCACAGGTACAGCGCCAGGCCCGCCAGTGCGAGGCCTGCGACCGGAAGGGTGACGGTGTCCACCGTCGCGATCTCGTAGGTGCGCAGCGCGATCCACCAGTGGTGGACCGCCTTCTCACCCGAGCCCACCCAGTTGGACGGCTTGGCGTACTGGCCGGTCTGGAAGGCCAGCGGACTGCCTTCTATCGTCCAGTTCCAGGCCATCCAGGCCAGCGGCCCGGTCGCGCCCAGGATCCCGAAGCCCAACGTCTGGCCCTCGGTCAGGTGCCAGTTGCGGCGTAGCGAGTCCCGCCGCAGCCCACGCCGGATGCCGTGCTTGAACAGCGCGCAGTACGCCACCACCCCGGTGAGCGTCACCGCAAACGTCCACCCCTCGTACCTGGTCAGCGCGCACGCCAGCATGCTCGCCCCGCCGCCAAGCAGGTAGATGACATGCAGCCGGTCGTCCAGGTCGGTCTGCACCCAGCGCAGCACGCCGTAAACGGCGCCCATCATCGTCGCGAACATGAGCAGTTCGGTCATGGCCGTGGACTGCATGTACAGCATGTTCGGGTTCAGCGCGATCACGGTCGCGGTGACCGCGGCGGCGGTGCGACGTCCGGTCAGGTGCCAGGTGTACTTGTAGGCCAGCACCGTCAGGAGCACGTAGGACGCCATCATCACGATGCTGCCGGCGAACCCGCTATAGAACGCCCACCCGTCCCAGACCAGTGGCAGCATCAGGATGTGCGGCAACGGCAGCCACACTGCCCCCAGCTGCCCGGCACCGGGGGTGTCGGCGAAAATCACCCGGCGCGCGATCATCAGGTGTGACCGCGAGTCCATGTAGGCCGTTGTTTGCCCGTTCGGGTAAAAGTGCAGGTAAGCAAGAATCGAAAGGACAGCGGCCGCCGCCGTCACGATCGTGGTCGCGCGACTGGCGGGCCACCGCCGCTTTCTGGCCTGACCATCCAGAACGGGCCGTGGCATATCTTGCACCGGCGTCTGCGCTCGCTCCAAAGCCAGCCTCCCTTCAGATCGCGATAACCAGGGCGAGCTCGATGAGCAGTGTCACGTCGGCCCAGCATCTCTGGTAGCTGAGGCGCGCGGGATCAGTGAGGTGCGTAGGCGGGTGACCGCCCGGCGCATGCGCCTGGGCAGCATGCCGTTCACCCGTTCCCGCCACAGGCCGAGCAGCCCGGCCAGCGAGAGGAGAATGACCGACAGTTTGGCGCCACTCTGCTCGCCGTGCAGCCTGGGGTAGTGGTTGACCGGCCGCTGCAGGATGCGGGCGCCCCGGCCCTGGATCCGCATCAGGATCTCGGGGGAGATGAGCGCGGCGTCGCCGTGCAGGGCCACGCCATCGAGCACCCGGCGGCCGATCAGCTTGTAGGCGCAGTCCATGTCCCTGGCATCCACGCCAAGGAGGATCCGGCTCGCCTGCGTCCAGAGCCAGGCGTTGACCTTGCGCATCATCGGGTCGGCCCGGCGCGGCCGGAAGCCGATCACCGCGTCCGCCCGCTCCGCCCGGGCCGCGGAGAGGAACTCTGGGAGTTGCTCGCCGCGGAACTGGCCGTCGGAGTCGGTGAGGAACAGCCATGCGGAGTCCGTATGCTCAAGCGCGGCCGCGATCCCGGTGCGCATGGCCGCGCCGTAGCCCTTGTTGACCTCGTGGTGCACGACGCGCACTCGGCCGGGGTAGCGGGCCGCGAGGTCGTCCGCGATCTCGCCGGTCCGGTCGCCGCTCCCGTCGTTGACGATCACGACGACGTGCTGTTCCCCGATCCCGGCTAGCGTGCCGAGCATGTCCTCGACCGTGCCCGTCAGGCTGGCCTCCTCGCGGTAGGCCGGCATCACGACCGTGACGCCGGCCCAGGTGCCCTGGGAGGTTATGACAGTGTCGCTCATGACACCGCTGCCCGGTCCAGCGAGACGGTCACAGGTGCCTGCCTGGTGGCCGTGGCGGGCCGCTCCCGCTGCCTGGTCGCGGGGCGGTGACGCCCCGTCAGTCGGCTGCCGGTCAGCAAGATTAGTTGCGCAACAAGGCATATGACAATGACAGCCCCGGATACCGCGATCCGCTTCGGGGCAGGCGAAAGCAAACGCAATGCAATCCCCCCTTTACCGAACCTGACTAGGAGTTAACAGGAACTTGGTCACCGGACTCGCCAGCAGTATCGACGCAGCTCAGAAGTTCTGAATTTCCCATACAGATTTACTTGATGGGAGTCGTTACGGGCGGCGCCCGGCGCGAAGCGTGGCGGCATGGCGGCGGCGTTGATGGGGAAGCCGACTCCACGAGGGGACCGCCGAAGCAGCGGTAATCAGAAAAGCCACGGATGAACAGTACGGCATGTGCGATCGGCCTGTCTACTCGAGCCACAGGCCACCGTGTCTTAGGGTGTAATTTCCCTTTCATGTACTCCGTACCTAGGTGCCCTCACCTCATGCCATATTGCGGCGCTGTGCCGATCTTGATTGCGTACTCCCGTAACGGAACTATCTGACCGTAAGGAGAAGGCGGCGTACAGTTTAACCAATTTTCCTATTTCAAATGCGCCAAGGAATCGGTGTACAAGGCATAGCGGGTAGCAGGCTGGCCAGCACGTGCCGGCCGAGGTTGCCGATCAGTCCTGAGACTTCGGCCCGGGCCAGGGCCCGGGCCCTGGCCTGGGCCTCGACCCGGGCCTCGGCCTGGGCCAGGGCCGCGGGTCAAGACGGTCCAGCACGACCCGCATCGTCTTCTCATCCGGTGCCCGGTGGGCCGGGACCGGACTCGACTGCGCGCGCAGCCACGGGCGACAATGACCCTGCGGGCATGCCACACCTCGTTCATGCAGACCTCAAAGACCTACATGATCAGACGGCATGCCCGCGTCCATGAACAGTGCGATTTCATCCTGTTAATCACATACTGCAGAAAACGGGATAACTCAGGAACACGCCCGAGCCCTGGGCGAGGTTAGCAGCCGCGGCTGTAGTAATAGGTCCTAAGAATGGGCACTATGACCTGCCCTGCCCAACTCGGGCTGTTTGACTCTAACGGGTAGTCGGTTAATCGCAGAAACTGGTGAGCGTACGGAAAATTAGCAGAATAGGGGTAAGAGTCCCGTGACGCTCATCAAGGCACTCGCCAAGGCAGCGAATATGACCCGAAAGGGTCCGGGCAGGATCCTGTCCAGGAGTTCGGCAACGGCTGTGGCCATGGCATCCGCGGTGGCGCTCATAACGTCACTCGGCGGGCCCGCCAGCGCGGCCACCACGGCCCTGCACTCAGTTGCCGCCACCAGCACCGGCTTCGTCCAGGTCTGCGGCACCCAGCTCTGCCTAAACGGTCAGCCCTACGTTATCCACGGGGCAACCGCCTACGGCGCTTACGATCAGCCTTCAGCGGAAATATCGCTGGCTCAGGAAGGCAAGATTAATACGCTGGAACTCGTCGAGTTCGACACGGAATACCACACTCTATCAGATACCATGTCATCGGCGACATGGACGAGGGTGGACAAGTTCATCGCGGCCGCGAGGCAGGCCGGGCTCCATGTCATTCTTAATCTGAGTGAGTACGGCCAGTCCCTTCAAGCGGCCGGCCACACGGCAACGACAACCGACTGGGGAAACTATCTTAACTTCATCGCGAATCGCACGAACTCGGTTACCGGTGTGCAATATAAGAATGATCCGACTATCGCCATGGTCGAGATATTCGGCGAGATCTGCTACCCGGGCGAAACAGATTCAGGCTGCCCCGCTGGGACGAGCGGCACCGCGGCTGATATGCAAGCCTTCTTCCATCGAACCGAAACCGAATGGAAGGCCCTCGCGCCGCGCATCCTCATCAGCACCGGCGGATTCTCGCATCTTAATGGCGCAACCAGCTCCGGCATACCGTGGCAGAACATCGTCTCGGATCCCGCGAATGCCACGTGCGACATCGAGATCAACTCCAGTGATGACCTGTACCAGGCCATCGGGAAGTTCACCAGTTACTGCAAAAAAATCGGCAAGCCCTGGTTTCTCTCGGCCTGGAGCGCCTGCTACCAAGATATTGGTTACCCGTATTACTCGGCGACTGACGCCGCCATGGCCACTCACGGACAGGAAATGTACTATATACAGCAAGGTGGCTCGCCAGCGGCAATGCCAGCAGTCGGCTCAGACTTCTGGAACCTCTTGGACGCAGGCGTCGCTCCCGGCCACTGCGACCTGAGCCCCGCATTCCCGAAAACCTGGGCCGTCATCCAGAAATACTAGGCAGGGAAAACTCATCCAAGGTATGGGATGGTCCCTTCTTTGACCTTCGCAAGCCCCATACCGTGGCTGCGCGCCAGCCCGCGGTTCCCAGGATCTTGGGTCTCACCACAGACCGCGAGAAAACCAGGAAGCGGCGGGCTGGCGCGGTTTTGTGCGCCCATGAGGCACATTACCGTCCGCGACGCAGCTGCGCCACGATGGCGTTCGTCTCGGGCCGGCGTCCCGCTGCGGCTTGATGGTCAGGAGCTCTCGGGACCGTACCGGACCGCGGCGTGGCACCCGGTGAGCAAGCTCCGGCAGCTGCCGGCCTCGGTAGCACTGGTCCCGGGCCTCGCCGGCCCAGCCGGTGGTGATCAAGCCCCACGTCATGCCTTACGTTTACGACGTGAACGTGTCGCCCGAAGTCATCTACATCATCCGGCATGCGGAGAAGCCGCTTAAGCCGCCGTCGTCTGGCGTTGACTTTGAGGGCGGCCAGAACGAGCATTCGCTGTTGCCGCGCGGATGGCAGCGCTCTGGTGCCCTCGCCGCCCTGTTCCATCCGGAGTTCGGTCCGATGCGGGCTGGCTTGCGGAGTCCGACGGTGCTGGTGGCGCCCTCCTGGGGGCATCCAGGCAAGACGGCCGCGCACCGGTCTTACCAGACCATTCAGGGTCTCAGCGAGCAGCTGGGGCTGCCGGTAGCGACCCAGTTCGCCCAGGGTCAGGAGCAGCAGCTAGCCGACAGCCTGGTGCGCAGCTCCTCCGGGGTCGTGCTCATCTGCTGGGAGCACAGCCACATTCCGGTGATCGCGTCCTCGTTGCCGGTCGTCGACGGAACCGTCATCCCGCGGAAGTGGCCGGGAAACCGGTATGACGTCATCTGGTCGTTCACCCTCGTCCCGGGGCCCGGGCCGGCCCGCTACACCTTCGGTCAGATTCCGCAGCAGCTGCTCGCCGGAGACGCCGGGTCGGTGATCCCGGCGAAGTTAAGCGGAGCCGCGTCGCGAGCACCTTGACACCCTCCCCCGTTTAGTTGGATATTGGTGGTTCTCGTGGGTTGTTAGCGTTAACAATCATGACCGCTCGCGCCCGGTGTGGCATCCGCGGCGTCGTCGCCTAGAGCCGGCTCCGGAGATGGCTCCCATGGTCCAGAAGCGATTTCTGAGTCTGAGAAAAGCACTGTGGAGTGCGGGTACCGTGGCCGCGGTTGTCCTGGCCGCGTTGGCCGGCACTCCCGGCACGGCAGGGTCGGCGCAGGCCGCCGCTCTCGCCTCCTCCGCGCGGCCCTGTGACATCTACGCCGCGGGAGGTACCCCCTGCGTCGCCGCTTACAGCACGGTGCGCGCGCTGTACCGGACTTACCGCGGTCCGCTCTACCAGGTCACGCGCGCGTCGGACGGCAAGACAGCCGACATCGGCGTGCTGGAAACGGGCGGCTACGCCGACGCCGCTGCCCAGAACTCCTTCTGCGCGGGCACGGTGTGCACCATCACGAGGATCTACGACCAGAGCCCTGACCACAACGACCTCGGCGTGGGGCCGATCGGCGGGAACGGCGGGCCGGATGCCGCCGCGATCGCCAACGCGCTGCCGGTCACGATCGGCGGCCACCAGGTCTACGGCGTCTCGGTGCAGGCCGGCGTCGGCTACCGCAACGATGTCACGCGGGGCGTCCCGGTCGGCAGCCAGCCGCAGGGCGCTTACATGGTGACCAGCGGCACGCACGTGGACGCCTTGTGCTGCTTCGACTTCGGCAACGCCGAGACGTCCGGCACCGACAACGGCAATGGCCACATGGATGCGATCAACTTCGGCACCGAGTGCTGGTTCACGCCCTGTACCGGGTCCGGGCCCTGGGACCAGGCGGACATGGAGAATGGGCTCTTCGCGGGGGGCAACGGCTCCGACCCCGGCAACCGGGGCAACTCCAGCACGTTCGTGACCGCCATGCTAAAGAACAACGGCACGACGACCTACGCGATCAAGGACGCGAACGCGCAGTCGGGCAGCCTGACCACCGAGTACAACGGGCCACTTCCTGACATCGGCGGATACACCCCGATGCACCAGGAGGGCGCCGTCATCCTGGGCACCGGCGGCGACAACAGCAACGAGTCCGACGGGTCCTTCTTCGAAGGCGTCATCACCGCCGGCTATCCGTCCGACGCGGCCGACGCCGCCGTGCAAGCCAACATCGTCGCGGTCGGCTACCAGCCGGTCGCCGCCGGCTTCCCGGCGACCGGCAGCCCCTACACCATCACCAACGTCAACAGCGGCACGGACGTGGCACCGGCGGGTTGCGCGACCGCCGACGGCACCGGCATCGAACTGTCCTCGGCCGACACGAGCTGCCAGCGGTGGAGGTTCACCAGCGCGGGCAACGGCCGCTACATCATCACCAACGTCAACAGCGGCCAGGTCCTCGACTCGGTAAACTGCGGGACCGCAGACGGCACCCTCACCGACCTGTGGTCCTCGCTGCACAACCTCTGCCAGGAGTGGAACGTCACCCCCGCGGGGAGCCACTACACCATCAGCAACGTCGCCAACGGAATGGTCCTGGACGCGGAGGACTGCGAAACCGCCAACGGGACCACGGTTCGCCAGTGGGCCCAGCTCGACAACACCTGCCAGCAATGGGACATCAAGCCGTGAGCGGGGTCTGGCTAGGCGTCCCGGGCGGGCTCGCCGTGGCTGGCGTTGGCGCGGCCACGGCCCCAGTAGGCCTTGGGTGACATCTGGTCCTGGCCGAGACCTCGCTCGGCCAGGACCTCCCGCAACCGGGACACCACCTTCGCCTCGCCGAACAGGTAGGCGTGGCCGCGGCCGGGCGGCAGTTCGATCTCGGCGGTCTCGGCGGCGAGGGCCGACGGGTCACCGGCGGGCGCGCCGAGGCGGTGCAGCCAGGTGATGCGGGTACTCGCCACGGCATCTGGGTCCTGCTCGTCGCTCTCCTCGGGGATCTCGAGGATGAGCGTGGCCGGGCGGTCGGGCGGCAGCGCCTCGGTCATCGCGAACGTCGCGGGCAGCGCCGACTCATCACCGATGAACAGGTGCCAGTCGGCCGTGGCTGACGTGGTGATCTTCCCGCGCGGCCCGATGCCCTCGATCTTGTCGCCGGGCCGGGCCGACCGCACCCAGCGCTCGCCGGGACCGTCGCCGTGCAGCACGATGTCGAGCGTGAGGAGCCGCTCGGCCGCGTCAAGCTGCCGGATCGTGTACCGCCGCCGTACCGGGCGGTTACCTTCGGCCGCCACGAGCAGCATGACATCCTGGCCGGGCAGGTAGCCGAACCCATCGAGCTGCGGCGCCGTCAGCCTGAGCCGCTGCATGTGCGGGGTGAGCCGGGCTGAGTCGACGACCTCGAAGTCCAGCCGGATGGCGCTGGCCAGCGGCCCGGTCAGCTGCGCGAACGGATCGTCCAGCGCTGCGAGAGTCGATTCCGGCAGTGCGTCAGCCATGAGACGGCCAGCCCTTTCCTCTTGATGCTCGAGTCTCGCCTGGGGAATCCTGACGGTCAGGAGCCCAGGGCGTAGCCATTTACCAAGGACGCCCGCAGCGTATCGGTCAGCAATGCGACCAGCGCCTCGAGCTGCACGTCGCCCGGCGAGGAGGCCTCCTGGTCCGCCCCGTCCAGCGCCCGGGCGGCCAGCCCCGCCTTGCCGTCGATCAGCGCGGCGATCCGGGCATCGATGGTCTGCGCGGCGATGATGCGCCACGCGGTGACTGGTTCGGCCTGCCCGATGCGGTGGCTGCGGTCGATGGCCTGGGTCTGCTCCGCGTCGGTCCAGGACAGTTCGGCCAGCACGATGTTCGAGGCGACCTGCAGATTCAGGCCCACGCCAGCCGCGGTCAGCGAGCACACCGCGACCGCGACGTCCGGGTCGTTCACGAAGGCGTCGACGTTCGCCTGCCGCACCGTGGGCGTCTGGCCGCCGCGGATCGACGAGAAGCGCACCCCTTGCCGGGCGAACATCGCCTCGGCGGCGTCCATCACGTCGACGTGCTTGGCGAAGAAGACGACCTTGCCGGCGCTGCGGGCCAGCTGCGTCGCGTAGTCCGCGGCCAGTTCGGCTTTCGCCTGGCCGATGCGTCGCATCATGGTGAACACGTTGTCGGGGGACTGCGCGGTCGTGGCCTCCTTCAGCTCCCACCGGGCCACCCGGCGGACGAGGTCGTGGTCGATGCCGTCGACGCCGACGTCGGAGGATCGGTCCGTGAGCGCGGTCTCGTACCGTGCCACCATCCGGCCGGCCAGGGCCCGTTCTGCCGCCCGGATCGACCGGCCGACCTGTTCGTCCAGCTCAACCGGGAGGTCGGCGATACGGCGGGCGGGGATGTCGGCGGCCACGTCGAGCTTGCGGCGGCGCACGATGCCGCGGTCGATCACGCACTGGCGCGCCGCGGCGTAGAAGCCCCGGTCGGCGGGCGTCAGGCCGGTGTCCTCAAGCGCGTCCATTAGCTCGCCGAGGGGCTTGCTGTCGTCGATCCAGCCGAGGAACTGCCAGATCGCCCGGAAGTCGTCGATGTCGTTGATCAGCGGGGTACCGGTCAACGCCATCAGCAGCGGCCGCGTCGCACGGGACCGGATGCGCTCGGAGAGCGCGAGGACGCGCTGCGAGCGCTGCGAGGTCTTGTTCTTGATGAAGTGGGCCTCGTCCACGACCATGCCGCGGAAGTCGAAGTTGCCGAGCCAGCCCATGTGACGGTCGAGCACCTCGTAGTTGAGCACGACGATATCGGCGAAGCCGTCGACCGCCTCGCCGTCGCCCTGCACCACGGTGACCGGACGGTGGGGAGTCCAGCGGGCCGCCTCACGGGCCCAGTTGGTCTTGACCACGCTCGGCACGACGACGAGCAGCGGGTAGGCGTTCGCTGCTTCCGCGGCGAGCAGCGCCTCGGCCGTCTTGCCCAGGCCTGGCTCGTCGGCGAGCAGGAACGTCCGGTGACCGGCAGCGGCCGCGGCGACCACCTGCCCCTGGTGCAGCATCAGTTCCAGGCCCGCCGGGGTGAACCGTGCCGTCGGCGCCGGCAGCGCCATACAGGCCGGGGCACCCCCGCCGGCGCGCTCGAAGGAACTCAGCAGCGGGCCGAGCAGTTCCCAGTTGGCCAGGCGGCGCGGACGGGAGATGGCCTGCGGAGCGGCGGAGAAGTCGGGGGCGAGGAAGGGGTTCGCCAGTTGCCGGGAGATCACCGACTGCGGCACGACCCGCCGCTCCGAGCCGGCGGAAGCTGTAGCGGTCTCCGCCGGCGCGATCTCTTCGGGCGCCGGCGCGATGCCGAGGTCCCGAAGCATTTCCCGCTTGAGCGACCTGGCCGCGTCGGAGACGGGGGAGCCCTCGGCGAGCAGCGCCAGTAGCCCGGCGTCCTGGACGGCGGTCGTCGCGAGGATGGTCGCGATGCCGTCCAGGCTCTTGAGCTGGTCGGCCCGACGACTGTCGCTTCCGGCCGCCGCGCGAACGCGGGCGCGCTCGTCCCGCAACAGCAGGGCGACGGCCTGGAACT